>CAYSEO010000018.1:0-24224 GCA_964429885.1 uncultured bacterium
GCACCGCGATAGATTTTATCATTTCTGTTTAGAGGATTCCGATCTCTTAGATCTGAACAGGCTAGGCATAGATCAGGTCTTCTCTCTTCATCATGCCTCAGAATTTGTTTGCCTACTTCCTCCCGAGGCCTATCAGTATAAAGTTAGCTTTGTCGGCCATGTATACCCTGCTTTGGGAGATGAACTATCCAACCTTCCCTATTCACACTATCTAAGGGCGGACGTATGGAAGCGCATTACCAATCTGGACACCAGTCTGAGATATGCAGCGACTCACTTCGTGACCAGACATTATCCAGAGTTCTTAAGCTCCCCTGTTGACTTCTTAAGCCTCAAGCACTGCTATATCTCACTGCTGAACCATCACTCTCTCTTCTTCAAAGGAGAGATCATCCGACGCATCCAAAATATGGAGCTGCACATCATCGGAGGCGATCCGTCTTATATGATGGGATTGGGGCTAAGTCGTAGGATCGATAATGAGCTGATCACTTACCACCCTCCCATGTCTGATTACACTCAGGCGTGCCACACCTATCAAGATTCTCAGATCAATCTTAATATCACCTCTTTACAGTTTGATTCGGCAGTTGTTAATCGGGTGATCGATGTGGCCTCGGTAGGGGGATTTATCTTGACGGACTGGAGATCTGATTTAGATAAACTAACCAGTGTTTCTAAAGAGATCTCGTACCACAGTATCGAGGAGCTGAACGAGAAGCTTAACTATTATCTCCATCCGGATCATCAAGCAGAGCGTCTAGAGATCGCATCTGCCCTCCATCAAGATATAGTAAAGGAGCACACCTACTCAAAGGTTATCGAGTTAATTCTAGAAAAGATCATACCATTCGAGCCTGAGGCCAGCGGAGTCTTCAAACTAGATCTGGAGATCGCAGCTCATCTGAGAGACACTAATCTGTTAGTTTGCCCTAATTGGGCCATGGAGGGGGGAGAGCTGGAACAGAGTTTGACTCGATTACTCAGAGCGATCTTTTCAGCTCCCGAAAAGCGTCAAACTACGCTGTTTATCTTGGTAACTGAGGACATTGATACAGAAGTAGTTGAATTCACCCTTACGAATGTTGTTATGTCAATCCTCTCAGAGCCAGAGATCGATGTCTCTACAGGTGAGCCTTGCTTGATTCTAGTGGGCTCAGATCAAGTGCCTCAACTGGAGACAGTGGTGGATCAGATCACGTTCCGTATCCAGATGGGCTGTGACGGTTCTCTTCCTGCTGGCTTGAACTCGATCTCCTCTATCCCTCTAGATGACGGGTCAAGCCATAGCGGTGAACTGTAGCGTTGGCCCAGCTAGATCAGCTCAAGGGTTGGAACTCACGCTCAAAACTTCTCGACGGCGGGTCTCACATCCAGCTCCAGGGTCCAAACCGTGGGATCTTGGCGGTGCAGATGCCAATAGGTGTCGGCGATAGCGTCTGGATTGAGTAGGGTATGATCCTCTCGTTCCGGGGTACGAGCCCGCAACTTAGGGGTGTCGATCTGACCGTCGATGACGATATGAGCCACATGGATTCCCTGGGGAGCGAACTCCCGAGCTAGGGATTGAGCCAATGCCCTGAGACCAAATTTTCCGACTGCCAATCCTGAGAAGCGAGCTGATCCGCGCAGGGCCGCCGTTGCCCCTGTGAGCAAGATCGTGCCCTGACCTCGCTCCACCATGGCCGGTAGAACCTGTTGAGCTGCCAGAAAAGCCCCCATACAATTGGTCTTCCAGCAGTGCTCAAACTGTGCTGGGGTCAGATCCAGGATGCCCCCCATCACGAAGGCTCCTGCGTTGTAGATCAAGACCTGAGGGGCGCCCAGCTGCTGTTGGATCTGATCGAACCCGGCTCGCATCGAGTTGGGATCTGTGGCATCCGCAGTCACCCCCAGAACGGAGCCCTGTTGCTGGATCTCGGCTTGAACGGGAGCGAGTTTCTCCTGGCTCCGAGCCATGATCCCGATGGCAAAGCCTTCCTGAGCAAAGCGGAGGGCAACCGATCGGCCTAAACCTGGGCCGAGACCGACGAGCACTGCAACGGGAGCGGAAGCCATAAACGATACCGAAGTGACACCAGTGGAAAGATAAATGGAATGACTCTACCACTCACCCGAATGGTCTGGATCCGAACTATCCTGAGACCCTAGAACAGATCACCGAAGTCAAAGGGAATCCCCCCTAACTGATTGGGCATCTGGATCTGACAGTCTGCCACCACACGGCCATCTAGAGTCACAGGTCCCTGCAGGAGTGAGCCCCCAGCAGGTCGGATCTCGGACACCTCTACATCTGCCTCACGACGACCCAGATCCTTCTCCAGGACAGCCCTCAGATCAGCTCCAGAGTTATAGAGACAGGTGGTTACCGTCCCCTGTAGCAGTTCCTCCACGATGGCCAAGGAGAGTTGATCTGAAGCACTCCCCAGTTCGATGCCCACCCCGGATAGATCCAGACGACTAACGGATTCGATCCGAGTTACCGTCCGACAGCCTGCCTGAGTTTGACCCTGGATCTCCAGATCGTTGACCCCTGAGCCCTGGATGCCCTCCTGGTCGATCACGGCGGTGAAGCGGCCACGGGCAGGTTGACAGGTGCTGGCGGCATCGAGTAAACAATCCACATCCTTGCTGCAGTCTGTCTGGGATCCCTGGGATCCTGTGGCAGTCTCAGTAGAGCTCGATCCTGCTCCAGAAGATCCCTGAGGCAGAGGGGGGAGATCGGGGAACTCAGGACTGGCCAACTCTTGGAGTTGGTTGCGATATTGACTTAAACGAGGCTCCCAACTGGGCTGTGCCGCGATCATCTGATCTATGATCTGGGCTGCCCGATCCCACTGCTGCTGGGCCACCGCTTGATCTAACTCCTGGGAGAGCTGATCCACCTTCTGGGCCCGTACCTCCCCGATCCAACCCGGCAGGGCCATCAGGCTGATGAGCCCGACCCTCAGTCCCCATCGCTTGATCTGTCGTGGCCAGCTCATCCGCAGTTGTTGATCCATCGTTTGATCCCCGTTTCTGCCCTCATCCTTCCCCGATTTTGACAGATCTCAACGGGATCTCCGGCATCTGTCCGTCAGAGATCCATGAGGTGTAACGGGATTCCCCCAGCCCTTGGTAGGGGGTAGCAAGATCCAGGCTTAGGTCAACAGCTCAAAGTTATGGGCTGCCACCTTGCTCTCTTTCCAGGAGCAGCCATCCAGAGCCAGTTGCTCGATCTCAGAGGCCAGCTTGAGAGCCTTGAGAGCCTGTTCCCCTCCCACAGAGGGCTGATTGCCCCCTCGCACACAGTTGATGAAGTGCTCTAGCTCCGCGTTGAGCTTATCGATGCTATCGGTATGCACCTTCTCGATCAGACAATCCCGCTGGTAGAGGGTCTGACCATAATCGTTGATCAGATCTGGGGAGTTCTGTCGGTAGATGGAGATCTCGCTATTGAGAAAATCCGCCTCGATCAGGGCGTTCTGACAGTGGGCCGCGATCCGACGCACCTTGCGCTGAGTGACCTTGCTGGCGGTGAGGGAGGCGATCAGGCCGTTGGCAAAGGTGAAGGTGGCGGTGACGTAATCCAGATAGCCCAGCTTGGAGGCCCGGTTGCCGCTGGCGGTGATCTTGATCACGGGATAGGGCACTAGCTCCAGTAAGAGGTCAATGTCGTGGATCATCAGATCGAACACCACCGACACATCACTGGCCCGATTGGAGTAAGGGCTCATGCGTTGGGCCTCGATGGCCAGAGGCACCTCCCGCTTCAGCACCCGACAGAGCTGCTCGAAGGCGGGGTTAAACCGCTCAATATGGCCCACCTGCAGGATACAGTTACAGTCCGCTGCCCGGTTGACCAGAGACTCCGCCTCGGCGATGTTGGCCGCGATCGGCTTCTCCAACAACACATGCACCCCAGCCTCCAGACAGGTGAGACCCACCTCATGGTGCAGTACCGTCGGCACCGCGATCGAGACCGCCGCCACCTGGGGCAACAGCTCCCGATAGTCATCATAGAAATGCACCCGATAGCGGCTGGCCACATCCAGGCCCCGCTCCACATTGATATCGGCCACCCCCACCACCTCCACATCCTTCATGCGGCTGAAGACGCGGGTGTGATGCTGACCCATATTGCCGACCCCGATCACCCCCACGGGCACCGGCTGAGGCGGACTCCCCCCAGAGTATTGGGTGTAGGCGGCCTGGTTCGGGCGAGTTCTTCCCATAGCGATCTAAGTACCAGCTACAGCAAATATCACCAACTCTCACATCCAGCAAGATCCCTCAAACCCAGGCCCAGAGCACTGTTCGGCTCCTGCTTCCTTGCTAGTTTACGGAAGGTTTACAGGATGATTCACAGATTGTATCACTCCATCCTTATCTTTACCCCAACCGCTGAAAAGTCAAGGAATCCGATCAACCTGGGGGAGGTGCTGGCATTGACTCTGATCAGGCGCTAGATCCAGGCACTAGATCCAATTGAGCCCTGGGATGGGGGGAAATCGCACTGGGGTCTTAGAACACTGCTCTGTGGTGAAACAAAATAGGGGAGTCCCGTTGGGCTTGAACCACATGCGCAGATAGAACTCACTGGAGCTGAGGGGGAAGCCATACCACACCGGGGCAAATAGCAATAGTCCCATGATCGCTAGAGCCACTACTGTTATCCCCAGCCCTCGGAAGAACCGCCGCTGATCATGCATCCAGAGGCAGGCCACCCAGGCAAAGGCCATGATGGCAAAGGCTAGGGCGCTCATGTAGTGATAGATAAACACACAGCGGCTGACAGCGAACCAGGGTAGATAGTTGGCCGCGAAACCCAGCAGCAGATAGGCCGGGATGCCCCGGAACTGTCCCACCCCCCGGAGCGAGAGTCCCAACACCGCCAAGATCGAGAACCACCACAGAATGGGGTTCCCCAGTGCATGGACCGCCCGCCACACATCCCCCTCGCTGTTAAAGTAGTACCCCACCGGACGACCCAAGATCGGCCAGGACCAAGCCCCCGCCGCCCAGATCCGTTGGGGCAGCAGATCCCTGAGGATTGGCACGTCTCGCACCACAGGCCAGAGGCTGGTGGAACAGTAGGGATGGACAGGGGTATCGTCGGTCACCACCAGGTTGCTGCCAGTATGGCCACCGATCAGGGATTGATTGATCTGGATCACCCCTTGCAGGAACTCGATCAGGGGCCGGAACACCTCGACCACCGGCTGCAAGAAGCCTGGGATCCAGTTGGGGATCTCCTGCAGCTCCGCCCCCACCACCGGGATCCAGATCAGGTGAGGGATCCAGATCACGGCGTAGATCAAAAACGCGGGCAGGATAAAGCAGAAGACATACTGCCACCACCGCACCTGAGTGATCCGAGCTAGGACCCCTAGACGGAACAGCTGCTGGGGCCAGATCAGCTTTACTCCCCAGGCCAGGATCATCAGGGCGATGAACAGCACACAGAAGAAGAGACCATTGAATTTGACCGCGATCGAGGCCCCTAACATCAGTCCGGCACAGGTGAACAGGATGGCTTGATTGATCCCTTTACGGGTCAGCCCTGTCAACATAAAGATCTGAGCGGCGAAGCCGAAGGCCACCAGAAACACATTCATCAGGCCATAGCGAGACTCCACCAAAAAGAGACCATCGGTCAACATCAGCGCCCCCGCTAGTAGGGCATAGTTACGCCAGTAGGTGAGTCGATAGGCCACCCCCGCCACCAGCACCGGGATCAGAGCTCCAAACAAAGCAGGCATGATCCGATAGCCGATCTCGCCCCGACCGAAGATGAGGATCCCTAAGGCGATCAGATATTTCCCGAGGGGAGGATGGACATCATAGAAGGACTCCCCATCCAGATAGTTCTCAGCAAAAACCGGAAAGTAGACCTCATCGAAGACCGGAGCCTCAAACTGGCCCAGATGCCACAGTCGCATCACTAGGGAGAGCACAAAGATCAGGCCCATCAACCAGACGAAATCATGGTGATCGGTGCGGGCTTGGGTTGGGGAGGTCTCTGATGCTGCGGCCTTCGGATCCGAGTCCGTTTCCTCTGTAGGGGTTGAGGATTCCTCGGCGGCGGGCTCTGCAGCGATATCGGCTCCGGATCCTGTCGTATCACCGTCGGGGGGGGGTCGTGTGTGGGGGGGGTTTGGGTCGTCCTGGGGTGGGGCTAGTGCTGCAGGTGTTGCTCCGCTTTGGTCAGGGTAGTGGAGATCCCTTCGCTTAGTCGCTCCAGGACGGAAAGGGCAGGTCCTTCCGAGACCGAGAGGGCTTGGATCATAATCGCCAGGGTGCCCAATCCCTCGGAGATTTGGGTGAGGAGAGCGGGGGTGATCCGGGCCTGCTTCTCACCGAGCTGTCTCAGGATGGACTGGATCTGCCGACAGAGCTGGGCGGGATGGTCATACGCCGAGGCCTCTCCGGCCACCGCGATCGTCTCTAAATTCAGGATCATCTGTTCGAGGACCACTGGATCGGGGAGGGTCTCACCCTGGCTCAGCCAGCGCTGCTGTAGGCTGTGGACGCTCTCCGTTGCGATCTGAAGGGAGGGGACTTCTGGAGTCATGACACATCAAAGGGATCTGGCAGATGCTACCAGAATAGACGCAGCTCCGGGGAGAAGGGTGCCTTGCCTCAGGATCACCGTTCTTAGCAGTGAGAGGCTCCCGCTCCGAGATCCGATCAGCCCGTATTGCGCATCCCTGCCGCGATGCCATTGATGGTCAACATGGCTCCCCGCAGCAGTTCCGCCCGACTGTAGCGAGATCGTCCGACCCGAGGCTCCCGATGCTCCCGTAGTCGCTTCAGCAGGGATACCTGCAAAAAGCCCAAGGGCACGATCGAGCCGTTACGCAGTTGCACCGAGCGCTGTAGGTGAGGATCATTGTCCAGCAGCTGTTGCCGTTGGGTGATCTCTAACACCAGCTCACGGGTCCGATGCAGCTCCACCTGGATCTGGGCAAATAGTGCCTCCCCCCGCTCCCGATTATCGTCGGAGACCAGCTCTCCCACATAATGACGGGCCATCTGCATATCCACCTTGGCCAGGGTCATCTCCACCTTCGAGATCACCATGCGGAAGAAGGGCCACTCCCGGTAGAGGTATTGCATATGACCCAGGTTAAAGTTGGTCTCCTCATCCAGGTATTCCTGCAGAGCCGTCCCTACTCCATACCAGGCGGGCAGCAGAAAGCGACTCTGGGTCCAGCTAAACACCCAGGGAATGGCTCTGAGGCTGGATAGATCCTTCTTGCCACTCCGGCGGGCCGGACGGGAACTGATCTGCAGTTGGGAGATCTCCTCGATGGGGGTGGCCTCATGGAAGAACTCTAGGAAACCCTCCTGCTCGTAAACCAGACTCCGATACACCTGCCGGGATCGATCCGCCAATCGCTCCATCAACAACGACCACTCGTTGAGATCGTTGGGATAGGTGTGTAACAAACTGGCCTGGACCACCGCACTGGTCACCGTCTCCAGGTTGTAGAGGGCCAGCTCCGAGAGGGAGTACTTGGAGGCCAGCACCTCCCCCTGTTCCGTGATCTTGATCCGTCCTCCAATGCTGCGACCCGGTTGAGCCAACACTGCCTCATAGGCTGGGCCACCCCCCCGACCTACGGATCCGCCGCGACCATGGAAGATCTGCAGCTGAGCCCCGTAGGTCTCCGCCACATGCTGGAGGGATTGCTGAGCCTTGTAGATCTCCCAGTTACTGCTGAGGAAGCCGGAGTCCTTATTGCTGTCGGAATAGCCCAGCATCACCTCCTGAAGATCCCCCCGATGGCTGAGATAGGACCGATAGGAAGGGAGCTCTAACATCTCCGTCAACACCGAGGGAGCTCGCTTCAGATCCTCCACCGTCTCAAACAGGGGCACCACATTCAACGTGCCGGTACCACTGATCGGGTCATAGATCCCCACCTCCTTGGCCAACAGCAACACCTCCAACATGTCGCTTACCGATCGGCTCATGCTGATGATGTAGGTTTGACAGATGGCGGGGCCAAACTCCTGTTGTAATCGTCGTATCGTGCGATAAGTATCGATCAGCTCGCGGGTCTTCTCTGCTAAAGGGGCTTCAGAGGGCAAGAGGGGACGGCGGGTCTGTAGCTCCACCAACAAGAACTCCACCTTCTCCGCCTCCGACATCTGATCGTAAGGGGTCTCCAACAGACAGAGGAACTCAAAGATCTCCGTCAGGGCCGCCTCGTGATAGCCACTGTCCTGGCGGATATCCAAATGGGCCAGATGAAAGCCAAACACCTCCACCTGAGTGATCAGATGATTCAGTTGTCGACAGCTGAGACCGCTAAACCGGAGGCTGTCCCGGATCACTTTTAGCTCCCCCAAAAACTCCTCGGCATGGGCGTAACAGTTGGGGGGCAGTGAGGGCTGGGGGGCAAAGGCGGAATCCCCCAGATTCTGATTGCGCTCCTGAGTGATCTCCAGACGCCGCAGGATGTAGCGGAGCTTGAGTCGGTAGGGCTCCTGACGGTAAGTGAGAGAGAAGGTTTCGTAGATATCGGGGAATTGACGATGATCCTGCTCTAGAACATCCAAGAGGGAGGTCTCCACATCCCCCCAATGTAGGGAGACGCTCAGGGTCTTGACCAGCTCCTTCACAGACTCGATGTATTTGCCCAGGACCAGATTGCGTTGATAGCGAGCTGTCTGCCAGGTCACCTCCGCCGTCACCGAGGGATTGCCATCCCGATCCGCCCCCACCCAGGATCCGAAGCTACAGAACTTAGCAGGCGGGGGATCCAGCTCCGGAAACACCTTGTTGAGCATCCGGCTGAAGTGTTCATGGAGCAGCGGGATCGTGTCAAACAGCACTTCCTCAAAGTAATGCAGAGTATAGTCCACCTCATTCAGGACCGTGGGCTTCACCTGATGCAGCTCGTCCGTGCGCCACCAGATCAAGATCTCCTCCGCCAGCTGGGCCTGGATCGTCTCCATCTTGTCGGGGGCCATAAACTGAGCCCAATCCAGCTGACTGAGCAGAGCCGAGAAGGTGCGCTGTTTCTGTCGGATCGTATGTCGGACGATCTCGGTGGGGTGGGCGGTAAACACCATGCGAATGGAGAGATCCGCCAATAGACGTCGTAATAAACCGGGGGGCACCCCCTGAGCCTTCAGGTAGGGGAGCAGTTTCTCTAGCCGCTCAAACTCCCGTGAGATCTTGCGGTGACCATTATGTTGGCGATGGGTCACCTCACCGGCAGCCGCCGCCCGTTCGTAATGTTGCTCCACGATATTGATCAGCTGGAAGAATAGGGCGAAGGCTCGGGCCGCCTGAATGGCCTGCTCTAACCCCAGATTCTCCACCAACTGCAGCACATCCGTAGCTGGGTGCTCGGGAGCCTGTCCATCCTGAGAGGTGGATCGCAACACTCGCAACAGATTCAGCAACCGATCCCCACATTCCTGCTGCAACACGGTTTCCCAGAGGGACTCCACCAGTTTCAGCCGTTGGGTCAGCACCGAGTCCGATCGCAGCTCTCTCACCCCGCCATCGGTCATCCGTAAGGTGGAGAGCTCTTCCCCCACCCCGGAGAGCGGGTCTCCGAGCAAGGTCTCAGAGGCAGATAGGCTGGAAGAAAGGGTCATAGATCTGCTCCGGCAGGGTCTCCAAAACAATATTAGAACGCTCCCGTCAAGTTGGCTGATGTAACCACCGACACGGCACATCGATCCTTAGCCCAGTAGGGCCCTAAAGTTGGCTTTAGTCTAGTCTGATCTTTAGATTCCCTCAAGGTTTGAGGATAGATCTGCGTCTACCCCAGATCTCACCTCAGCTCATCACTGCTGCAGATCTAGTATCAGGATTAACCGAAAGGAGTCAACCTGAGGAAGATCTACAGAGCGATGAAAGGCCGCTCATGAGAGGAGACTGGTGGGAGGGAGCGCTCCAACTTATGGTGCTGCACGGCGGCCACAAAGGCCTCAAAGATCCGACGATGTCCCGGCTCATCAACAGAGAATTCCGGGTGCCATTGCACGGCCTGAGCCCAGGGATGTTCTAAATGCTCGATCCCCTCGATCAGATCATCAGTGCAGGAGGCTGTGATCCGCCATCCTTGGGGCACAGAGCGGATCGCTTGATGGTGCCAGGAGACCACTGACATCTGAGCCAGCTGCGTGATCTCCGCCAATCTCGTCCCCGGCACGATCTGGACATCATGACGAATCGGCTTCCGATCTGCAGGACGAAAATGCTCGATCTCACTAAACTCATCGGGCACATGGGGATAAAGAGATCCCCCACAGACGATGGTCAACATCTGCATGCCCCGACAGATCCCCAGAATGGGCAGATCCCACTGTAGGGCCTCGCGGGCCAGAGCCATCTCGAAGGTATCCCGCTCACTACACACATAGTGCACCATGGGATGATCTTGTCCCCCATAAACCTGGGGGGAGATATCACCCCCACCGGAGAACACCACGCCATCGATCACCCGCAGTAGATCCGTGATCTGGGTTTCTCCTGGAGTCAGCAGGATCGGCACTCCTCCGGCGGCTCGAATGGCATCCAGGTAGTTGCCCGACAGCTGGAAGGCGCCCGTATCGTCACGATTGCGACTGGTGATACCAATGATCGGGGCAGGTTGGGTTGTGCTCATAACCAAACAGGGATCCGCAGGGAAGCAACGAATAGAGAGGATAGATAGGGAGTTGGGCTCTAAGCAGGCCCATCAAGACTGATAAGAGCGAAACGGCTATTAACCTAACATACTGATTTTGGATCCTGAGCTGCGGTTAGTTCTGAACCCTTCTACAGATCGCTCCCCTACGGTTGCAGAATCATGGACCACACCTGTTGTTTGGCATCCCAAAACGGCGACAGGGATTCTCCCACCACATTAGGACCCCAATACTGACGGGTACCATCGATGGTGAAGGCAACCACCACGTCCCCTGGCGAGATCTGCAGGGGATCCTCTCCTAAGCTCAGTAACAGCCCCTCATTACCTCCTTCTCCTGGGGCAAAATCCCAGTGAGCTCGCTCTGGCGTCAGCAGTCGCTCTCCGGAGCGCAGCAGCACCACCAACCGGATCGGATAGGGTGTCCGATTGCCCACCCGAAAGCTGCCCAGACGCTGTGGAGGTTGAGGCGAGGGAGAGACGCTGGGTTGAATAACGGTCGGGATCTGAGGTGAGGCAGAAGGCGAGGTCGGCACCACTGGATCGGCCCAAGCAAGGGAGGTCCATCCCAAAGTCCCCCAACCGATCATCCAGAGAGAGGAGAAGAGGCGTCGGATCCAACCCTGAATAGAACGAGACAGAGCCGTGGTCAAGAAGGGGGATTGGCACATCATGGATCTCGGGGGCAGCAGGGGCTGAATTGGAATACTCAACAGTCTATTGGATCCCTTGCTCACCGACTACGGTTCTGCCTAGGTCACGCTCTCTAGTGTGCCACCCCTCGGTTTGGATCAGGCCCCTTGTGCGCCCCCAAATGTTCTGAGTGGCTCTGGCCTCGATCAGCGATGGGTGGAGTTAACAGGAGCGTCGAAGTCAGGATCTTTGACCCTGAAGTGTGATTTGGCACTTAGATTTTACAACCCCACTCCTGAAAACCTTTGAGAGTTCAATGACCCAGCCGATAGGAGCAGTTATTTCACTCGTGAGGATCAGTGGGTCAGTGTGGGTCAGTGTGGGTCAGTGAGTGAGTTGCACAGCGGATCCAGAGCCATGTCCCGTTACAACTTATGACAGGGAAGGATGTATTCCTGCACTCAAAGGCTAGCCTAAAAAGGTGGGAGCAATGCCCACAATCCACCGAAATCAAGGGAAACCTGCAGACGCTGTTACTCTTAATGATCTCAACAGGAGCTCATCCGTGAGATCTGGCGGGAGGACTCCTGAGGCAACTCAAGACCTGAGTCCAGGGGCGCTCAAGGCTCTCTTGATATGTTCATGATTCCAGGAGGCTTCCTAATGATGCAGAAGATCTTGGTGGCTTTAGATCATTCTCAGCTCAGTCAAGAAGTGTTCGAGAGCGCTCTGTTGTTGGCTCAGAAAGTGGGGGCCGAGCTCCATCTGTTACATGTGCTGACCCCTGGAGATGAAGGGTATCCCTCTCCGCCGGAGGCTCGTGATGTGGACTATTATCCCATCAGCCTCTCTTGGGCTGGATACTATCCTGTGCTGCGGGAGGAACTGTACGAGCGCTACCAACAATACCGGGATACTTTTGCAGCCCATCGCTTGGAACTGTTGAAGTCCCTCAGCACCCAAGCCTCAGCCGCTGGCGTCAAGGCGGAGGTGGCCCAGATCCCAGGGGATCCCGGACAGGCGATCTGCGATTTCGCGCAGGACACGGGCATCGATCTGATCTTGATGGGGCGGCGCGGTCGTTCTGGACTGAGTGAGTGGCTCTTGGGCAGTGTCAGCACCTATGTCACCCACCACGCCCCTTGTTCTGTGATGATCGTGCAGGGTCGCTCCCTACCCCATACCGAGGAGCAAGCCCCGTCTGAAACGGCTCCCTCTCCAACCACGCCCGATCCGGAACCCACTGCGGATCCCAAGGAAACGATAAATCATCGCATTGAAGCCTGATCTCTGGATCTCAATCCTTTTTCGAATCGATGAGGAGGCTTAGATGGTGAAGCGGATCATTGCGGCCATCGATTATTCCGATCACAGCTCTGCGGTGGTGGAAGCCGCCATCACCCTGGCTCAATCCACCGGATCTCGTTTGAAGGTATTGCATGTTCTCACCTTCGAAGAGACCCGTCCCGATCTGTCCCTGGAGCAGTCCCTACGGGGATGGCATAACCTACCTGGGGATCCCCAGACTCAGGTATCGCCAGGGGTCTATGAAGATATCACGGCAGCCTATCAACATCAGCTGGAACAGGAGGAGAATCGTCGTCTGGAGTTGATGCATCCCTATCTGGTGCAGTGTGAGCAGAAGGGAGTGAGCGCGGATCCGGTGCTGATCCCAGGAGAGCCTGGTCGGATCATCTGTGAGTATGCCGCCATGCTGCGGTGTCAATCTATCGTCATGGGACGGCGAGGTCGATCGCAACTCACGGAGCTGATCCTAGGCAGCATCAGCAACTATGTGCTGCACCATGCCCACTGCCCAGTACTGATCATCAACACCACACCTCAAACCCAAGAGCGATCTCGGGCCTCGCTTGTTGGGTAGGGCGACCCAACACGAAGTGGATCGGCAAAACTGCTTTGACATGCATGAATAGTTCGGATGGACGTTTCTGCTGATCCACCTAACCTTCTCACTGGGGCAATCAGATAAGCTCATGATAGAGTCTAATGCCCTCGAGCGATCTATGTTTCGTTCCCTCACCTTCGCAGCTCAGTTGCTGGGACTCTCTGCCCTCCTGAGTCTAGCGGTCAAGTACGGTGCCCCCCATCTACCGGACCCTCCTTCAACAGTACCCATCCTGGCACTCATGATCGCCTTGCCTACCCTGGCGGTGGCGGGGCTCCTGACTTGGCGACAGATCCGTTCTGAACCAACCCCATTTGAGACGAAAGATCAAGCCCTAGGGGATGTGGAGGAACCCGATCAGGAGCTCTGATCCAGAAGTGAATGGCTCAGATCCGCCGGGTTAGGTTGTTCCCGTGGGTATCAGTGCCACAGGTCTTGAACAGCCCCAACCGATCCGCCAACGCCTCCGCCTCCTCCGTCTGAGGATAACTAGGAGACCAGGGATCCGGGTTCTTATAGGCATAATAGACCTCCAAACCATCGATCCCCAGCTGAGCAGCTCGCTCAACTAACTTCGCCCCTGCAACGCTATATCGAAACGGATGGGCCAACACGGCCAACCCCTGGGCCTCATGCAGAGCCTCAATCACGGCCACCGCCGCCACGCCCTCAACCGCATCCCCCTGCAGATAGGGCTGGAGCACCTCCGCATGAGGATCGAAGCCATAACCCAGAATATGTACCTCACACCCCAACAGCTGACTGGTGATCTCCGCGCCGGTCCAGAGGTGAGGTCCCTGAGCCGGTAACAGAGCTTGGGCTTGGTGATAGGCCGCCACGGAATGGTGATCAGTGATGGCAAACCCCTTGAGACCTAGATCCAGAATCTGATCCACCACTCGCTCTGGGGACAACTGCCCGTCAGAGTGGATCGTGTGCATGTGGAAGTTGTAGAGGTTGGGACAGCTCTGCGGTCCGATCTCAGCCCACGCTGCCTTGAGATCCGCCAGGATGGCAAGGGGACGGGTTTGTAACTCGATAGCCATGGTGATGATCCACGTAGGTGTCCAGATCGACAGGGTGGGAGCGCTGCAATTCGATAGAGAGATCAGCAAAAGTTGAGCAGAACGAAGATAACTTTTGTAAACCGGTTTTGTCCATGATAGTCACGGATCGCTCAAACCACCAGGTTTTCTAGACTACAGATTACCCAGGTTCGCCAGATGGGATGACTCTGACCTGGCATGACCTGTATCGAGGAGCTGGCAGGATGGGAGCAGTCCACCGGCTCCACCGCCATCGGCTTGGCCGATCCACAGGAATTAGGTTAGTAAGGGGCGCTAGTAGGACAAAACCTCATTGCGTTAAAGTCATACAGCAGCTTAGTTTGACCCAATCTCGATCCAGTACTGATGGAGCCTGAATATAGACATCCATTGGAGGCCCACAGGATCCTTTGGCCATCCCAATCAGCCCATTCCCACTCAGGATAGTCTCGCACCTCACCACTTCTGTTGATCAGTTGATGTTCATCCCAATAGCATCCCTTGCCCACGGGCCGAACGCTCTGTTGATGGGCCAGCTTTCTGAGTATCCACTGTTTGGACAGTTCTTTCTCAAAAATATATGTTCGGTCCCACCTGCCTAGCGCCTCAATGTCGATCAGCTTCCAGTTATCTCTCTGGAGACGGATGTAGTAGACCCCCGGACACTCTCCGCCATAGTATGAGCTGGGGTTAAAGGCTAGATCACGTTTCACCTCATTTGTCTGTTTGAGCACCTCATGTCCACAGCCATCATTTAACCAATAGGTGCGATCGTCGAGAAATAAACCACCTCCATGCCAACAGTCTCCTTTCGCCAACAGGGCAATAGCTTTCATCCATGGGCTTCTCGATATGGCAGTCCAGGCTCCTTTTGCCTCAGTTTGCCATTTCCCATTCATCGCGAAGTAGATCAGATACCTACCATTGGGCGATAGATCCGATCGTCTTTCATAAACCCGCCCTTTTAACCATTGGGTTGGCTCAAACGTATCCGACCTTCTATTCCAACCCACGAAGCACACCAGTTTAGAGGGACCACGCCTGATCACAACACTCTCATGGGAGTCACGGGCCAGTAAGACATGTATCCTGGCTGGAAATGTTGATTGCATACGGGAGTTACGGATGTCTCATGTTTCAGCTAAAGGGAGGCAAACCGATCAGTGGCATTCAACAACTCGGTTCTCGTCCCTGGCTCTGACATGGCATGACCTGCGTCCGGGATCAGATGAAACTCCGCCTCTGGCCAAGCTCGATGCAGTTCCCACGCTGACGTCGGGGGACAGACCACATCATAGCGACCCTGCACGATCACCCCTGGCAAATGCCGGATCCGATCCACGTTCCGTAGCAGCTGATCCTCAGGTTCCATAAAGCCACCGTTAACGAAATAATGACACTCGATCCGCGCAAACGCCGTGGCAAACTCCGCCTGGCCAAACCGTTGGATCAGATCTTGGCTGGGTTGTAAGCGACTGGTACTCGCCTCCCAGATCGACCAGGAACGAGCAGCCTTAGTGCGCACCTCCGGATCCGGATCCGTGAGTCGTTGGTAATAAGCTGCAACTAGATCCTGGCGCTCCTCCTCAGGGATCGGGGCGATGTAGTGCTCCCAAGCCTCCGGAAACAGATAGCTCGCCCCCTCCTGATAGAACCACTGGATCTCCTTACGACGCAGCAGAAAGATGCCCCGCAAGATCAAACCCATACAGCGATCCGGATGGGTCTGACTGTAGGCCAAGGACAGGGTACTGCCCCAACTGCCCCCGAACACTGCCCATTGCTCAATGCCCAGATGTGCCCGCAAGGCCTCGATATCCGCCACCAGATCCCAGGTGGTATTCTCCCGTAACTCCGCGTGGGGCTGACTTTTGCCACATCCCCGTTGATCGAACAGCACGATCCGCCATTTCTCTGGATGGAAGTACTGCCGATAGGTGGGATTGGTGCCACCGCCGGGTCCGCCATGGAGAAAGATCACCGGCTTGCCCTCTGGGTTGCCACATTCCTCGAAATGGATCCGATGCAGCCCAGACACCTGTAGATCCCCTTCCCGGTAGGGCTGGATCGGGGGATAGAGCTCACGGATGATCCGGTCAGTCATGGAGCAGGATAATGGATCGACCTCTCGATGATACCTGGGTCCGCCCCATGTCAGATCCTGAGGGTGGTTTTCATCTAGACTCGATCTAGATCACCACTTGGTAGGGATCTCCATCACTGAGTTTCCTTGATTCTGCCTATAGGATCAGAGCCTGATCATCTCAGACCAATGAGGAGATCTCCTCCTGGCACACCTCCGCTAAATAGGTTAAGGCTCGGAACCGGAGCGCCATGAGCTCGTCGTAAAGGGGATTGATCTGGCACAACGGTGGAATGTGGAGGATATGGTGGCCCCTGAAAGAAAGATCTCGTTCAAAGGGACATTGACCTGGGATCAGACGACAGAGCCAGTGAGCCCATCGCCGGTCCTTGACCTCCATCTGATCGATAACGGCTCGCAACGGCTTCAGCAAGGGAGGAAAAGACCAACCCAAAGATCGGGATGATGATCGGGGTTTGAGGGTGAAGTTAGAGGTCATGACAGGTTCCAACCGAAGGGGATCTTCGCCTCCCATCCACCCGAGAGCTCAACACCTTGCCCCGGCTAGATCCAGATGGCGCAAAGTCCGTCTTTACTGTCCTACTTTGCCCTCTCTGACTCTGGCAAACTGAGGGGTCAAGATAAAGTCTGACAAACGTTAACTTCTGCGATATATTGTCATGTTTATTCATGGCGGCTCAGTGAGTGGATCGATTTAGGCTTGATCGTCCCCGCTTAGGTTACGAGTAGTTAACCCGTGGCTCCGCTGAGGGGTTGACTGCGTTTAGGATCCAGAACGACTCAAGCAAGCCCACACCCACCGAGCAGGGGAGAGCGATCCCATGAAATTGGCCTATTGGATGTATGCAGGACCGGCCCACATTGGCACGTTGCGAGTGGCCAGCTCCTTCAAGAATGTCCATAGCATCATGCATGCCCCCTTAGGGGATGACTATTTCAACGTGATGCGATCCATGTTGGAGCGGGATCGTCACTTTACCCCGGTGACTGCCAGTGTGGTGGATCGTCATGTGCTAGCTCGGGGCTCTGATGAAAAGGTGGTAAATAACATCACCCGCAAGGATCAGGAGGAATCCCCTGACTTGATCGTGCTCACCCCCACCTGCACCTCCAGCATCCTCCAGGAGGATCTGAATCATTTCGTCTCCCAGGCCCAGCTGGTTTCGACGGCGGATGTAATGTTGGCGGATGTCAATCACTATCGGGTTAATGAGCTGCAGGCCGCTGATCGTACCCTGAAGCAGATCGTGGAGTTTTACATCAATAAGGCCCGCAAGTCCGATACCCTGATTACGGAGAAGACCCCGCAGCCCTCCTGTAATAT
Source organism: uncultured bacterium (assembly GCA_964429885.1). Lineage (GTDB taxonomy): Bacteria > Cyanobacteriota > Cyanobacteriia > Thermostichales > Thermostichaceae > CAYSEO01. The sequence continues at coordinate 17,648 of CAYSEO010000018.1, forward strand.
CCTAGGGATCTCCTCCCTGGGCTTTCACAATCATCACGATCTGCGGGAGCTGAAGCGGCTGCTGACGGATCTGGGGGTGACGGTCAATCTGGTGTTGCCGGAAGGGGCCTCGGTGCGTGATCTGCACAAGTTGGGTCAAGCCTGGTTTAACGTGGCCCCCTATCGGGAGCTAGGGCCGATGGCGGCTGAGTATCTGCGAGAGCAACTGGGCACCCCAACGATCGATGTCACGCCCATGGGGGTGGTGGAGACGGCTCGCTTCGTGCGGCAGGTGCAGGGGATCCTCACGGCTCAGGGCCAGACGGTGGACTTCGAGTCCTTTATCGAGGAGCAGACGATCCATGTCTCCCAAGCGGCCTGGTTCTCCCGATCTATCGACTGTCAGAATCTGACCGGTAAGAAGGCTGTGGTCTTTGGAGATTCCACCCATGCCGCCGCCATCACCAAGATCCTGGCCCGTGAGATGGGCATCCATGTGGTCTGGGCGGGCAGCTACTGTCTCTATGATCAGGACTGGTTCCAGGCAGAGGTGGGTCCCTATTGTGATCAGATCCTGATGACTGAGGATCACACTCGGGTGGGGGATGCCATTGCCCAGGCGGAACCGGCAGCCATCTTCGGCACCCAGATGGAGCGTCATATCGGCAAGCGACTCAAGACTCCCTGTGGCGTGATCTCCGCCCCGATCCATATCCAGGACTATCCACTGGGCTACAAGCCTTTCCTCGGGTACGAGGGCACTAACCAGATCGCCGATCTGATCTACAACTCCTTCACCTTGGGTATGGAGGATCACCTGCTGGAGATCTTTGGGGGCCATGATACTGCTGAGGTGACCAGTAAAGGCCTCACTGCAGAGACCGATCTGAACTGGGAGGCGGAGGCCCATGCGGAGCTCAAGAAAGTGCCGGGGTTTGTGCGGGGCAAAGTGCAACGCAACACCGAGAAATTTGCTCGGGAACGGGGCTTTGAGCGGATCACTTTAGAGGTCATGTACGCCGCCAAAGAGGCTGCTGGGGCCTAGAGTGGCGATTGCGTATTCCAGGATCCCAATGAGTAGCGATCAGGTGTCATTCAGTCGTCTGTTTCGGCTCACTCTCCTCTACTGGGATCTCTAGTAACTGCAGGATGCCTCGCAGGGGGATCTCCACCCAGTCTGGACGGTTATTGAGCTCATAGCCCAACTCATAGATCGCTTTCTCCAACAGATAGGCATCCAATAGCACCTGTTGTTCCTGACGCATGGTGGGTAAGAAGGAGGCCTGATGGGCTGTCTCTACATATTGCTTCATGAATACCGTACAGACCCAGCTATGCCAGAATCGCCCCCACCGGAACATGATCCCCTGGTTCTCGTCTGCGATCAGACCACTGGCGGATTGGTTCCGTAGAGCCATATTGACCGCGTAGTGAAAAGATCGCAACATCCCCGCCACATCCCGTAAGGGGAAACGCTTCAACCGTCGTTCGCTCAGGGGTCGTGCCGGTTCTCCCTCGAAGTCGATGATCACAAAGTCCTTGCCGGTGAATAGGACCTGACCTAGGTGATAGTCCCCATGGCAACGGGTGCGCATGGCATTGATCTTCTGATCGAGCACCAACCGAAATCGAGCCATGATCTGTTCTTGGTTCTGATGCACCAGATTGGCCAAATGGGAGACCGATTCATCTAAAGAGTCCTTGCGCTTGGTCAGAGTCGGAAAGATCTGGCCCACCAGATTGCGCATCGACTGATAGACGGATCGTTGATAGAGAGTCGAGAAGGATTCCGGTGCAAAATCTTTATTCGGGGTCTCGGCAGCCAAGGCCACATGTAACTCCGCTGTCCGTTGTCCCAACAAGCGAGCCGATTCGATATAGGTGCCGATGGTCTCGTAGACCAACTCTGGCAGCTCCAGATCCAACCGATCCATTAAAGGACCTTCTGGGATCGGGATCTGCTCCAGATGAGCATGATGCACCAGAACCTGTTCAAAGTAGGACCAGAGGGAATCCAGGGTATAGCTCCAGGCATCCCCCTCATTGGGCACAAACCCCTGCAAGATCCCGAGGGTGAAGACATCGGCTCGACCCGCAGGTTCCCGGCGGTACTCCAAGGCTCCGGCGACGGGAGGCACATGGGCTACCCCCCGTTGTTCCGTCAGATAGCGCCCGATCTCCAGATCAGGATTGAGGCCATCCTCCAACTTGCGATAGAGCTTGAGAATGTAGCGATCCCCATAGATCACCGAACTATTGCTCTGCTCAGCCCGTAGCAGACGGGGCTCGGGGGGCTCCTCCGGATAGAGATCGGCAAACTTACGGGTTTGAGTGGTGGCCAACTCCCCAGCGAGTCCCTTGAATCGCAGTCCTTTACCGATCGCCTCCAAGGGAAAGGGCAGGAACGCCTTATCCGCTAATGCATCACAAAGGATCCCGTAACTCTCCTGTTCCGTCTGAATATGCACTTCAGCGATCACCATGGCGGGATGATCCACACGCACCTGCAGAGCCTGATCGCCACTTAGATAGGTGAGGGGTAGAGTATACAGCTGTGGATCCCCATCGGTGTATTCCACCTTCAACAGGGTCAATTGCATCTCGATCCCCTGATGCTGGATCTCGATCACCTCAGTGATCTGTAAGGATTGCAGCACCCTGGCCTTGGCCCCAAACCAGCGACAACTGTAAAGATAGCTGGATAAGATCCGTTCCAACTGGCGTTTCTGGGCCTCCACTCGACACAGATCTTGCCAGCGGCGATTAACCCGTAACACTGGTAGTGAGGTTAGCCGCTCCTCAGGAGAGCTCCCAAAGCTAGATCGCTTCGAAGAATCCAGGGAGAACCAGTAAAAGGAGTGAGGTCCTAGGGTGAAGAAATAGGGTTGATGACCAATGGTGGGCAGCTCCGTGCGACCAAAGATATCCGTCGGGATCAGGTCCTCGAATTGGGAGAGATCCAACTCCACCGCCTGCATATGACGGGAGAGATTGGCGATCACCAGAATCTTTTCCTCCTCATAAGTACGGACAAAGGCCAACACCTTCCGGTTTTCCGGATAGAGAAACTGAAAGGTGCCTCGACCCAAGGCCCGATAGCGTTTCCGCACCGCGATCAACCGCTTCATAGACCACCACAGGGAGTTGGTGTTCTCCTGCTGAGCTTCCACATTGACGGACTCGAAGTGATATTCCGCATCGATGATCACGGGCAGATAGAGTTTTTGTGGATTGGCTCGGGAGAAACCAGCATTGCGATCTGCACTCCACTGCATGGGCGTCCGCACCCCATTGCGATCCCCCAGATAGATATTGTCTCCCATCCCGATCTCATCCCCGTAATAGAGCACCGGGGTCCCAGGGAGCGCAAACAATAAACTGTTCATCAACTCGATCAAACGCCGATTATTACCCAACAGGGGGGCCAGTCGCCGCCGGATCCCCAGATTTACCCGCGCCTGCGGATCCTGGGCATACATGCGGTACATATAATCCCGATCCTCATCGGTGACCATCTCCAGGGTGAGCTCATCGTGATTGCGTAGGAAGATGGCCCACTGGCAGTTGTCCGGGATCGGCGGGGTTTGTTGCAGGATATCGATGATCGGGAAGCGATCCTCCATACGCACCGACATAAACAAACGGGGCATGAGGGGAAAGTGGAAGTCCATGTGACATTCGTCCCCCTCCCCGAAATAGGCCACCGCATCCTCAGGCCACTGATTGGCCTCCGCCAACAACATCCGATCGGGGTAACGATCATCGATATAGGTGCGCAGTCGCCGCAGGGCTGCATGGGTCTCTGGCAGGTTCTCACAGTTGGATCCCTCTCGCTCATAGAGATAGGGCACCGCATCCAGGCGTAGACCATCCACCCCCAGGCTCAGCCACTGATCCACCACCTCAAACATGGCCTGCTCCACCGCAGGATTGTCGTAGTTCAGATCCGGCTGATGGGAGTAGAACCGGTGCCAGTAATAGGCTTTGGCGACGGGATCCCAGCTCCAGTTGGAGGTCTCGAAGTCTTGGAAGATGATCCGGGTCTCGGCGTACTTATCGGGGGTATCGCTCCAGACATAGAAATCTCGCTCCGGAGATCCGGCTGCCGCCCGGCGAGCCTGTTGGAACCAGGGATGTTGATCGGAGGTGTGGTTCATGACCAGCTCAATGATCACACGAATGCCTCGCTCATGGGCTGCCGCCAGAAAGAGCTTGAAGTCATCCAGCTCCCCATAGATGGGGTTGACGCTACCGTAATCTGAGATGTCATAGCCATCATCCCGCAGGGGAGAGGGAAAGAAAGGCAACAGCCACACCGCTGTCACCCCCAGATCCTGGAGATAGTCCAATTTCTGCGTCAGACCCTTAAAATCACCGATCCCATCCCCATCGCTGTCCGCATAAGCCCGCACCGGCAGCTCGTAGATCACCGCATCCTTAAACCAAAGGGGATCTTTATCATGGGCAGCAGGGGACAACACAGCAGAGGTCTTGGGATCGGTCATGGTCAAGGCTCCAATGGATTCTCTCGGGGATCAAGTCGATAGGTTACTGCTCAACTTTGAAGATGTGAGCTGGCTTATCGGGATCCAGTTTGACAAAGTTCCGGCCTCCCCACCAGGTATACTGAGCACCATCCAACAGATCCTGCAGCTGATAGGCACGAGATCCATCCAATCCCAGGGGATCCATCTGCACATCCACCCAGCCCGCTTGGGTCCAGGTGGGATCCAGACTGACGATCACTAAGATGCGGTTGCGATGATCGGGGGTTTGCTTGGAGTAACAGAGGATCTGATCGTTATCGGTGGGATGGAACATCAGGCTCCAGTCGCTTTGCAAGGCCGGATTCTCTTTGCGGATGCGATTGATCTGAGCGATCAAATGACTGAGGCTGTGGGGCGCATTCAGATCCCAAACACGGCGCTGATATTTCTCTGAATCCAGATATTCCTCGCTGCCCTGACGCACGGGCTGGTGAACACAGAGCTCAAAGGCAGGACCATAGATCCCATAGCTGGCTCCTAAAGTGGTGGCCAGGATAAACCGCAGGATAAACGCGGATCGGCCCCCAGTTTGTAGAAATTCATGCAGGATATCCGGCGTGTTGGGCCAGGGATTGGGTCGGTAATACTCCCGCATCTCCGTCTGGGTCAGCTCCGTAAAATACTCCGTCAGATCCCATTTGTGATTGCGCCAGGTGAAGTAGGTATAGGATTGCGTAAAGCCCAACTTGGCCAGAGATTTCATCACCTTGGGACGGGTAAAGGCCTCCGCTAGAAAGATCAGATCAGGATGATCTTGTTTAAGGCTATCGATGCACCACTCCCAGAAGCGGAATGATTTGGTGTGGGGGTTATCCACTCGAAACACCTTAACGCCTTGATCAACCCAATGCTGGATCACATTTTTCAGCTCCTCCCACAGGCCCTGCCAGTTGTGGCTCTCGAAATTGATCGGATAGATATCTTGATATTTCTTGGGGGGATTCTCAGCATATTGGATCGTGCCATCGGGACGAGCGCGGAACCACTCCGGATGCTCCTTGACGTAGGGATGATCTGGAGAACATTGGAAGGCGATATCCAGAGCGATCTCCATGTCGTAGCGCTGAGCCGCTGCCACCAAGGATCGGAAGTCCTCCAGGGTACCCAGCTGGGGATGAATGGCTTTATGGCCTCCTTCTGCGGATCCGATCGCCCAAGGACTACCCAGATCATCCGGTTCTGCAGTAACCCTATTGTTCTTGCCCTTACGGAAAGCCTGACCAATGGGATGGATCGGGGGCAGGTAGACGATGTTGAAGCCCATCTCAGCGATGTAGGGCAGCCGTGCCTCACAGTCTTTGAAGGTGCCATGGCGATCCGGATCCGGAGAGCAGGAGCGGGGAAACATCTCGTACCAGGCACTAAACCGAGCTCGCTCGCGATCGACCGTCACCTCCAGCTCTCGATCGTAGAGAGTAGGAAAGGGCCGCTCCCCAAACCGCTCCATCAGACTGCCCAGATCGGGGGACAGAGCTTCCTGAACAGCCAGATCCCCTCGATTCCGGATCAGATCCGCAGAGCTCTTCAGCTTACTGGCCACATCTCCCGTGGCCACCTGACTGGATTCCTCCACCAGATTGGCTCCAATGATCAGATCCACGCTGATATCCTGACCCGCGTCCACTCGCTTGCGCAGATCCCGTTGCCAGGACTTAAAGTGATCGACCCAGGCTTTGAGGGTGTACTGATAGCGACCCATCTCGGTCACCTGAAACTCCCCCACCCAGCGATCGTTACCCAACGGTTGCATCAGGGTCTCGTACCAGGATCCAGAGCTGGCATGGCGATACAACAGCACACTGGAGATCTGATCATGGCCATCGCCGAAGATATCCGCCTCCACCCGCACCGTCTCTCCCACCGTCCGCTTAATCGGGTAGAGACCCGCATCGATCTCCGGCCAGACTCGTTCGATCATGGCCCGCTGGCGTCCATCGTCCGTGCGTATCATCGCTCCTCTCCGATCCCGTCCTGTTTACACTATGCAATATCCTGCGCCCCGATCCGCAGCGCTTGTTCAGACTCCGTCCATTTCAGAAACAGCACCGCCA
>CAYSEO010000019.1:0-24170 GCA_964429885.1 uncultured bacterium
CCTCTGGAGCAGGCGGGGAGGAGGTTGTGGTCGAGCCTGCTCTTGGGGTTGTGGCTGTTGTTGTTCCTGGGAGGCCTGAGACTCTGGGGCGCCTCCCTCAGCAGCCTCCTCAGGTTGAGCCTCACCAGCATCCTCGGAGTTGGCCTCTGCCAATCTTTCGGCATCTGGGGGCTCGATGTCCTCCGGATCCACCAGGGTGAACTCGATCAGATCGGGCTCCTCGGGCTGGGGCAATAGCCACTCCCTCAGAAAGAGATAGCCCAGATAAGATCCGGCCAGCAGAAGATGCAGAATGATCGCGAGCAGGTAATACCAGAGGTAACGAGAGGAATGGGCCTCACGTCGCTGCTCTTCGACATAGCTGTTGTACATCATCTGGATCGATCAACCCCATTAGCGGTTTTATATCATCCGGTCGAGACAAAGACTGCGGGAGGACGCAGACCCCCTGACCCCTCTTGGCCATCCTCATGGGATCGAGATTTGCTCAAGGTCAAGACCGATGAGTTCCCAACTCCGTCATCCTAAAACCCGGATGAGACTCTCGTCAGCCCGATCCCGACAGTCGTGAAGATCTATGCCCTAACCCTCAGGGATCTGTGACCGACGGGGACTAGGGTTGGGCGAACTGCCGTCTCCAAGCGGATTGAGCTTCCAACCAGATCGTCTGGACCGGGACATTAAATTGGCGGGCCTTGGCAGCACAGTCGCGAAACTCCGGTTGGGCGTTGATGATCTGGTTATAACGGCTGGCGATCTTGATACTGATCTCCCCATAGGGGGTCTCCACCTGATCGAAGCGGCGTTCCAGAAGCGTGCGCTGTTGCAGGGACTTACGGATGCCCAGGGTGGTGGTCTCGCTGAACAGGATGCCCTCGCATATCTGCACCCGATCCAGAGGACAGATCACCGTCACCAGAGTGGCCGGTCGGTTCTGTTTCATGGTGATGGGCTGAGTGAACACATCCAGGGCGCCGGATTCCATTAACCCCTCAAAGGTATAAGCGATCACTTGAGGATTGAGATCATCGATCTGGGTCTCCAGCACCGCGATGGTCTCTGTTAGATCTGCCCCGGCGCTTTCCCCCAGCCATAGCCGCAGCAGATTGGGGATGGGCAGATCCCGTGTGCCTGCCCCGGATCCCACCTTGATCACGCGCATGGCGGGCGGAGGACCGAAGGATTGGGCCAGGGTCACCGATAGAGCTGCCCCCGTAGGGGTAACCAACTCCGCCTCCACCCCATTGCTGAACACAGGCACCCTAGCCCCCTCCCAGAGCTGGATCACCGCAGGCACCGGCACCGCCATCCGGCCATGGGCCGCATCTACCCATCCACCCCCAATAGGATGAGGGGAACAGATCACTTGCTCCACCTGCAGCCACTCCAGACCGATACAGGTGCCGACAATATCCACCAAAGCATCCACCGCCCCCACCTCATGGAAATGTACCTTGTCGATGGGCATCTGATGCACCTCCGCCTCCGCCTGGGCCAGGGTATGAAAGATCTCCAGACTGCGGGCTTTGACCCAGTGGGACAGATCAGACCTCTCGATCAGGTCCCGGATCTGGGGCCAGTGACGTCCGTGGCTATGGCTGTGATGGCCGGGGTGGGAGGCCGGGACTACATCCACCACCGCATGGAGAGCCGGTTGTCCAGCCCGTTGGACCCGACTGACCTGCAGATCGAATTCCCCCTGTAGCCCCAGCTGTTGTAGGGATCCCTTGAGATAATCCAGAGGGACTCCGCAGTCCATCAAAGCCCCCAGACACATATCCCCCGCGATCCCTGCCGAACAGTCTAGATAGGCCAGCTTCATGGTGATCCTCGACAACACCATCCCTAAGCCTACCCACTGCTCGATAAAATTCAGATATTCCGATCATCTTGGGTGAGTACGGATCTGACCTGCTAGCCAGGACCCTCGAATCAGTGTTGAGTAGATCGGCAAAGTTGATTTGACACGGGATATGGGGTCTGTATGAACGTCCTTACTGATCTACCTGATGGCCTATGGCATCTGAGAGCGACCGCCGCGATCAACTCGCTTTGGACAGAACCCTTCTGGCTAATGAGAGGACCCTTCTGGCCTACCTACGTACGGGTCTGGCCTTCCTGGCGGCTGGGGCGGGGTTGCTGGAACTCGTGGATACCCTGACTGCTCGCGTGGCGGGTTGGGGGTTCGTGAGCCTGGGGGCTTTGGCCATACCCTTGGGGTTTTGGCGCTTTTTGAGTGTCCGTAGGCGTCTGCGCCAGCGTCCCTGATGGAACGAGTGATCAATGCCGACAAGGGTCATCGGAACCCAGAGTGTCCAGAATGCGCAATTAGCCATGGGCAGATAGCACTTTTCCTCATCTATGATCTCGTCGATAACAAGAGGGAGCCCGGAGGTAAGTAGATCAGCAAAAACGTTTATACAGGCTATATAGTGCATGTCAAAGCAATTTTGCCGATCTACTTATTGATCACTCAGGAGAGCAGGCCCATGTTGACTCAGGAGCCCACCATGCCTGATCTGTCTGGAATGGAGCGAGCGCTACAGATCGCTCTGCAATCTACGGAAGTCCAAGTTCAGGTCCGATCCCACGATACCCATCTCGATATCACCCTGATCCGATCCAGGGGCGCTAAGGTGAGCTACCCCGATCGGGTACGGCAGATCCAGACCACGCTCCGCTCCGTACCTCAGCTTCAATTCAACACCCTGACGATCTATGGACAGGTCCAGGGAGACTCGGAGCTGGAATGGACCATGACCTCCCGTATCGACGAGGATGAGCTGATCTCCCAAGTTTTGAAATATGATCTGGCTTTGTTACAGATCAAAACATTGGTAAGACGCAAACAAGATCATCTCCATATCCTACTCACTCGCCCTCAGGAGATCTCCGTCAACTACACTGCAGTGATGCGATTGATCCGAGATGATCTACGTCGGCTACATCCCTCTGGCATTACTGGGATCACGGTCTATGGTCGTAAACCGGATCAGAGTGGATTTGAGTGGCAGGTCACCTCACGTCTCCAAGACGATAGTGAGCGAGATCGAGATGGGACCACCCTCCACATGCCCTCCCGACCATCCTCTCAACCTCCCACCCCGATCCAAGCCTCCCCTCGGCTCTCCAGATTCCCGAGACGTTGGATCGGTCCCTGGCTAGGTCTGATCACCTTCCTGTTGGTGGGAATGCTCTGTGTGCTTCTGCTGGGTTAGGGAATCGGTGTAACGTTAACATTACGTGGATCGAAGGGGAGGGACCGATGGCAAAATCGATTCAGTTTAATTTAGAGGGCCGATCAATCACAGGCACCCTAGGGACCCGCATTAGTAAACGGGATCTATATGGCTATGCCAAGCGTACCGTTGAGCAGGAGGGCCAGACCTTGACACGGGGGTATCTCAGTGCCGACGGTCGTTTGATGGCCAATCGTGAGTTGTCCTCCGTGCGTCTTGATCCAGAAGGAACCCCTGTGGCGGATCCGATCACGGAGATCGAAGGGGAACCGGCTGAATTGCACCCCAGCTCCTTCGATCAGGAAAATTCCCTGGAGCCAGTGCCTTGGCAGCGATTGATCGGTTTCAACGTCAGCGATGTCTATCCCTTGGAGGAGTTGGATCTGCCGGAAGGGGTCTATGAAACCTGGTTCTCCTATCGCAAAAGCTATCAACCTAAGGAGGCTCTGATCCTGGTGAAGCAGAATGGTGAAGCTTTCCTTTTGACAGGAGTAACGAAACGAACTACCTTGGTGGGGCTAATGGTGGCCTATGAGTTCTTTGATGCCGAGGATGAACTTGAAGCTGATGAGGATGAACTGGATTTCTCAATGATCTAGATCTACTTAGACGAAGAGAAGCAGAGGATCAGTAACCCACTCTCAACCCCCAGAGGAGGTATGGATCGGAGCCCTAGAGTGCAACAATGAGGGCATGACCGTTCTCTCACCCCTCCCATGAGCGAGACCATCTTCAGCAGGATCATTCGCAAAGAGGTACCAGCCACGATCGTCTACGAGGATGAGGAGGTGTTGGCCTTCCAGGATGTCAACCCCCAAGCCCCCGTCCATCTGCTGGTGATCCCCAAACAGCCCATCTCCCAGATCTCTAGCGCCACCGAAGCAGATCAAGCCCTACTGGGCAAGCTACTCCTCACTGCCAAACGAGTGGCCGCTGAGGCCGGACTAGAGGATGGCTACCGACTGGTGATCAATAACGGTGCTGAGGGGGGACAGACCGTCTACCACCTGCATCTGCATGTACTGGGGGGACGACCCATGCAATGGCCCCCGGGATAAGCTGAGGATCATCTGCCCTGCCCAACTCAAGGCTTGAGATCGATGACTTCCAGCACCCGTAGCTTCTCCTTTGAAAAAGTGAGGGAGCATTTCCTGTTCCAATCCCTCGAGGATGGGGAATGGCACGAGCTGCTCTCCTTCCTAGTGCCCCGCCACCATCAGCCCGCCCAAGTGATCTTCCAGGAGGGAGATGCCACCAACGATCTACATGTGATCCTGCGGGGTGTGGTGGAGTTACGGCGGCAGTTCATCCGCTATCCCGGCGACTATCTCCTGGCCACCCTACACGCGGGACGAGTCTTCGGTGAGGCCGCCCTGCTCACCCGCCGCCGCCGATCCACCACTGCCATCGCCATCACTGAAGTGGAGACCGCCCTCTTACCCGCCCGTAACCTGGTGCTGATGTCCCCCTCCCTGCAGATCAAGCTGCATCAAGCCTGGGGGGAGATGATCAGTGAGCGCCTGCACTGGCTGGACGCCATGTTTACCGATCTGCTGGAACAGCGGGGAGCTGAGAACGCTGCCGAGGCCATGGCCACCCTGCACCAGCGCTATCAGTCCTGATCCACCGCGCCATGGCTTCACATAACGTAACCGAGATCCCAAAAAAAGTCTTAAAGTGGTGGGGAGTTGCGATATGATGTGCTATACAAGCCGGTCGACTATACAGTGAGGTTAAAGGGCAGTGGTAAAGGTAGCGATCAACGGATTTGGCCGCATTGGGCGCAACTTCATGCGGTGTTGGTTGAGGCGATCGGAGACGAACCTGGAGGTAGTCGCCGTCAACGACACATCGGACGCGAAGACGGCTGCTCACCTGCTGAAGTACGACTCGATCCTGGGTCCCATCGTAGGATCCGAGGTGCGGGCCGGGGATGACGAGCTGATCATCGATGACAAGACGGTGAAGGTGGTCTCGGATCGCAATCCCAGCAATCTACCCTGGAAGCAGATGGGGGTGGATCTGGTGATCGAGGCTACTGGGGTGTTCCGGGATTATGATGGTGCGGCAAAGCACATCGAGGCGGGAGCCCGCAAGGTGATGATCACAGCTCCTGCCAAGGGGGACATTCCCACGTTTGTGTATGGGGTCAACCAGGAGGCTTATGATCCGGTGCGCCATACGGTGGTGAGCAATGCCAGCTGTACCACTAACTGTCTCAGTCCGGTGTTGAAGGTGTTGCTGGAGCAGTTTGGGATCATCAAGGGCTCCATGACCACCACCCACAGCTATACCGGGGATCAGCGGATCCTGGATGGTAGCCACCGGGATCTACGGCGGGCGCGGGCTGCGGCTCTGAGTATGGTGCCGACGACTACGGGTGCGGCTAAGGCGGTGGCTCTGGTGATCCCGGAGCTGAAGGGCAAGCTGAATGGTGTGGCGGTACGGGTGCCGACTCCCAATGTCTCCCTGGTGGATGTGGTGATCCAAACGGAGAAGAAGGTGATCGCCGAGGAGGTCAACTCAGCTCTGAAGGAGGCTGCTGAGGGGAATCTCAAGGGGATCCTAGCGTTCTCCGATGAGCCTTTGGTGTCTACGGACTATCGGGGTCACAATGCCTCCTCCATCGTGGATGGGGAGCTGACGGCGGTGCTGGGGGGCGATATGGTCAAGGTGATGGCCTGGTACGACAACGAGTGGGGCTATTCTCAGCGCGTAGTGGATCTGGCGGAGCATATGGCGAAGCATTGGGCCTAGGCTACAAGCTGCTTGTGGATCGGTAACACCCCTGAATAGATTCAGTATTGGCCTCAAGTCTCCTCCTTGGGGCTTTTACTTTGCGCTCAAACAGGTAAAGAAAGACCTCATGAGATGCATCGCCAAGTTAGGAGACGCTAAGGTTGAGATCGATCAGGTTCGCAGGGCATCTGCACAGTGATTAGAACAGCTGACGGCGTGGGCTGTCAGAAGATCCCGATCCCTTAGAACAGTAGGCAGATAACGACAGAGGAGAGATCTGTAAACGGCCTCAGTCCTATCACCTTCAGAGAAGTCATTACTTAACTGAATCGATCCTCAGTTCTTGAAGCCATGATCATCAGCTGGGGAATGGATAAGCGTCCTCCTTGGCGGATCAGGTGCCCGACCAAAGACAGGATCTGTGGCAAGGGGGGCTGGGATTCTGGATAGATCTGTCTCCAGTGCAGTAGTTGCGGTAGAGTCATGATGTAGTCGTCTTGACGATAGAGCTCCGGGATGAATCCGGTTTGTCTGAGCAGATCAAAGACTTGTTTCTGGGTGAAGATCTGTCGGTGATAGGGATCGAGAAACCGAGTCTCACCTAAGGGAACGGAGAGAAATAGGTAACCTTTTGGGCTCAATAAAGCATGGATCCGCTTGAGAAAGCCGGTGGGATCTTCAAGATGTTCAAGGGTTTCAAAGGACACGATCATGTCGTAGAGATCCGAGGACTCAAACTGTTCTGCATCCCCTTGCCGGAAGGTTAGGCCCGTTCGTGAGTAGTGGGCTTGAGCATAGGTGATCGCTTCTGGGGAGAGATCTACTCCGGTGACTGAAGCTGCCCCCGCTCGACTCAGGTGATCGCTGCCGTAGCCCACCCCACAGGCAATATCAAGTACCCGCCGATGGGCAACGAAACCCGCCACGATCTGGTATCTGAGTTGATGCAACTGCAATAATCTCTGGCTAGCCGGATCAGGACCGATCTGATCGGGAACCATGCGCTCCCAAACGCCCCAACCTGCGTTGCCTGTTAAGCCCATCGCGGCTCCATAGGATTCAACTTCACCAGCATAGCGAGGCAGTCATGCTATCCTGAACTCTCTGAAAGCTGGGATTGGCAGGGCTCGGGAGATCCAACATGTTTACAGGCTTGGTGCGGGCATTGGGGGAGGCAAGACGGATCAGTCCCTCGCAGATCCAGATCCAGTGTTCCGATCTACTGGAGGATATGGAGATCGGTGACAGCATCGCGGTGGATGGTATCTGTCTGACGGTGACCCGGATCCTGGCGGATGGGTTTATGGCGGATGTGTCTCCCGAGACCCTGCGGCGATCGACCTTGGGATCCCGAGCGGCTCTCAGTCGGGTCAATCTAGAGCCCTCCCTGCGAGTGGGAGATAAGATCGGCGGTCACTTCGTCAGCGGTCATATCGATGGTACAGGGGAGCTGTTGGAGTCGAGATCCACGGGGGAGGCCTGGGAGCTGAGCTTTCGGGTGCCGGAGGCCATCGGACGGTTGATCGTGCCCAAGGGCAGTGTGGCGGTGAATGGGGTGAGCCTGACGGTGGCTCAGATGGGGGAGGCGGGGTGTTGGTTTCAGGTGGCGGTGATACCGCATAGTTTTCACAGCACTAACCTCTCTCTGTTGCAGGTGGGGGAGCCGGTGAATGTGGAGGGGGATCTGTTGGGCAAATATGTGGAGAAGCTGTTACCGTTCTCGGGATTGGCTCAGGGCTCTGATCCAGCTCCAGAGCGGATCTCGTTGGCTTTCTTGACCGAGCATGGTTATGGCTGATCGGGTCTCAGCGGGTCCTAGAATGAAGGTGATCTGGCTAGGCTAGGGTTAGCTCAGTCCGATCGGATCTGCTTCTCTCACTCCCTATGCCAAAGACGCGTATCACCTTCTCTGTCTCCAGCCTCTGGCTGTTGCTGGCCGTCGTGGTGCTGCTGATCTTGATCTGGCAGCTGCGTAGTCTGCTGGTGACGTTGATGATCGCGGTGGTGTTGGCGGCTACATTGGTGCCGGTGGTGGATGGGGCGGAGCGTTTGCGGATCCCGCGCTGGATGGCGGTGGTGATCGTTTACCTGGGGTTACTGGCGCTGTTGGCTGGGGTGGGGATCCTGTTGGGTCCGACAGTGGCCAAACAGATCGAGCGGTTGACGGCTCGGTTACCCGGTTATCTGGAGGAGCTGCGGACCGCGGTGAAGGTCTTGGTGACCCGGTTTGGTGTGGAGGAGCCAGGGTTATTGGATCGGCTGGTGGATACTCAGGCCTTGACGGGCTGGTTGATCCGATCGAGTCAACAGTTGATCCTCCGCTCCTTGGGCCTGACGCGGGGCATTGTGGGGGGATTTCTGTCCATCATCCTGGCGGTGCTGATCTCGGGATATATGATGGCGGGCAGTCGCACCCTGATCGGGGGCTTGGTGAAGCTATTTCCCTACCCCTGGAATCAAAGGCTGGAGGATCTGGTGGAGCCGGTTAGCCAGCGCATGGGGGGCTACATTCAGGGGCGAGTGGTGGTCTCGGGTATCTTAGGGATCGCCATCACCATTGGTCTGCGGTTTGCGGGCTTGTCGGAGTTCGCCCTGGCCTTGGGGGTGATCGCTGGGATCACGAATCTGATCCCTTTCTTTGGTCCGGTGCTGGGATCTTTACCGGCGTTGGTGGTGGCGGTGGCTCAAGGGGGCTGGACGTTTCTCTGGGTGTTTCTGCTGTTTGTGATCATCCAGAATTTGGAGACCTATGTGTTGGATCCGTTGTTGGTGGGATCCTCGGTGAATGTGCCGCCTTTATATCAGTTATTGGCGGTGTTGGGGGGAACGCAGGTGTTAGGGATCGTGGGAGCTTTGATCGTGCCTCCCTGGGTGGCGGGATCGGCGGTGATGTTGGAGAATCTCTATCTGAAGCCAAAGCTGGAGGCGGAGCAGCGGCGAGACCATCCAGAACATCAGGAGACGGATCTCTTGTCGGAGGAGCTGGCGGAGTTGGCCAGTCAGGAGCAGATCTCCTCCCCCCCGTCTAGCAAGTCTTGAGGGATCAGGTTGCTTTTTAATGAATCTTAATCTTCTCCCGTGGGATCGGGATCGGAACCTATCTGATTGTAAAGTTTGGCGATCTGTTGGCCTCAGGCTCAGATCCCCATGGCTATATGGAATACATACCCTACCACTCGATGGCTATTTGGACCGAAGGAGGGACCATGCCGTCAACATCTCTTCAAACCATCTACGACAACCTGGAACGACTTGAGCAGGACGATCTGATCCAAAGCGCCCAGTACCGGGAGCAAGCTCAGGATGTGATCGGGGATCTGGAGATCAACCTCACCTGGCGACAAGTGATCGCCGATCGATTGAACGAGGCGAATCGATTGCTGGGACTCCTGGCTGCAGATCCTGAGGATAGTTACTAAGCTCGGTGATGATTCCACTCTAGATCTGATTGATGGCTAGGATTTGAGGAAGCTCCTCCAGAGGATCAGAGGACGTAGGTGATCGTTGGATCTGATCTGGATCAGTGTAGATCAATGTAATGTTGCTCTAGAAGGTAAGCTTTCACAAGCTGGGCATTCTTCCCAATCAGATCACTTGGCAATGGATTGTCAAAAATCGATAGTTCAGTCAAGCTTTGTAAGCCTCCTATTTCCCTTGGTAGTGAGGTGAATCGATGATGGTATTTCAGTTAAATTGTTATCCGCAAGCGAAAGTTCTCTAAGCTTATGCAACTGGCCTATCTCTGTTGGGATCTGGCTTAATTGGTTTTCCTAGATACAACTCTTTTAGCCGAGGAAGCTTGCCTATCTGCAGAGGAATTTCCACCCAGGCAGGCATGTCTTCATCATCTTCATTCCCTAAACACTCCGAATTTAATAGGATCGCTTGAGCTGGAGGGAGACCTCCAAACTGGCTGTCCACTCCTCGATCAACACATTCACCCACTGAGGCAGCTCATCATGGGCACAATGGCCGACACCAGGCAGTTTGATCAAAGTCAGCTGCGGCTGCCACTGCTTGAACCGATCCCCCAAAAAACTAGGCACCGCTGGATCTTCCTGACCCCAGATCACCAGGATCGGGGTCTCCATCCGAGGCAGTAATCGCTTGGGTGCCGGGAAAGGTCGGGTAAGGATCGCTCTGAAGGTGTCCAGAAACACATAGTCAGCCCCCGGATCGAAGGCAGGCTTGAGAAAGATGTCTAGCAACTCCTCGTCCACCCGTTCCTGGTGTTTATAGACCCCTTGGACCCACTTCCGTAACACAGGGCGCTGCCGCAACCGATCGAACAGGAAAGGATAAGTTAAGGGAAATCCTAAGATCCCCACCACCACCTGGGTCAAGCCCTGCACCAGCCAATCAAAGGGATGAGGTAGATCCTCGGGATGGGGACCATCGGCACAGCTGATCAAACAGAGCCCCTTCACCATCTCCGGATAGCGAGCCGCCAGGATCAGAGCGACCACCCCGCCGATGGAATGTCCGGCCAGGATCACCGGCTGATGGATGCGCTCCTGCCAGAAGCTATGCACCTGATCCACCCACAGCTCGAAGCTGTACTCCACCCGTGGCTTAGCACTGCCCCCAAATCCCAACAGATCCAGGGCATAGACCGAGCGATGGGCCGCCAAACCCGGAATATTGTCCCGCCAATGACCGATCGAGGCCCCGAAGCCATGCAGTAGGACCACTGGCGTCGTTGTGGTGATCACCTGTCCCTGGGGGGTTTGGGCTCGGGAGGGTTGATAGGTCACCCCGATCGGCCAGCCCCGCCAAGACCACTCTTGCGGTACCCCATAGGCATGGGGCGTGGAGGGAGTCGGCCTACCCGTTACAGCCATGGTTTGCCAGGATCTAGTGCTTCCTCTATATAGTAGTCCCCCAGCTGGTCCCCGATCGGCCACTGGATCTTAGGGTTAAGGACAAGTTAAGATGAGGCGGCTCAAACGAACGTAAAGGATCTGAACACCATGCAGAGTTTGGATCAGTCCCAGACCCAGGGGGAGGGACTCACCATCGGCACCCAGGCCCACACCATCCTGGATCGGCACTATCACAGCCTGTTGAAGCAGCAGCCCCAGGTGTTGAAGGATGGATCTCCCGAACCTCTACACCGGCTCCGGGTCACCCTCAGACAACTGGGCACGGCAACAGAGGTGTTCGCGGGGACGATCAAGCTGCCGAAAGGGGCTCGGCGCCAACGCTTACGCTCCCTACGCTCAGCTCTGGGTAAGCAGCGGGATCTGGATGTGCTCTTGGAAACCCTACAGCAGTCCTACCGACCCCAGTTGAACGAGGCGGAGATCTATTGGCTAGATCAGCTGATCTCCATCCTGGAGCGGCGACGGCGTAAGGCTCATCGCAAGACTCAGGTGCTCCTGACCCGATCTCCCTTTACCAAGGTACAGACGGCTTATGCCAAGTGGATGGAGGATCCCAGCTACACCCAACGGGCGGAGTTCCCACTGATCCCAGCGCTGCCCGATCTGTTGATGCCCCTACTCTCCTCCCTACTGTTGCATCCCGGCTGGCTGGTGACGATCTCAGATCCCATGCAACCCCTGCCCGAGTCCATCGGGGAACAGCTGCATGATCTGCGTAAGCTGTGCAAACGAGTGCGATATCAGGCGGAGTTCTTCGTCGATTTCTATGGAGAGAACTTCCACAGTTGGCTGGAGGAGATCAAAACCCTACAGGAGGGCCTCGGTCAGGTGCAGGATAGCCAGGTGTTGCAGGACATGTTGCGAAAGCGACTGCCTGATCGGGCGGAGGTCCCCCAACTCTGGACGCTGCTACAGATTCAACAGGGACAGGGGATCCAGGTCTGGCAGGATCTGAGGACCCGTTATCTGGATCCGGAGTATCGACGGGATCTCTACCAGATGATCCTGGCTCCAGGTTCGAAGACAACGGAGTGGGGAGCGTCTACCCCAGGGGCGATCACGTTAGGATCTGCTCCAGATCCAAAGACTGAGGATCCTTCAACTCCACAAGTCACTCCACAATTGTGACAGCAGAGGCAGGCTCCCAAGGGTTACCCTGATCCGTGATCGGATCTGATACCCCGGCGCGATCTGGGTCAGGGCATCCAGGAGAGAGCCTAGAGTGAGGTAGGAGGCCAGCTGTTCCAACATGATCAGGGGGAGAGTTAGATCCATAGGATAAGCCTAGCTAACCTGATCTGATCTGTTCTAGACTTATGTTGATCTAGGTCACTTTAAGGCTCCTGTCCATAGACTCGAGGGTAGGAAAGGGATGGGTAAAGGCATCGGGCTAGTTAGGATCGGTTGGTTACAAGCAGCGGAGAACAAGTACAACCAGCTGCTGTTCACCATGATCTTGATGTTTCTGACCTCTCCTCTACGCTCTCAGTTTGGCTTAGCTTATGGGATCACATCCAGTTTATTTCTGGCCATGATCATGATTACGGTGCGTACCTTAGGACTGCGACGCAGGATGATCGTGATCTATCAAGCAGTCACCATCTTATTGTTTCTCGCCCTGATCCTCCCCTCCTTTGATCCGTTCTCAGAGGTCCCTAACCTCAGCCTGCGGGTACTTGGGGTCGCGGGCTTCTCCTTTTTCCTAGGATTGCCGATCATTTTTATCTCCAGGGATCTGTTTCGTCGGGATAGTATTGATGCGGATACGATCAAGGGTGGAATCTGTGTCTATATCCTGATCGGGTTATTCTGGGCTCTTTTGTACGATCTGGTGTTTTTGCTTGATTCCAGTGCTTATACTCACGAGATGAATCTATTAAACGATTATATCTATTTCAGCTTTACCACATTGACGACCCTGGGATACGGAGATATCTCACCCACCAACTTATTTGCCCAGAGCTTGACCAACCTGGAGGCCATTATCGGCCAGATGTATCCGGCTATCCTGATCGCCCGTCTAGTCAGTCTCTATGGCCAGAATCCATCCTCAAAGTCAGATCTCAGCGACTGATCATCAATCCATAGTCATTGAGTAAACCTGCTCCTGCCTCTGCCTGCACGATCAGATAAAACCCATCCCCCTGCCCGTTAACGAATACAAACCGTCCTTCGGCAGGGAAAGCCTGATCCTTAGAGATGAAATGGGGGATCGGAATGGTCCCGTTCAAGGTGAGATTCTGATAGTCGATCATCGCCACCTGTTGAGGAGATATCGAGTTTTCTGAATGGGATCCTGAGGACTGATCTGGGATCACCCACACCACACCATTAGCGGCAGAGTGAAATAAATGCCGGATCCGATCTACACCGGGCAGACTGCCAGCGTAGGTCATATCCTGCTCAGGATCAGAGGAAGATCTAAAGACATGGCCACAGGCCGTAAAGATCCGGCGTCCATCCTGGGAAATCCATAGATCTCCACACATAGGGTAATCTCCATGATAGGGAGAATCATAGGCATAAACCGGGACCGATCCGGAGATATCGATCTTTTCAATATCAGAAGGGGACAGGCCCCGATTCGCAAGATAAACGCTCTTCCCCTCCGGATGGAGTTGGATCCGACTCCCGGCCCGGATCGAATGACCTGTACTTTCCACCTGTTGCCCCGTTGAGATCTGCACTCCATATAAATTCACCCATTGATCCCGTACAGGCACCACCAGGATCCAACCATTGGGTGCGAATACTAGATCGAAAACTTGAGTGGAGAGGGGTAGAGTTCTCACCACAGTGCCTTGTTGCAGATCCACGACAGAGATCAAAGCATCATGTCCCACTGCAGCAAAACGACCCTCTGGGCCAACGGAGATGCTGGTGGGGGTGGGGTTCAGACCCACGACTCGATCGGTTTGGGTGGTGGGATCATAGATATGGAGCTGATTTTGATCTGCTGAGATCATGATGAGCCGATCGAGAGAGGCACTATAGTCAGCATCTGTGACTGTAAAAGATAAGGGAATGAGCGGTGAGATCACGGTCCCTCGATCCACTTGAGCCTGGAGTTGAGCCCGATAGGATTCCAGATCGGAGCGGGAACTGGGATCCAAAGCAATCAATTGATCCACCAGAATCAAGGCTTGATCATAATCTCCTCCTTTGATGGCCAACTCTAGATCTTTCCGCAGTTGAGTGATCCGCACTGGATCGATCGGAGTAGGAGTGGGAGATGGAGTCACCGTAGGAGCTGGACTAGGTGAGGGAGTTGGAGTGGCAGGGATTGGGGTGGGAGCTGCAGCTGTCGGGGTGGGCTCTGGACTGGGATCCGGAGCAGAGGTGGGAGCTGGAGAGGGCGCCGGATCGGTGCGGATGGCTTGCAGAGGACCATCGGATCTGGCTGTCGCGATCCGCCAGATCAGACCTAGGCCCAGTAATGAGCCGACTGAGAGCGTGATCAAGAGGATCCAGGGGAGTTTGGGCGTGGGTTGAGCTCGGGGAGGGGATCCGGCTCTACCCCTAGTGCTCCAGGAGATGGAGGGACGGGGAGGAGGAGTGCTCTCAGGGGGAATATCAGGAACAGGGAGCTCAATGACAGTTGAAGCACTTGATCCAGATCCAGATCGCGCTTGGGAACCGGAGGTTGCCTCCTGAGGGATAGGAGACGTAGCTTCAAAAACATCAACGAGATCAGGGTAGGCACGACGCAGGGCTTGATCCAATTCCATCATCGAGGCATAGCGGCTGTCCGGCTCTTTCTCTAGGCATCTCAGTACGATCTGAGCCAGGGTGTTGGGGATCTGGAGTGAGGGGGGAAAGGGATAAGGCTTACGGTGGGTATGGGCATTCAACCATTGAAAGAGAGTCGCTCCCTCTTGTAATCGAAACGGATTCGTGCCCGTCAACATTTCGTAGGTGAGACAGCCCCAACTGTATAGATCCGTGCGGCGATCCACACGACGACTGCTGGTCAATTGTTCCGGTGAGGCATAGCGTGGGGTGCCTGTGATCGTGCCTGTACCCGTCAAGCTCTCCAGACTCAGATCTCCCTGCAGCTTCACCAGGCCAAAGTCCGCCAGCTTGATCGACTCCTGCCCCATGGCATCCTGGACCACAAACACATTGGAGGGTTTTAGATCGCGATGGACAAACTGCAGTCGCTTCCCCTGCACCCTCACCCCCTTGTGAACAGCCTGCAAAGCTGCTGCGATCTGGTGAGCCAACCGTAACGCCCGAGACAGAGGTAGAGGACTCTGCTGCCGTAAAACCTGAGCCAGAGTAGGAGCGGGCACATACTCCATCACAAAGAAAGGGATCGTCTCCTCTGAAGAGTCCTGGGGAGTCACAAACCCAAAGTCCATCACCTTGACGATCCGGCTATCCTGCAACAGAACACAGGCGCGCATCTCCCGTTGGAATCGCTCCCGATCCTGGGATGTGGCAGTGGCCCCCTGTAGTATCATCTTGATCGCCACCTGAATATCCAGCTTTAGATCCGTGGCCAGATACACCTTGCCCATGCCCCCCCGGCCTAGGATCTGATCCAGCCGATACCGTCCATCCAAGATTGAGTCTATCCAGGTATCCCTCTGTCTCTCAGACATGAATCTCATCCCAGTTCAGAGTGTGTCAATAAGTAATGGCCTAAGGAAGAGGCCACTTCCCAGGCCATCTCTAGAGATCATCCTTTCTGCTACTGAGCCAACACTTCCCGAGCGGTATTGAGAACATTCTCAACGGTGAAGCCGAACTTCTCCATACAGGTGCCACCGGGAGCAGAAGCCCCAAACTGATCGATAGAGATGATCCGACCCTGATCCCCGGCGAACCGATGCCAGCCCATCTTGGAGCCTGCCTCTACGGTGACCCGCTTCTTGACGGTGGGAGGGATCACAGCATCCTGATACTCCTGAGGCTGCATCTCAAACAGTTCCCAACAGGGCAGAGACACCACCCGCACCGATTTACCTTCCTCTTTCAAGGTGGCCGCCGCCTTGACCGCCAGCTCCACCTCCGAGCCAGTGGCGATCAACAGCAGCTCCGGATCCGGGGCATCCACCACCACGTAGCCGCCCTGAGCTACCTTCTCGATCGAGGTGCCCTCCAGAGGATTCACCTTCTGACGGGTAAAGGCAAACAGGGAAGGAGTCTTGGTCTGCTCCAATGCCACCTGATAGGCCCCCACAGTCTCCCGAGGATCCGCTGGTCGGAACACCAGCAGATTGGGGATCGCCCGTAGGGACGCGATCTGCTCGATGGGTTGGTGGGTGGGTCCATCCTCCCCCAGAGCCACGGAATCATGGGTCATCACATGCAGCACCCGGACCTGAGACAGAGCGGACAGCCGGATGGCATGACGCATGTAGTCGGAGAAGATCAAGAAGGTGGCGTCGTAGGGAATGATTCCCCCATGTAGGGAGAGGCCATTGGCCACCGCACCCATGCCATGCTCCCGTACCCCAAACC
This sequence comes from uncultured bacterium, assembly GCA_964429885.1. GTDB lineage: Bacteria > Cyanobacteriota > Cyanobacteriia > Thermostichales > Thermostichaceae > CAYSEO01. The sequence continues at coordinate 16,328 of CAYSEO010000019.1, forward strand.
GGAAGTTGCGACCCCCATAGGATCCGGGCTGAAAATCATCCAGACCCTTCATGTAGGTCATGTTGGAGTGGGCCAGATCCGCCGAGCCCCCGATCAGCTCCGGCACCACAGGAGCCAAGGCATTGAGGCAGAACTGAGACAGGTTCCGGGTGGATTCCTTGCCGGTCTCCGCCACGGGAGCCAAAGCCTCCTTCCACCCCTGAGGCAGTTCCCCAGCCATGATCCGCTTGAACTCAGCTGCCTCCGCTGGATAAGCCTGTTGGTAAGCCTGCAGCCGCTGGTTCCACTCCTGCTCCGCTGCAGCACCCCGCTCAGCCGCCTGTTGGAAGTGCTTGTAAACATCCTCGGGCACATGGAAGGTGGGCTCCTGGGGCCAACCCAGAGCTTCCTTGGTCAACTTGATCTCGTCATCCCCCAGGGGTGATCCGTGGGCCTTCGCGGTACCCGCCCGGTTGGGAGAGCCGTAGCCGATGGTGGTGGTGACCACAATGAAGGAGGGCTGATCGGTGACCGCCTTAGCCTCCTCAATCGCCTGGGTGATGCCGTCCAGATCCGTATCGCCATCCTTGACATGCAGTACATGCCAGCCATAAGCCTCATAGCGAGCCCCCACATCCTCTGTAAAGGCCAACTCCGTGCTGCCATCGATGGAGATGCTGTTGCTGTCATAGAACATGATCAGCTTGCCCAGCTTCAGGTGACCCGCCAGGGAAGCCGCCTCACTGGCCACCCCTTCCATGTTGCAGCCATCCCCCAGGATCACATAGGTGTAATGATCCACAACTGTATGGCCAGGCTTGTTGAAGCGAGCTGCCAGATGGGCCTCCGCGATCGCCAGCCCCACCGCGTTACCGACGCCCTGTCCTAGGGGACCGGTGGTGACCTCGATGCCAGGGGTCTCAAAGTTCTCGGGGTGACCAGGGGTGATGCTGCCCCACTGGCGAAACTGTTTCAGATCATCCATGGAGACGGCATAGCCGGTCAGATGCAGCAGAGCGTATTGCAACATGCACCCGTGACCGGCGGAGAGCACGAACCGATCCCGGTCGAACCACTTGGGGTTTTGGGGGTTAAAGCGCATGTATCGCTGCCAGAGGGCATAGGCCATGGGAGCCGCACCCATCGGCAGACCAGGGTGACCGGAGTTGGCTTTCTGCACCGCATCGACAGCCAGAAAGCGGATCGTGTTGATCGCGAGTTGTTCAATGGAGAGGGCGGCAACGGCCATAGCACATCCTTAGCTCAGCACAGCAGAAGTCACTCTAAGTTTAGATCTAAGGTTGCCCCCACAACAGAACAGATCCCGATCCCTGCCTGAGAGTTGCCCAAGCCGTCTGAGATCTCCATGATCCTGGTCATAGCCCGAGGATGACTCCCGCCTGCAGATCCCTCAGGTGCTGACTCCACAGCAACGGCAGCAGGTGATCGAGACAGTCCAGACCCGCCTGGGACTCCAGCACAAGCATCGAGTCAAGGGTCGTGCTGGGTTACAGCCTCCTCATAGATCCGTTGGTTCGCCCGCACGGACTTATACAGATCCACCACCGGCTTGGGATAGTTCACCCCGATCTGGATCCCAAACTGTTTCTGTTCTGCCTGGGTCAACCGATAGGGCTCATGGATCCGATCCCCTGGCAAGGAGGCCAGTTCCGGTAACCAATGGCGCAGATAGTCTCCATCGGGATCATAATCCCGGGACTGTTTGGGAATATTGAAATAACGAAAGCCGCGTGCATCATTGCCTACACCGGCAGTATAGTTCCAGTTGCCCCAATTACTACAGACGTCGTAATCGATCAGCAGAGACTCAAACCATTCCGCCCCCATCTGCCAATGGATACCCAGATTCTTAGTGAGAAAGCTCGCTACATTCTGTCGGCCTCGATTGGACATAAACCCCGTAGCCGCGATCTCCTGCATGTTGGCGTCTACCAAAGGAAACCCTGTGGATCCCTCCCGCCATCGATCAAACCTTTGCCAGTCCTCTTTCCAAGGGATCGGGATGCCTTGTAAGCCGGAGGGACGAAAGATCTTGCGGCCATGTTTCACCATGATGAAACGAAAGTAATCCCGCCATAACAGCTCAAAGATCAGCCAATAGGTGGATTGATTCTGGATCCGTTCCTGTTCGTAGCGCTGTACCTGTTCGTAAATATAACGGGGAGAGAGGCAGCCCATAGCCAACCAGGGGGAAAACTTGGAGGCATCCTCAGGCCGCAACATGCCATTACGAGTCTCTTTGTAAATCCGCAGCCGATCCTGATCCCAGATATAGGTTTGCACTCGCTCCTGACCAGCAGTCTCACCACCTTGGAACTGGATCAGGGCACGGGGATCGGCTTGAGGGGTATCCAGTTTCAGATCATCGAGAGTTGGGATCAAACCCGGATCTAACTGCTCGGGTAACGGGGAGATCTGAGTAGGAGTCATCACCATACGTCGAGGCAGAACACTATCCTCAACCTGCTTACGGAATCGGGTGAATACTTCGGCGATCTTGCGGGGATCAAAGGGTAGATCATCCGGGTGCAATAGAGTGTGACCCCAGAAGAGTTTGAGCGGGATCTGATGATCTTGTAACGCTTTCTCTAAATGGGTCTCTACCTCGATCTCCTCTGTCCCCACCTCACGATGGCCGTAGATCCCTTGGGCTTGCACCTGTTGAGCGAGCTGAGGCAGTATCTCCTCGGGTTTACCCATGCGGATCACCAGATCTCCCCCCAGTCGTCGGTATGAGGATCTCAGATCTGCCAGGCTCTCTAGGAGAAACTGAGCCCGAAACGATCCGGTTTTGGGGAAGCCAAAGGCTGTAGTCCCGAATGGACGGGGATCGAAGCAGTAGACCGGGATCACCTCAGCGCCGGAGCGGCAGCCTTGATGGAGAGGGTCGTGATCGTGGATGCGGAGATCGGTGCGATACCAAAGGAGAATGCGAGACATGTGCGAAGTGTGTCGAAATGTAATAGGCTCTGATCTAGGGTATCTTCTGTGATCGGGATCTGTTAGAGCAGATCAGGAGTCAAAGCCAACGGAAACGCCGCATGACAAGCCAAGATTCAGATTTATATCCAGCTCTGTCGCCAGGATATAGGGTTTACTTATCGCTCAAGACAACAGATGGTATAGAGGAAAGCAGCAGCAGATTCCGGTCAAACCTGTGGCTCCCCTCCGATCAGCCCTGATCTCCCCTCCCTATGTCCTCACAGCTGACTGCACCGTTCGGGATGCGATCCAGCTGCTGCATCAGGTGCGGCTCCGTTCGCCTCGCCTCGGTTCAGGCTCCAGTCCCGCCTATGGCTACTACACCGAGGGGGTGATCGTCAGCCAGAATCGCCAGATTTTGGGAGTCCTGACGCCTCTGTTGGTCTTGAGCTGGATCCTACAGGACCTCGATCAAGATCAGGTGCGAGTCTCCACCCTATTCCCTTCCCCTCCACCCTGTCTCAACCTGCCGATCTCGGGCCACGATCAAGAGGAAGCTCAGGAACTCTGTGAGGATCCTCTGGTGCTACAACAGGCCCTATCCCTCATGCATCTACATCGGGTATTATGTCTGCCCGTAGTAGGATCCGAGGGCCAGATCCTGGGAGCCCTGACTCCCTATAGTTTGCTAGCAGCAACTGGACAGGAGAGCCTGCTTCGAGCCACACCGATCGCCGAGGTCATGCAGCCCCAGATCCCTCAGATCGAGGCCGGTATCACCTTGCGGAAGGCAGCACAGGTGATGTTGGATCAGAACCTTGCTTGGCTGGTGATGAGGTCCTCCCAGTGGGGCAAACCGGATTGGATCCCCAAGATCTTGAGGGCTCACCATCTGATCTCCATCTGGGCGACTCAACCCCAAGGGGCACAGCTGACCGTCAAGGCAGTGGCCAGCCCCAGCTCTCCTGTGCTTCGATCGGATGAGTCCACTTGGCGAGTGATAGAAGCGATGGAAGCGGACTCCGAGCGGGTATTTATCGTGCAGGATCAATCCCAAACTCCCCAAGGAGCGGTGACCCCCGCCCATCTGCTACCGGTGCTAGATCAAACTTGGAGCCGTGGCACCCTCGACCCGGAGCGGATCTGGCCTCATATCCCAGCAGCGATCTGGGTGGTGGATCAGACCCTCCGCTTCACCTTGCTCCTGGGGGAGGAGACCTCACGGTTGGGATTAGATCCGCAGCTGCATCTGGGACAGCCTATCGATCAGGGGTTCAGCCAAGCTCAGACGGGATTACAGGTCCGGTTTCATCAACAGGCCTTAGCGGGACAATCCGTGGTCTATGAGATCGCTGCAGGAGAGCATCTGTATCTCTGTCGCCTCCAATTACTCCCTCAAGGTCGCGGTGTGGTGGGGATCGCCATTCGACAGATCAGTTCCCATCCAGCCCCCTCAGAATCCCAGACCCTCTACGATCCCTTGACCCAGTTGCCTAACCGGGTTTGGATCAACCAACAACTGCCGGAACTGATCGAACAGAGTCAACAGCAGGGGCAACAGCTAGCTTTGTTATTGCTTGATCTAGATGATTTCAAGACCATTAATGACTCCTTTGATCACAGCACTGGCGATCGGCTCCTGCAAGAGGTAGCCCAGCGGTTGCGGGAATGTCTAGCTACCGATCAGATCCTGGCTCGTCTGGGGGGGGATGAGTTCCTGATCGTCATGCCGGGCTTGTACGGAGAACGGGGAGCGGTGGACCTGGCGGAGCGGTTGTTGGCGGCACTATCGGTGACCACGGTGATCGAGGGCCATGAGATCACGGTGACCGCCGGTCTGGGGATCAGCCTCTATCCCTCCGATGGGGAGAATGCGGAGAGTTTGATCAAACATGCGGATGCGGCTATGTTCCGGGCCAAGGCCAACGCCAGACATAGTTATATGCTCCACACAGGGGAGATCACCGCCATCGCCCTGGATAAATTGACACTGGAGACCCGACTCCGTAAGGCTCTGCAGGGGGGGGAGTTTCAGGTGTTCTATCAGCCCAAGGTGGAGATCCGCAGTGGGCAGATCGTCGGAGCTGAGGCGTTGTTACGGTGGCGACAGCCGGAGCTGGGTTGGGTGACCCCAGGGAAGTTCATCCCCTTAGCGGAGGATCTGGGGTTATTAGAGGAGATCGGCGCCTGGGTATTGGAGCAGTCCTGTCAACAGGTCAAGGTCTGGAAACAGGCGGGGTGGCCCAATCTACGGGTGGCGGTGAATCTCTCCCCCAGTCAGTTTCGTCAGGCAGCTCTGGCGGAGCGGGTAGCCGAGATCTTGGAACAGGTGGGCCTGGCCCCTCAACAGCTGGAGCTGGAGATCACGGAGACCATGGCGGCTCAGGACTTTCATCACACCTTGAGCATTTTAAATCGGCTTAGTCGTATGGGGGTGAAGCTTTCCATTGATGATTTTGGGACAGGCTATTCCTCCATCAGCTACCTGCGACGGTTCCCGGTGAATGAGATCAAGGTGGATCGTTCCTTCGTCCGAGATTTGAATACTCAGCTCAATGGAGATCCCTCTCCCCGCAATCGCTCCCGTGGAACCCGACAGGATGATGTGGCGGTAGTCTCTGCGATCATTCATCTGGCTCATAGTCTCGGATTAGAGGTGGTGGCTGAGGGGGTGGAGACTCTGGAACAACTGGAACTGTTGCAGGAACTGGACTGCGATCAGGGGCAGGGGTTTTTCTGGAGTCGTCCGGTTCCCCCCTCCACCTTCATCCGGTTACTGGAAGGCGACTAGGTCTAACCTGCCGATCACGGGTGAGGCTATGATGAGGATCAGCTGAACCTATACATACAGGTGTCGATCCATGGAAGCCATCGTTGGGGCGATCGCGCTGATCTTTATCGGATTTTTATTTCAGTCCGTCAAGATCATTAACCAGGGCTATGAGGCATTGGTGGAGCGTCTGGGCCGATATCACGCGACGCTAACCCCAGGGTTCAACCTGATCATCCCCCTGATTGATCAGGTTGTGTTTCAGGAAACCAATCGGGAAAAGGTGGTGGATGTGCCACCCCAGCAATGCATTACCTATGACAACGTCTCTCTGATGGCGGACGCGGTGGTATATTGGCGGATCACAGATATCAAGAAAGCTTACTACGCGGTGGAGGATGTCAACCGAGCTTTGGTGAACCTGGTGTTGACGGCGTTGCGCTCTGAGATCGGCCTGATGCAGCTGGATCAGACTTTCTCCTCCCGAGCCGAGATCAATGCGCGGCTGCTGACGGAGTTGGATCAGGCCACGGATCCTTGGGGGATCAAGGTGACTCGGGTGGAGGTGAAGGATATTCAGCCCTCTAAGACGGTGCAGGACTCCATGGAGAAGCAGATGGCGGCGGAGCGGGAGAAACGAGCCGTGATCCTGACCTCGGAAGGGGAGCAGCAATCCAAGATCAACCAGGCTACGGGTGAGGCGCGGGCGCGGGTGCTCCGGGCTGAGTCGGAGAAGCAGGAGCGCTTGTTGCAGGCTGAGGGCACCTCGGAGGCTCTGAAGACGATCGCGTTGACCATCGAGCAACAGGAGGGAGCAGAGGAGGCGCTACAGTATATGCTGGCTCAGAACTATCTAGATATGGGTCTGCGGATCGGCAACAGTCCTAGCTCCAAGGTGGTGTTTATGGATCCCAACTCGGTGCCAGGAGCCCTACAGGGCATGATGTCCATGATCGATCAGAACAAGGGTCAGGAGTCAGGTCGTAACCGTGCCCGTCGGGCTTTCTCGCCGGAAACCTTCAGCCCCCAGGCCTTCCTCTCCGATACGGTAGAAGAGGAGACGCGCTGAGATCGGACTCTATCCTAGACATCCTATGGTGCCCTCCGTCCCCAGTTTAGAACCCGGATCCGATTGGCAGGTGGTGGGTCAGATCGTGGCAGCCCATGGTCTGAAGGGATGGGTGCGGGTGCGTTGTCTCTCTGATTTCCCTGAGCGATTGTTGAACCCTGGTCCCCGCTGGCTCAGATCGAAGTCGGCGCTAAGGGCGTCCTCCAGAAGAGATCGATCGGGTTCTACGGATCCTCTCCCCGTTCAACTCCTACAAGGCCAGTTTTATCCAGCCAAGAAACTTTATCTGGTGCGATTTGAAGAGATCACCGATCGAAACCTGGCGGAACAATGGGTCGGATCTGAGATTCTAATCGCGGCTGCCGATCGACCTGAGTTGGAGGAGGAGGAATATTATCTACCGGATCTGATCGGTCTCCCTGTCTTCCATCAACCCACCGGACGCTATTTGGGATCCTTAACAGCAGTGATCCCAGCTGGTAACGATCTACTGGAGATCACGACAGAGCAGCAGGAGACGATCCTGATCCCGTTCGTGAAGCAGATCGTGCCCGTGGTGGATCTGGAGCAAAGGCGAATTGAGGTGATCCCACCGGTGGGATTGTTGGAGACCTTTATCAAGTGGCCTGAGACCAACAGGGGAGACGACGACATTGAAACCTGGTCAGGTGGAAACCTACTATGATCGAAGAAGAGCTATCAAGTTTGGTGCTCCTGCAGCACACATCCTCCATCGGCCATCGCTTGAGTCGAGCATGGGTCGACGTGAGTTGAAGAGCTCCTGAAGAGTTTTCGTTAAAGAAGCGCCGGTGATGAGGCCCCCAGAGGTTGAGCTAAGGTGCAAGTGGATCTACAGATGAGGTGAAGCGATGGAACGGCCTCCGCGAAGTTTTTGGTGCTCGGTTCGGCTCTTCGGACTGGCGATCCTATTAGCAGACATTCAGCAGGTAGATCAGGGAAAGATGAGGTTTTCCAGGAAGGCATCATCCCTGACAAGTTAAGAAAACCGAGCATTTGTCAAGAGTGAATATGCTTAGAGACAGTTAGGGTGGGAAATAGACGAAACTGGGGCCTGGACAGGA
>CAYSEO010000020.1:0-23540 GCA_964429885.1 uncultured bacterium
TGTGGCGAGATCCTTGGTAGTAACTTCCATTGCGTTTCCGGTGACACGATCTTGATCACTCGTGATGGTATGCACAGGATCCAAGATCTAGTCGGTCAATCCGTAGAGATCTGGAATGGGCAACGGTGGAGTCAGGTGATCCCGATCCAAACTGGTCGTGATCGAAAACTTTACCGGGTTCGTTTTGGGGATGGGACCCATCTGGATGTCACAGACAAGCATCGCTTCTTCGTGAAGCATCGATTCCAGAAGGAATATCAGGAGGTAACCACTGCGGAACTGGCTGATCGGATCCAGGAAAGCAATTATGTCCTTCACACAGAGCCTTTTCGGATCAACTATCGGGAAGGAAATCATATGGATCCAACTTATGCCTATACCTTGGGTCAACTGGTGGGGGATGGCTCGATCTGTCAGTCTCATGGTAAACCTCAGCTGCAGTTACGCTTGTATGGACTCAAGCAAGAACAGGAGTTAACCATTGCAGGCACCTGCTCAGGTAAGCGACGCTACTACACGGGATCTAAAGAGGTTCCCTGTTTGTTGTATGTTGGTTTCCAGGGAAAATTTGATCCGCTACATGTGAGAGCACTAAAGGATCAAGCTAAGCCCTTCGATGAGATGGCCAGTTGGGATCGGGAGTCGATCCTACACTTTGTAGCTGGATTGGCAGATGCTGATGGATCGGAGACCTCGTCTGGAGGGATTCGGATCTACCTCTCCGATTACGAGCGAGCTTATCGAGTCTATTTACTGTTGCTCAAATGTGGAATCCGATCCTCTGTTAACCTGATGGCTCTCGCAGGACATCAGACCAATTTGGGAGAGAGGAAGAAAGATCTCTGGTACCTCCAGATCTCAGAATGTAATGCTATTCCCTGTCAGCGATTAGATACCACCCGAGGTCATCAACCTAGATTTAAAGGCAAGCACCAGAGTGTGCGTTCTGTGGAGCCGTTAGAAGGATCCTACGACACCTTCTGCTTCAATGAACCTGAGTTCCACAAAGGCGTTTTCGGCGGTACTCTGACGGGGCAGTGTAACTTATCTGAGGTGCATCTTAACCAGATCGATCCTCACAATGAGCAAGAACAGAAGGATGCCTTTACCGCTGGGGCTCTCTCTGTAGCAGCGCTATTAAATCATCAATTTCGTGAGCCGCGCTATCAATACGCCCGATCCATTGATCCGATCGTGGGTGTTTCTTTCACAGGTTTATTCGACTTCTTCGTCAAGACTTTTGGAGTAGAGTGGCTGCGTTGGTGGCAGGTTGGACGCCCGGACACTGATCAGGGGCTCACCTTCAAAGATCGAGAGCGACAGTATCTGGCTGGTTGGCGAGAGATCGTTCATCAAGTGGTGTGGGATTATTGCGATCGTCAGGGTCTGCGGCGGCCCAATCGGTGTACAACGGTACAACCTTCTGGAACCAAAAGTCTGTTGACAGGAGCCTCTCCAGGGTGGCACCCTCCTAAGGCCCAACGTTATATTCGCCGGATCACCTTCGGTAAAAATGATCCGGTGGCTCTAGCCTGTCTGGAGTATGGCTATGCCGTCGTGCCCTCCCAGTCCGATAAGGATGAGCAGGGCAATCTACTGACGGATCCCTTTGATCCTCGTTGTACGGAGTGGTTGGTGGAGCTGCCTGTGGAGGTGCCTTGGGCCAATCTGCCGGGGGCTTCCGAGATCGTCATCGAGTCCTTCTCCGCCTTGGCTCAGTTTGATTTCTACCTCCAGGTCCAGAAGTTTTACACCACTCACAACACCAGCGCCACCCTTGAGCTGCGAGAGGACGAGGTCGAGGCGTTAGGACAGCGGATCCATCAAGCGATCGAGGCGGATCAGGGGTATATCAGTGCGGCGTTGTTGGCTCGATTCGATGCGCCCTTTCCCCGTCTGCCCTTTGAAAAGATCGATAAGTCTACCTACGATCGGCTATCGGCTGAGGTATTGAGGCGGCGTCGATCTGATGATTTCTTGGGATCCTTGCTGCAGTATGATCAGGGTTTTCTGAGCGCTGAAGGTCCAGCAGGATGTGATGCGATGGGGTGTTTGATGCCTGAGGTCAAGCCTCAAGCTTAGGGATTTGATCAACTGGGCTGTGGGAGAGGATCTATCCCTGATCATTTGGATCTAGGCTGGGTATTGAAGCTTGCCAGGGATCGGCCCTGTCTGTGCTTGTGCGGTTTGCCTCTGCTGCGGATCTGGAGGCATTGACGGAGGTTGACCTAGTGACACTTTTGTGGTCATGGGGGCTCTGGCTATGGCTCTCGTGATCTTGATAGGATCTAGCCACGTCTCAGCTTTGATCTCTGTGATTCTCTCCTTACCTCAGCAAAATTCCCTGTTCCACTCGGTCGAGGCCGCCCTCGAGGATCTGAAATTAGGTCGCTTGATCATTGTGGTGGATGATGAGAATCGGGAGAACGAGGGGGATCTGATTGGGGCCGCTCAGTTCGCCACCCCTCAGATGATCAACTTCATGGCCACCCAGGCACGGGGGTTGATCTGTTTGGCCATGCAGGGGCTGCGGTTGGATGAGCTGCAGATCCCGTTGATGGTGCATGAGAATACTGATAGCCATCAGACTGCCTTCACTATCAGCATCGATGCTGGCTCGCATCTGGGGGTCACCACCGGCATCTCAGCCGCCGATCGCTCCCGAACCATCCAGGCGATCATCAATCCCAATACTCAGCCTCAGGATCTGCGTCGCCCCGGTCATATCTTTCCCCTACGGGCCAAGTCGGGGGGGGTGCTGAAGCGAGCTGGTCATACGGAGGCAGCAGTGGATCTGTGTCTATTGTCCGGTCTCTATCCGGCGGGGGTGATCTGTGAGATCCAGAATCTGGATGGATCCATGGCTCGCCTGCCCCAATTGATGGAGTATAGCTCTGAGCACGATCTGAAGATCATCACCATCGCCAGCCTGATCGAGTACCGTCTCCACAACGAACATTTCGTCCAACGGGAGACCTTGGCCAAGTTACCCAGCGAGTTCGGCGAGTTTCAGGTGTATGGCTATCGTGATACCCTGGATAACTCCGAGCATGTGGCCATCGTCAAGGGGGATCCAGCTCAGTTTCAGGCTCATCCAGTTTTGGTGCGAGTCCATACGGAGTCCCTGCTGGAGGATGCTTTGGGATCCTTACGTTCTGATTCCCGGCGGCAGCTGGAGTCAGCTTTACGGATGATCGAGCGGCAGGGGGAAGGGGTGGTGGTGTATCTGCGTCAGACGGGGGCAGATCTGCTCAGCCGCATCAAAACCTATGGGTTACAGGATCTGGGGTTGGAGAACACGGAGCCCTCTCGCTCGGTACCTGATCTACGCAACTATGGAGTAGGGGCTCAGATCTTGAGGGATCTGGGGGTGCGACAGATGCGATTAATCACCAATACCCCCCGTAAGATCAGTGGCTTGAAGGGCTTTGGGTTGAGTTTGATCGAACGGGTGCCGCTGCTGCTGGAGGAGACCGATCCCAATCTGCCCTACATCGTGGCCCAAGCCCGCCCCCAGCATCCGATCCAGACCTATTTGCTCACCCTGGCGATTTACCCGGAGACCCCGGAGACGGATCCGTCTTTGCAACGGGCGCTCTGGCGGGAGAATCTCAGACGTATGGCGGCGGCAGAGGAGCTTTGGGTCCAGGATGAGGATCGCTCCATTGGGGTGGCGGTGTTTGGCTCCACAGCCATCCTGGCTCAGATCGGCTTGGATCATGAGGTGCCGGAGGGATTGCCCTGGTTTCGGCCTCATCCCATATCGGAGCCTCAAACCTGTCTACAATCGGTCTTGCGGTTGCTACTGCGCTTGTCACAAACCCCTGGACTACGAGGGCTGGCCTGGGTGGTCTCGATGGGAGCGGATCCGTTGGCCAATCTCCGGGAGGATCTGCAACCGGTGGACTGTCAGGTCCCGGATCTATCCAGCTGGGCAGAGCTGAGCCCTCAATGGCAGGAGCAGACCCTCTATCACCTGCAGTTAAGTCGATCGGCAAAATTGCGTTGATATGCACTATAGGGTCTGTATAAATGTTTTTGCTGATCGACTTATTGCAGTCGCTACTCGGATTGAGACGCCCAGATCAGGCGTAGCTTCAGGTCAAACGATCGTCAGGTCCTCAGGAGTATGGCGACTGCAATACTGTCCGAGCTGGGGTGATCTTAGGATGCGGCATCCTGTAGGTGGCAAACTCCTGTAGGCTATGGAGATCAACAGCTGAGTTGGGACCATCCCATGCCAAGTGCCGGATCGCAACAGTGGACCGAGGTGGAGGTGTTTCGAGCCCCCATGGCCGCCCCGGAGGATGTCAGTCAGCTACGGGCTTGGCTCGATCAAGGTCAGCTCAAGGCTGAGGAGATCTTGGGGATCATCGCTCAGACGGAGGGGACCGGATATGCACGGGGCTATACCTCCCTTTGTCTGCAGCTGGTGCTCTCTCAGGCTCTGGGGATCTCTACTGATGAGGTGTTTGAGCGGATTCCCATGATGATGATCGGTCTCTGTGGTGGGCTGATGAGTCCCCACTACACGATCTTCAGTCGCCGATCGGTGCCTGCTCCGGCTGCAGCTCCGGCTGACCCACGACTCACCATCGGGATCGCCAATACCCGCCAGCTGTTACCTGAGGAGTATGGTCGATCGATCCAGGTGCAATTAGTGGCTGAGGCGGTTCAGGAGGCCATCACGACAGCCGGGATCACCGATCTTGAGGATGTTCATTGTGTGGAGATCAAATGTCCCGCCATGACCCCAGCTCGGATCCAGGCAGCCCAGGAGCGGGGAGCCACGCCAGTCAGTACCCACCTAGGCCAAGCCTCCTCCTATGCCAAAGCGGCCTCTGCCCTCGGGATCGGTGTGGCCCTGGGGGAGATCTCGGCAGATCAGATCTCGGATGGGGTGATCAATCAAGATCGAAGTCTCTACACTCAGCGAGGCTCGGTTTCCGCTGGAGGGGAACAGTCCGCCTGTCGGATCCTGGTGATGGGGAACTCAGCAACCTCCATCAGTGCCTACCGGGTGGGCCATGGGGTGATGCAGGATCAGTTGGATACTCAGGGGATCCACCAGGCTCTCCAGACCGCGGGGTTGGTGGGAACTCCTCCCTATACTGCTGAGCAGCAGGAGCGGATCACACAGGTCTTCGTCAATTGTGGCGCAGATGCGGTCACCTCTGTGCGGGGGCGACGCCATACGATCCATAGCGATTTCCTCTCCGGATATGCCGGGATCATGGCCAAGGCAGTGGCGAATGGGGTGGTGGCGTCCGTGGTGGGGGATACGATGATCCTGGCCTCCGCAGGGTTTGAGCATCAGGGGGCGCCAGGCAGTAATCTAGTGGCAGCGATCGTGCGAGCCTAAGGTTGGGTTGGACCGGTGAGGAGGATCTGAGCATGTATATCCGCCAGAGTACGGAGTTGACCTGTGATGGGGCCTTGGTGGTGTTGAATGGGGCGATCGCAAAGGCAAAGCAGATGGGGGTGCCCCAGTGCATCACGGTGGTGGACGCTGGCGGGAATCTACTGGCTTATGCTCGCATGGATGGGGCTAAGGTGTTGAGTCAGCTCTCCTCCACCCAGAAGGCGATCACGGCAGCCTCCTCGCGAGTCCCCTCTGGGGGTGTACCGGCGGAGGTGGAGATCAAGTTAGGGCTAGCCACCGGTGGACAGTTGACCAATCTCAAGGGGGGTCTACCGATCGTGATCGAGGGTGAGGTGATCGGGGCTGTGGGTGTCGGCTCTGGGACCGGCGATCAGGATGTGGAGGTGGGTCAGGCGGGGATCGAGGCCCTCATGCAGGTCTTAGGGCAATCAATCTGAGATCTATGGAATTCCGTAGTTTCCTCACGGACATTTCGCTGGCTAAATGAGATACCTGAAGAGGGGACTTGTTACACCGGATCTGGTTTGCTCCAGATCAACCGATTAGTGAAGTCACCTGGGGACGATCGGAGTCGTTTGGGAGTTGCCATGATGGGTACATCGATACAGGCCAAGACTCAGCCTGCTCTTGTGGTGGAATTCGAGGGTCATTGCCGGGCTTATCCGCTTCGAGCCGGGATCCTGACGGTGGGACGGGCTGAGGATGTCGATATCTGTATCCTCCATGGTCAGATCTCCCGCCAACAGGCTGTGATCCGGCCTCAAGGTCAGGATCAGTTTTTACTCCTGGATGGAGATGGCCAGGGTAAGCCGAGTCGCAATGGTACCTTTGTCAACTGGGAGCCGGTGAGACACAAACTGCTGGAACAGGGGGATGTGATCTGTTTTGGTAGTCCCGCTGCAGTAGCCCATTTTGTTTGGCTGGATGAATCCACCTTGAGACAGCAAGATCAGTTGAACTCCATCAAGGAGCAGATCACGGCGGGATTGACAGCACCTTTCCAGGATGGGGACGATTAGCCCTGTAGTGCTCGTTCAGCAAAGATTGGGAAGGAACTTTGGTTTCAACGCTCCTCCCCAGTCCTCTGATCTAGTCGGTTCCGCAAGCTGACCTGAGCCACTCCATCTCCTCCGGATCCAGCTCCGTCACAAACATCTCATAGACCCGCTGATGATAGCGTTGGATCCATTCCCTCTGCTCAACCGTCAATAGGGATGCATCGATCAACTGCTGAGCGAAGGGGATCCAGGTGAGGGGCTCAAATCGTAACCAACCCTCCTGATCCGGGATCGCCTGCACCTCACAGAGATTCTCCACCCGGATCCCTCCCCAACCAGGCTCATAGAACCCCGGTTCAATACTGGTGATCATGCCTGGTTCCAGAGGGGTATGGGCTCGCTTGCTGATGCCGATCGGTCCCTCATGGACGTTGAGAAAGGCCCCCACCCCGTGACCTGTACCATGACCATAGTTCAACCCCGCCTGCCAAAGACCTGATCGGGTGATGCCATCCAGCTGTGTGCCTGGGGTCTCGATAGGAAATCGTTGGCTGGCACATTGGATATGGGCTTGTAAGACCAAGGTGTAGCGCTGCCGTTGCAGATCCGTCGGCTCCCCCAGGATCACGGTACGAGTATCATCGGTGGTCCCCCCTTGGAACTGAGATCCAGAATCCAAGAGCAATAGCGATCCCAGAGGAATAGGGTGATCTGCATCAGGGGTGCCGTAATGAACAATGGAGCTGTTCGCTCCTGATCCGGCGATAGTATTGAAACTCAAGCCCCGCCACTCTGGTTCCTGTTGATAGTGGTACTGCATCCGCTCCGCCACATCGGCCTCCGTCAATGGGATCCCCGCAGCTAGCTGTCGATCGATCCAGGCAAGGGTACGGATCTTAGCTCGGCTGGCCCGTCGATTGGCCTGTCGCATCCGCTCCAACTCAGTGGCATTCTTTTTCGCCTTCAAGGTTTCGATGGGATGCACCTTGATCTCCCGAGTGAGTCGAGAACCCAAGATCATCTGGGTGCCCTGAGTCGTCTGCTGGGGCGCGATCCCGACGATCCCATAGGTCTCCGCCCACTGAGCTAACTGCTCTCCGTAATCCCCATACTCAAAGATCTCCACCCCCGCCTGCTCCAGATCCGCCTGAGCCTCTGCTTCCAAACGATCCTGACCTGTGAACAGGGCCACCCGCTCCGAGGTGATCAGACCATAGGCCATAAACACTGGATTGTAAGGGATATCCGATCCCCGCAGGTTCAAGAGCCAGGCAATCTGATCTAACTGAGTCACCGGCAGGACCTGTAGCCGTTGTTTGGCCATCTGCTGCCGCACCTGCTGCAGTTTCTCCCCGATCCCAGCCCCCGTGATCTCCACAGGTACACTAAAGACCGGCTGATCCCCAACCATTAAGGTGTCTGACTCCAAGTCTTGACGGACCTGATCGATCCAATTCACTGCCGTGGGCACCAGGTCCACCCCTACCATGGCGCACCGCTCCCGCAACTCTTGAAACCGGGCCACTGAGATCGTGAATGGATCCACCCCCAGCTGCAGACCGGGCTCCAGATCCTCGATCACCTCGTGTAGCGTGCGCTGGTCTGGCAACCCTAATTTCAGGATCTCAAAGCTCTGGGGATCCACCTGCTGCTCCGCCTGCTCATGATAGCGAGAGTCTACCGCCAGCCACCCCTGATTTAAGGTCACCAGGGCCTCTCCAGCAGATCCTGTAAATCCCGTCAACCACTGACGCCGCTGCCAGGGAGGGGGCAAGTACTCATTGAGGTGAGCATCCGCCGAACTGATCCAAAGTCCCCCCAGATCTGCCTGCTGTAACCGTTCCCGCAGATGGTGGAGGCGGTGTCGAGTCAACTCCATCACTTGAGATGGAGAGGAAGGCAGAGTCGTGGTCATGGTCCCCTAGTGACTGTGATCAGATCATCGCCAGACTAACCCAATCTGACAGTCTCAGATCTGTTCGATCCGCAGCGAGACGGATCATCCTAAGGTAGACCCCTCCCCTAGGGTGAGAGAGCAGGTATGCAGATACCCGTTGCCATGGATGAGCCCGTACCCTATCAGGAATCCCAGCAACTGCTGCTCACCCTCAATAGCGGGCAACTGCTGATGGTCGATCCCCACCGGCACAACGCCGTGATCATCTGCAAAGCCTTTCATGCGGAGTTTGCGGGTCCTGGAGCAGCTGTCGGAGGTGCCCTGGATGTGGACTCCACCCGCATCCTGGCGGTAGGTGAGGCCGGACTGCTTCACCCTCAGACCTATCAAGAACGACAGATCGCCTACTCAAAGCGGATGCACTGGATGAGATGGCTACAACAGGCCACCGATAGTCCTGATCCAGCCCAACGCGCCCGCATCCTCCTCTTTAGCTTGGAGGAGTTCTTCTCTCCCGCCGCTGTGGAGCAGCTCCCCAGTGACGTCCTCGCCCGGTTGGTGGGGGTATTGCCCCAAACCATAGAGACCATTCGCCACCCCATGGCTGATCTCAGACAGCGCCACTGTCAGAAGCTCACCTAAGCCACCTGCTCCGTCATGCTGGAGACGATCTTGAGCACGATCTGGATCCCTGTCACGGCCTGCCAGCCCAGAATGCCCAGCACCGCCACATTGAGAACGATATGGAGATTACGAGCCCAGACCTTCTGACCATCCTTCATCATCGGAGCCAGGGCCGCCGACAGCGCCACCAAACCCAGCACCCCCAGCCCAGCCAGGAGATGAGGCCCCACAAACAGCTTGCCATTACTGATATAGGTCACGGCCATTCCCCCGATCGCACCGAACACCATCAAGGCCAGAAACCAGGATCCGGTCTGGAAATGTTTCTGAGCAAACTTGCCCTTGACCAGTTCCTTCTTGGTTTCCCCCGAGGCCGCACGGGTCCGACGCACCTGGATCCCCAGATAGAGGGCATAGAGAGCCAGGATCACCCCCAGGATCATGAAGGCTGGATGAAAGAAGGGGAGTACGGTTTCAAGGGCAGCAGGCAGTTGGATATCCATGATTTGGCGTCCTCTTCAAGGCAGTAAAGAGACACTGATCGATAAGTGCCTCAGCGATGGTATCACAGCAGCTTAATATTTGTTAAGAGAGCCTCAGCCAACCGGAGCCCCAGATCTACGGTTCCACCCGTCTAGATCTGCGGTGGGGGGCGCGGCCAGGGGCAAGGAAGCTAGCTAGGATCTGAGGCACTGGAAAGACAAACAGGAGTAAAGTAATTGGTGGGGACTGTTGCAGAGTCTTGCGGCAGCCGATGACGGGGCAAAAGCGCCTGTTTTTAGGCAGTGGAGTGCTGAAGCTGGCCTTTAGATCCCGATCGCTCCCCATAGCATCATCATTCGGGGCTATTCTGTTCGTAGGTGTAGTCCACTCTCAGACCCAGAATCGTAGTGCTGTTTTCGGAGTGAATGGAGGAAATACTGTCCTATGACCCATGTGAGTGATCGACCTGTTACCCCGGTGTCGTCCCAACCCAGTCCCTCTGTTGCTCTGGATTACAGTAGCCCTGAGTACCGTGATGCCTACTCCCGCATCAACGCCATCGTCATCGAGGGGGAACTGGAGGCGAACCGCAACTACCTGCAGCTGGGGGAGATGTTGCCGGAGGCGGAGGCGGATCTGAAGCGACTGGCCAAGATGGAGCTGCGCCACATGAAGGGGTTCCAGGCCTGTGCCAAGAACCTGGAGGTGGAGCCGGATATGGAGTTTGCTCAGGTTTTCTTCTCCCGTCTGCATGACAATTTCCAAGAGGCAGCTCAGGCTGGAGATCTGGTGACCTGTTTTGTGATCCAATCCCTGCTGATCGAGTGTTTCGCGATCGCCGCCTACAACATCTACATCCCGGTGGCGGATGATTTCGCTCGCAAGATCACCGAGGGGGTGGTTAAGGATGAGTACACCCATCTCAACTTCGGCGAGGTGTGGCTACGGGAGCACTTTGAGGAGGCCAAGGCAGGGATCGAGGCGGCCAATGCTCAGAACCTGCCCCTGATCTGGCAGATGTTGCAGCAGGTGGATGCGGATGTGGAGGTCCTGCAAATGGAGCGGGAGGCGATCGTCGAGGATTTCATGACCGCCTACGGTGAGGCTCTGGGCAACATCGGCTTCTCCACCCGCGAGGTGATGCGGCTCTCCGCCCAGGGCTTAAGGGCTGCCTGAGGGTGAGATCAAGGAGGCTTCCTGTCGAGTGGCGGGATCTGAGCAGGGGCGGGGATCGTCCTGGTGATTCGGATCCACTGCTTTGGGGGCCTCATGCTTGGGAAGATAGCGATCTTGGGTTCAACCGTTGTACTTTGCTTAACCGATAGCCCCTTATGGAAAAGAGTCGAGGACTATGTTCGGCCTGATTGGGCATTTGACGAATCTGGCTCATGCCAAGCTGGTGGCCAGCAAGCTGGGTTACCCTGAGTACGCAGACAATGATCTGGAGTTCTGGTGCATGGCTCCGGCCCAGGTGGTGGATGAGATCCGGGTGACCAGCATCACAGGTCAACAGATCCAAGGCCATTATGTGGAGTCCTGCTTTCTGCCGGAGATGTTGGCCTTGGGCAAGGCGAAGACGGCCTGTCGTAAGATCCTCAATGCCATGGCCCTAGCCCAGAAGAAGGGCTTGCACATCACGGCCTTGGGGGGGTTTAGCAGCATCATCTTCGAGACCTTTCGGCTGGAGACCCTGAAGCGGGTCCGCAATATCGATCTGGAGATCGGTCGGTTCACGACGGGCAATACCCATACGGCTTACGTGATCTGTCAGCAGGTCAAGGAGGCGACGCTGCGATGTGCCCTCGATCTAGCCTCGGCCACGATCGCGGTGGTGGGGGCAACTGGGGATATCGGTAGCGCCATCTGTCGGTGGCTGGACGCTCGCACCGAGGTGGGTAAGCTGTTGCTGGTGGCTCGGGATCAAACCCGCCTACAGGATCTACAGTCCTCCCTAGGACGGGGGCTGATCTGTACGGTGGAGGAGGCTTTGCCCCAGGCGGATGTGATCGTCTGGGTGGCCAGTATGAGCCAGGGGATGGCGATCGATCCGCAGCAGCTGCGCAACCCCTGTGTGTTGATCGATGGGGGCTATCCCAAGAATCTGGGCTCGCAGATCCAGCATCCGGGGGTGATGGTGATCGATGGGGGTATGGTGGAGCACTCGTTGGATATCGAGTGGAATATCATGGAGTTTCTCAATGTCACTAACCCGGCCCGACAGCTGTTTGCTTGCTTTGCGGAGTCGATGTTGTTGGAGTTCGAGGGGGTCCATACTAACTTCAGCTGGGGCCGCAACCTGATCACCCCAGAGAAGATCGATACCATCGGGGAATACTCCCGTAAGCATGGTTTTCAACCGCTGATGCCTGAGGCGTAGTATGACCAGTCGGCCTAAGGTGATCGTGTTGGATGATGATCCTACGGGATCTCAGACGGTCCATAGCTGTCTTCTGTTGACCCAGTGGGATCTGGAGACGCTCAAGATTGGGCTGCAGGATACTTCACCGATCCTGTTCATCCTCACCAATACCCGAGCGTTGACCCCTCAGGCTGCGGCTCAGGTGACCCAAGAGGTCTGTCATACCGTGAAGCAGGCGTTGGCGGATCTCCAGATCGAGGAGTTTGTGTTAGTCAGTCGCTCCGATTCCACCTTGCGGGGCCATTACCCGGTGGAAACGGATGTGATCGCGGCGGAGCTGGGTCCTTTTGATGCCCACTTTCTGGTGCCTGCCTTCTTTGAGGGGGGACGGTTTACGCGGGATAGTGTCCACTACCTCAAGTCGGGTGATCAGGAGATCCCGGTTCATGAGACAGAGTTTGCTCGGGACTCGGTCTTTGCCTACTCCCATAGCTTTCTACCGGACTATGTGCAAGAGAAGACGAAGGGTAGGATCTCTGCGGATCAAGTAGAACGATTTGTGTTAGCGGATCTGCGCTCCGGATGTCAGGAGCGGTTGCAGCACCTTAGCCATAACCAGTGCGGGGTGGTGGATGGCGAGCAACAGATGGATCTGGATCGATTCGCTCAGGATGTGTTGCAGGTGGCCGCAGAGGGCAAGCGGTTTCTGTTTCGGAGTGCGGCCAGTTTGCTGACGGCGTTGGCGGATCTTCCTCCCCAACCCGTGGCAGCAGCGGAGATGGCTCGGTATGCCCATGGATCGCAACCCGGAGCGGTGATCGTCGGCTCTCATGTTCGGAAAACTACAGAGCAGCTGGAGCGGCTTCTACAGGAACCTCAGGTGGATGGGGTGGAGATCGATGTGGCGCGATTGTTACAGGATCCCGTAGGTCAGATGCAGACGGGAGCGGCCCATGATGCCCTATTGCGGGAGATCTTAGAACGAGTTGAGCAGATCCATAGCTCTGGTCGTACTCCTGTGGTCTACACCAGTCGTCGAGAACTCTCCTTTGAAGACCCTCAGGTGCGTTTGGAGTTTGGTAAGGCGATCTCAACGCTACTAATGGATGTGGTACAGGGATTGCCTCAAGAGATCTCATTTTTGATCAGTAAGGGGGGGATCACCTCCAATGACACTTTAAGTACGGGGTTAGCGATCCCGGCGATTCGGTTATTAGGACAGATCGCGCCAGGGTGTTCTGTGGTGATGACGCCAGTGGATCATCCTCGTTTTCCTGAGTTGCCGGTGGTATTGTTTCCGGGCAATGTTGGGGATCCGGAGACATTAGCGGTGGTTTACCAGCGCCTGGCGGGGATCTGAGGCTTGATCCCATGGGAGCCAGCTGCTGAGGGGGCAAGGGCTTTGGGTAAGCAGGAGCATGAGGATCTCGATGCACCATCACCCCCCATAATGAGATCGGACGCCAGTCGTCAGCAGCAGATCATCTGAGGGAGAGTGCCGTGACAGCCCAGCCCTTACCGCCAGGTCAATTGGGTCCCCCTGTGATTGGGGAGACTCTGGCTTTCTTTCGGGATCCTAACTTCGTCGCCGATCGCCATCAGCACTATGGACCGATCTTTAAGACCCGGCTCCTGGGTAAACCTACAGTATTCTTGAAGGGATCTGAGTTTAATCGGTTTGTCCTCAGCAACGAGAATCGCTACTTTGTCATCAGCTGGCCCCCTAGCACCAAAGCCCTGCTGGGGGAGAGATCCCTGGCCCTGCAAACTGGCGATCTGCACCAGAAACGGCGGCAACTGATGGCCCAAGCCTTCCAACCCAGGGCCTTGAGCGGCTATATCGAGACCATGACCCAGATCACCCGTGGGTATCTACAGAATTGGGTCGAACAGGGATCCCTCACCTGGTATCCGGAACTGCGTCGCTACACCTTCGATGTGGCGGCTAAATTATTGGTGGGCTTAGATCAAGGATCCAAGACCCCGCTTGGGGATCTGTTTGAGACCTGGACTCAAGGACTGTTCTCGATCCCGTTGGCTTGGCCCGGATCCCGCTTTGGCAAGGCGATGGGGGCGCGTCAAAAGTTACTGGCTGAGATTCAGCGTCTGATCGAGTCCCGTCAACCGGCATCGGAGCAGCCTGACGACGTGTTAGGGATCCTGTTGCAGGCCGAGGATGAGTCAGGGGAGAAACTGAGTCCAGAGGAGTTGCAAGATCAGGTGTTGCTGTTGTTATTCGCGGGCCATGAGACCCTGACCTCAACATTATGTTCCCTTTGCCTACTGTTGGCTCAGCATCCAGCCAGCCGGGATCGGATCCGGGCACAGCAATACCAGATCCCCTATCGGGATCCTTGGTCGATGCTCGATTTGAAGCAGATGACTGCTATTGATCCCGTGCTGCAGGAGGTGTTGCGACTGATCCCCCCTGTGGGCGGAGGCTTTCGAGAGGTGATCGAGCCCTGTGAGATCAATGGCTATCGCATTCCCAAGGGCTGGATGGTGCTTTACCAGATCAATAGCACTCACCAGGATCCAGAGATCTACAAGGATCCGGAGCAGTTCAACCCCGAGCGATTTACCGGGGAACAAGCTGAGGGCAAGGTGGGATCCAGCTATATCCCCTTCGGTGGCGGCGTCCGGGAATGTTTGGGCAAAGAGTTCGCCAAGCTGGAGATAAAACTGTTCACCGCCCTATTGGTGCGGGACTATGACTGGAAGCTGCTGCCGGATCAGAACTTGGAGATGGCCGCCCTGCCTCCGCCCCACCCGATCGATGGATTGAAGGTGAGGCTCTGGCGCCTGTAGGAGATCGGGCGAAGCATCTTTTGCAGAACTAGTGGGAGGTGGCGTGGGGTTCTAGACCCGAATCCTGGGGTGGTTCTGATCCTTGTTCCACACTGGGATCCCACAGTTGGCTTAGATCCGGCTTCAGGGTGTTGATGTTAGGCACGATCCGGTTCTCGGGCTCTCCATGCCAACGGAAGCGGTAGAAGTAGTGCTCGTCAGCGAACTCCTGCTCCCCCAACACATGGGTAAATAGACCGATCTTGAGGCAGACTCTACCGATCTTGAGGGCCTCGTTGCGGGGAACATGGAGGTGTTGTTCGATCCAGCTCACTGCATCCCGACCGATGAAACACTGATCGAAGGAGCGCAGGCGCCAGCGACGGCTACCCACCAAACCGGGCTCAGTGGACATCTCCTGGCACAGGGTCTCCAATACGGTCTGGATCGGGACTCGCTTCAGGCCCGCATCATGACGACAGAGACGGTAACCCTGGGCACCGTTCAACAAACAGATCAGACCTTCGAGATGGGATTGATCGTCTAACAGGGTGCGACAGTGCTCGATGGCAGTGGCGTAGTCCATCCACTCCATCATGACGAAATCAAAACACTGTCCCAGGTAATCGAACCCGAAGGCGGGTTTCTGATGTTGCCGCTGAATGCCACAGGGCTTGACATCTTGAACAGACAAGATCAGCATTTGTACTCTCCTAAACCAGCAAGGACGGACCAGGGAACGGGGATTCTCTGAAATTAAGTAGATCAGCAAAAACGTTTATACAGGCCATATAGTGCATGTCAAAGCAATTTTGCCGATCTACTTGCTCCTAGTTTAGCGGGGATCACTGAAGGAGTGACTGAGGGTGACCTAAGAGAAATCTATCGTTTTCCAGGGAAATTTGCTGAGAGCCATCTCATGGGCTCACCGAGGCACGAGGACATGTCTAGGATCAATTCTGCAACCTTCCTAACCGTCCTACCCCTAGAGCTCTAGGGGGATCGAGGCTCTAACTCAGCTTTTATTGATCCGCTGGATCCAGATATTCGATCTGAATCCCCTGCTTCTGCAGGGTTTGTGACCGGATCTGTTGTAGGTCTTGATAGAGTTGATAGAGCTCCGCTCGGGGTAGGGTGATCTCTCCTGGGGGAGCTGTGGTGCTGTTGAGAGCCTCGGGATCGAGCCCATAATCCTGGGCCAGACGTTCCACTCGTTCCAGATACAACCGACTCGGATCAAATAGGGTCCGCATGATCTCCTGATAATCCGATAGGCGGAGCTCCTCGCCGACGAAATCGATTCGCAAACCCACAGAGGCTAACAGATCCTGGAACCCACCCCCAAGCTCTTGAAAGGCCGGATCAAAATCATCCTGATCCAACACCAGATCCTGATGGGGATAGCGCTCCAGCAGCTCCAATAAGTTGAACCGTCCATCCTCCGCTGCCCCGATCAAAGCCCCTCGTAACGCCTTGACCCCTGCCTCCGGTTGTGGATCGATGCCGGGTTGAATCGCCAGCGCCATTTGTTCTAGGATCCCCTCCCCCAGTGAGGAGTTTAGGAACCGGCTAAACGGCAGAAAATGCAGAGAGATCGAGGCCTGAAATCCCTGCCGAAGTGCCTCCGCCTCCTCTGCAGAAAGGGGATCAACATAGTAAGCCAGATTTTCGGTTGCCTCCCCCGTCTCCACATAACGCTTGATGGCCACCACAGAGATCCCTCGACTCAGGGATCCCTGGGTCACCACCAGACGATCCGCCGCCCTGACCGAGGCAGAGAGACCGCCACTTAGGATAGAGGGTAGGGTGCAGAGCAAAGCGATCGCCAGCGACTTGATGAACATCTATACCGTCTCCCGGACCCAATCAAGAGTATTCAAATGAACTGTCCATCAGTTGACCACAGATAAACGATCCTGTCACTGTGAAGCTGAGCTGACTTTCCAGAGCAGATCACTGGAAGATCCCCATGGGGAAAGAGAGACCCAATGGATCTCTCACTTGCTTAAACCTGAGGGTTAATGAATGATATTAAGTGTCTCACCGGTCATCTATTGAGGCCCCGATCAAGGACGCCTGACTGGCTGTAGGGACTACCTATGATCCGGCGAGAGGGAGCATTGAAAGTGGCTCCTAGGAAACGATCGTCGATCTGAGTCGGGGGATCGTTTTCCCAGAGGTTACCTTATCATAAGCATAGGTTGAGTGCGGATCCCTGATGAGGCTGCTGTTAATCGATGATGATGAGCCGGCCCTGGAGGTATTGGCTCGACAGCTGACCCGCCATCGGTTCGCGGTGGATATGGCTGTGGATGCCAGCTCAGCTCAGGAGTATGTGTCCTTATTCCGCTACGATCTACTGCTGTTGGATGTCAGTCTGCCGGATCTGGATGGGATTCGTCTCTGCCAACGGCTGCGCTCTCAGGGACACACGATGCCGATCCTGATCGTGACCGGACGGGATCAACCCATGGATAAGGTGGAGGGGCTCAATGCCGGAGCCGATGATTATGTCGCTAAACCCTTTAACCTCAACGAACTGATCGCTCGGATCTATGCCCTGTTGCGACGACAACATAACCTGCCTCCTGTCTTAGAGTGGGGGGATCTGAGCCTCAACTCCACCACCTTCGAGGTCTCCTATGGAGATGGAGAGCTGACCCTCACCCCTAAGGAATTCGGCATCCTGGAGCTCTTCCTGCGAGCCCCTGCCCAAGTGCGTAGCCCAGGTACCATCATCGAGAGCCTCTGGGCAGATGAAGATCCTCCCCATGAGGATGTGGTCCGGACCCATATCAAGGGGCTACGGCAGAAGCTGAAGCGGGCCGGGGCACCGAAGGATCTAATCGAGACCGTCTATGGCTTGGGATATCGCTTGAATAAACAGTGGGAGGCCCATGATGATGATCTTGCTGATGCTAGCTCAGAGGATCAGACCGATCAGACCCAAGCGGCCCTCGTGCAAGCCTGGGAGATCTATGGACCTATGCTGCAACAGCGGGCGAGTCATCTACAGGCGCTATTGATCGCGGCAACGCAAGGATCCATCACGGACGAGTGGCAACATCAGGCCCGAGCTGAGGCCCATAAACTGGTGGGATCTTTAGGTAGCTTTGGTCTCACCCACGGCGCTCAGATCGCCAAACAGATCGAACATCTGTTGAACACAACACCCTCTCCCACCCTGCAGCACCTCTCCACCCTTTATAACTGGACCCAAACGCTCCAACAGGAATTAGATCAGACCACTCTACCCACTGTTGCTCCCATCCTGTCTCCCAGCTGGATGTCCTGGCTCGATTCTCTGTTGTTATTGGGGGATGACGGATCGGATTGGATCCAGCAGCTGATCCAGGAGGCTGAGTGTCTGGGTCTACAGGTGCAAGGAGTACCCCTACCTCTACCGGAGGATTGGCTAGATCGGGTGCAGGATCATTTCCATATCCCGGAACAGGGACTACGAGGGGGGGTGCTGCTCAGCGCTGCTCTCATGGCTAGCCCCGATCGGAGTGGGATCTGTGAGCATGGGTTACAGGCGTTGGGGGATCTGCGGGACAGGTTCCCTCAGCTGGGGATCTTGGTGGTTTTACCGGTAAGTGGATTGATGGAACGCTTACAGGTGGTGCAACAGGGGGCGGATCGGGTGTTACAGGATCCGGTGCTGCCCGAGCAGGTGATCCAGGCCATGGCTCAGCTCGTCAATGCCAAAAACCCTCAGAAACGGGTGATCGTTGTGGATGATGATCCGGCTTTTCTGGCGGCCCTACAGGCGCGATTGGCTCCCTGGCCGTTTCAGTTGCTCACCTATGGGACAGCGGATGAGCTCTGGCATGGATTGAGTCAGCATCCCCCTGATCTTTTAGTGCTGGATATTCAAATGCCCGACACTTCAGGTCTGGAACTGTGTCAGGTGTTGCGTAGTGATCCTCTGTGGCAGGCTCTACCCGTGATCTTTCTAACTCGCTATGGAGATCCGGATACCCATCGTCAGGCCTATGGGATGGGAGCGGATGATCTACTCACCAAGCCCATCGAGGCAGAAGAATTGGCAGATCGGATCCTGAACCGACTCCGACGGGTGCAACGCCCTCTTGCTTGACCTTAGGTTTATCCCCACACTTTCCTCATAGTCTATCTCTAGGATGAAGGGGTCCAGTCAGGTCCATTTCCATGGCTGTAGAGCCAACCTTGCCGCGCCATATCGATCCTCTTCTCAACAGGGTGTCCCCCACGACCTCAGTGATCGAGGTATTGCAGCAGATCAGCTCAAGACAAGGCAGTGGATGTGCTGTGGTGGAAGAGCAGGGACGTCTGGTGGGCCTGTTTACCGAACAACACGGGATCCAGTTAGCTGCCCAGGGCCACTCCTTAGGATCTCTAACCGTGGGTGAGGTGATGACCCGCTCGGTGCCGGCCCTCAGCTACGAGCAAGCTCAGGATCTGGAGTTTGTCCTCTCTAGACTCCGACAAGATCGAGTCCGATATCTGCCTGTGGTTCTGGAGACCGGGGAGCCCATAGGGGTGATCAGTGGGGAGAGTCTGTGTCAGGCGGAGCGACTCAAGTCGTCCCATCTGGAGGAGTCCGATCCGGATCGATTCTTCAACCTCTCCCTGGATATGTTGTGTATCGCGAGTCTAGAGGGTTACTTTACACAGATCAATCCCGCCTTTGAAAAGATCCTGGGCTATCCTCGGCAGCAGATTCTGGCACAGCCCTTTCTGCACTGGATTCATCCAGAGGATCAAGAACCCACCCTGGGGGCACTGGCACAATTGTCTCGGGGAGAGGCGATCGTCTCCTTCGAGAATCGCTATCGCTGTCGGGATGGATCGTATCGCTGGCTAATGTGGTCCTCAGTTCCTTACCTACAGGAGGGACGAGTTTATGCAGTGGCTCGCGATGTCACCGAGCGCAAACGGGTGGAGGAGGAGCTGCGACGCCAGGCTCGCTACGATCGTCTTCTCGCAGATGTAACCCGTAAGGTGAGACGGTCGCTACAGTTGCCCACGATCCTGCAAACGACGGTCCAGGAGGTGCGAAATTTACTCAACTGTGATCGGGTTTTGATGGTGCGGCAGCAATTTGACGAGACCGCTGTGGTGATCCAAGAATCGATCCGATCCGGTTGGCCCAGCATGTTGAATGTGGAGTATTCACTTCCTGCTCAATCTCCTCGCCTCCAGAGCTCATCTCAGGAACGATCTCCCGCTTCGATGCCCCTAACCCTTTGTCAACAATACGAGATCAGATCTCAACTCACCCTACAGATCTCCGTGCGGGACAATCCCTGGGGGTTTCTGATCGTCCAACAATGCGATCGACACCGGCAGTGGGAGGCGGGAGAAGAGGAGCTGCTCAAACAACTGGCGGATCAATTGGGTCTAGCGCTGTCTCAGTCCCAACTGCTACATCACCTGGAGGAATTGGTGGAGAAACGAACCCTAGAGCTCTCCAATACCAATCGGAATCTGCAGCAACAGATCCAGGAACGGCTCTCGATGGAGGCGGAGTTACGGGAGAATCAGGAGAAACTAGCGGGGATCTTAGATACTGCTGATGAGGCCATCATCTCCATCGATGAGCAACAGCTGATTCAGTTTTTCAACCAAGGGGCGGAACGGATCTTCGGTTATGAGGCCAGGGAGATCTTGGGCCAACCTCTATCCCTCTTGATCCCTGATCCTTACCAGAAACCTATTCAGGACTTCCAGGGCAAAACCAGTACCTCCAAGCGCATGTCTGGATCCCAAGGAGAGATCTGGGGACGTCGAAAAACAGGGGAGATCTTTCCGGCGGAGGCCTCCCTGTCTCGTTTGGTGACCCGTCGGGGGGTATTGTTTACCTCGATCCTTAAAGACGTCACAGAGCGAAGGCGGGCGGAGAAGGCCCTCCAACGCAATCAGGGATTACTGCAGAAGATCATCGATAACTCCCCGGCTGTGATCTCCGTTATGGATCTGAATCACTGTCATCTGTTGGTGAATCGCAGATATGGGGAACTGATCTCCATTGCCCCAGATCTGGTCGTAGGTCGTAGTGTGCATGAGGTCTGGTCTGCTGAGGTGGCCGCCGCTATCGTTGATCATCACCAGCAGTGTCTCGCCTCAAAAACCTCGATCCAAGTGGAGGAGATCCTGACCCATATCGAGGGTCCTCACACCTATCTCTCCAGCATCTTTCCCCTCCAAACGGAGAGCGGTGAGCTGTATGCGATCTGTAGCATCTCCACGGATATCAGCGATCGAAAAGCGATCGAAAAGCTCAAGGATGAGTTCATCTCTGTAGTTAGTCATGAGCTACGTACTCCCCTCACCTCGATCCATGGATCTCTAAAATTGTTGGCCACAGGACGCTTCGG
This sequence comes from uncultured bacterium, assembly GCA_964429885.1. Taxonomy (GTDB): domain Bacteria; phylum Cyanobacteriota; class Cyanobacteriia; order Thermostichales; family Thermostichaceae; genus CAYSEO01. The sequence goes on from CAYSEO010000020.1 coordinate 20,891, forward strand.
AGAGATGACTGAGGCAGGACAGGAGATGTTGACGATTGCGGCGGAGAACACCCAACGCTTAATCCGTCTAGTGAGAGATGTCTTAGATCTAGAGCGTTTACAATCTGGGGAGTTTCCGATCCACAGGACAACCTGTGAGGCCACACAACTCATCACCCAAGCCACAGAGATCATGCGGCCCCTTGCCTATCAACAGGGGATCCAATTGGAGATCAAGCCCACCTCCGTTCTCCTATGGGCGTCACCCGATCTGATCCTGCAGACCTTGACCAATCTGCTCAGTAATGCCATTAAGTTCTCCCCAGATAAGACCACAGTGAAACTGGAGGTGAACCAAACGGCATCGGAGGTGATCTTCCAGATCACAGATCAGGGACGAGGCATACCCCCAGATAAACTACAGACCATCTTTGAGCGTTTTCAGCAGGTGGATGCCTCAGACTCCCGAGCTAAGGGAGGAACGGGTTTAGGGTTAGCGATCTGTCGCAACATCATCGAGAAACAGGGTGGTCAGATCTGGGTGGAAAGCGTATTAGGCCAGGGCAGCACCTTCTATTTCAGCTTACCCAAGGCTGCGGAGCACAGGGGAGGGGAGCATGTTAGCTAGACGGATTCTGATCATCGATGATGAGCCCCCAATCCTCAGGATCGCTCAACTGGGGTTACAGATCCAAGATGGATGGGATGCGTTGACGGCAACCACAGGTCAGCAGGGACTCTCATTGGCGGAGAGCGAACAGCCCGATGCGATCCTCTTAGATGTGATGATGCCGGAATTTGATGGTCTGGCGATCCTCCAGAAGCTCCAGGACAACCCCAGCACCGCCCCGATCCCTGTGATCTTCCTAACAGCCAAATCCCAGGCTGCGGATCGACTCAAGTTCTACCAGGCAGGAGTCTCCGGCGTGATCCTCAAACCTTTTGATCCCACCACCCTGGCCAGTCAGATCGCAGGGTTTCTCTCCTGGTCCGTAGAAAGCTATTGATCACGCAACATATCCCTGGGGCCTCTGACCTCTGACCGGGTCGGGGGAGGTGGGCTTCCGGATCACTCCATAGTCCAGATAAGTGTCAATTATCTGGACTATGAGGATCCCCAAGTCAGGCCCTAGCTCCAGGAGCTTTGATCCCGAGGGATGTCTTGTCTGGGATCAAGCACCTCTACCGTTCGAGTAGCTATATCATTCCATTGCCACACCACCAGATTGACCCCGCCCTGACGCTGTGCTGAGGGTACCCGTAGACCGGCGAACCCCAGTTGGATCAGCCGATCCGCCGCATCCCAGGTTGGCGGGATCTGTTTCTGCACCAGCAGGATCTGTTTCCAGGCGCAGAAGATCACTGAGGGGCTCACCTGAGCTGAACTCTGCACCTGAGGATCACAGAGATCCACCACCCCCGACAGGTTTAGCCGATAGGCACAAAAGGTTCCGGGCCTCACCAGCAGATCCTGTTGGTATTCCTCAAATGCAGTCTGGATCTCCTCAGACAGATATAGAGCAGGGACACCTTGTCGGTTCCAACGTCCTCCAAATCGTGCCGCTCCTGCTCCACTCGACGGATCAAAAGCCCACTTTGGAGCCAGGATCCGCCAGCATAAACCCGAGTAGGGAATGGATGGGATCCCACCCCCTGGATTTACCATCAGGAGTAGACTCCTTCATTCAGTAACTCGAGGTGAGCTTCGACTGCATCTCCATGGCCTGCCGCCACCAGTTGTTCTGCCGTTTGATGATCGAATCCCGCCAAAGGTTCATACCGAAACCAAAGGATCGCCCGATTAACATTGCCCTCTGTCATGGCGGTTGCCCGGTTAATGATCCGCACGATCTGGCCCAGGCGACTCTGCACCTCTGGAGATTCCGGATGACGGGTCAACGTATTACGGTGCACTCCCACCACGGCTGAGAGCTCTTGTAATTGCATGTGCATCACCTGCCTTAGACGCTGAGGAGAGATCCAGGCCTGGTCGGGTTCCTGAGTGAGATCCAAGAATGATACCATTGCCGAGTGCCCCAGAAGTGCATACATGACCATTTTAAGCTCTCTCCCGATCCTTAGCAAAGCATGGATCGCTTGGAGATCTATCGAGGCAGTCCTGATCCGGTTCTTCCTTAATCATTATCTGGACTATTGCCACTCCAGCTACCTCCCGCCGCAGACTCACCCCCTGGACGTAGACATCGTGTATTACTGAGGAGTAGATCACGACATCACTCAAGGAGCTGCCATGTCGAATGTGTTCTCACGCAGTTGGTCCGTTGCCAGCCTCAGCTTCCGGATCCTCGGTCAGGATAAGGAAATCCTGTTGTTTCCCCTCTTGGGCGGCATCTTCTCCCTAATCTTTTCCTTAACCCTCTTCTTTCCCACGGTTATGCTTGTCCCAGAGCAGGGAGACATGACCCTCCCAGGACTGATCATCATCTTTGTGGGCTACTTGGGCTTAGCGTTCATTACCACCTTCTTCAATGTCTGCACCGTCTACACCACCAAATCCCGCCTGGAAGGAGGAGATGCCACCTTCATGGAGAGCCTCCGCTTCGCCCTCTCTAAGCTGGGCCTGATCCTGGCTTGGAGCCTGGTCTCGGCCACCGTTGGTCAGATCCTTTATCTGCTGGATTCAGCTGCGGAGAATGCCGGGGTGGTGGGG
>CAYSEO010000021.1:0-23336 GCA_964429885.1 uncultured bacterium
ACGCCAGAGCGCAATCGAAACTCTGGATCAACTCATCCGCAATGGCCAAGCTGTCCTGAGCACCCAGCTCCTAGGCGAATTTTATAGTGTCACGACTCGCCACCGAAATCCATTGTTGTTGCCAACAGAGACCATTCAGGAAATTGAAGGCTAAGTAGATCAGCAAAAACATTTATACAGTCTATATAGTGCGTGTCAAAGCAATTTTGCCGATCTACTTATATGGTGAATTGTGAGATCCTCTCCGTCAACCTGCCGTTATCCAAGAAGCACTGAGGGGATTCGTTCTTATCAATTCAGCTATTGGGATGCTCATGTAAGTCCTCTAAGGAACAGAGATAAAGTTTCCTCGCCTGCCAATCCAGCTCCGGCACTCGATTTTGATCGATCTGTTGATACCATTGCTGTAGCTGATCGGGTGTGTACTGACTCGGTTGGTCAACATGGGGCCATCCCGATAGGGGCTCCTGTTGAGACGTTACCACCCAGCCGATCTGGTTCAGTCCGGGTAACTGACGAAGCTGCAACAGGAGCGTCAACAGAGAAAGCCGCAGTTGCCGCTCGGGTTCCCCCAAAGGCGAGAGCTGATCGTTATACCAGGGAGCAAGTGCTGTCTCCTCCTCTAACCCTACATGGGCGATCACCGCCTCCGCCCCAAACACCACCGCCGCGATCGGTCGAGTGTCTTCTTGAACCAATAGCCCCTGTGCTGCCGCGATCTGACGCAACTGATCCACCCAGACCGCCCGTTGTAGGGGAGCCCGTTGATTGGGATCGGTGATCCCTGCAAACTCCTGAGGATAGAGGCCGATGGCCAATACCCGCGTTCTTAACAGTAAATGCCCCAGTTTACGAGCTTTGGTGGCTAGATAACGGTGATTGAAATCATTCTCCTCCACCAATAAGGGTACCCGCTCCACCACTTCCAAGCCGAATCCCTTCAAACCACTGATCTTGCGAGGATTGTTGGTGATCAATCGCATCGCTCTCACCCCTAGATCCCGTAGGATCTGAGCCCCCACCCCATAATTGCGTAGATCCGGTGCGAAGCCTAACTGCTGATTGGCCTCCACCGTATCCAGACCCCGATCTTGCAGAGAATAGGCCTTAAGTTTATTGATCAAACCAATTCCCCGACCCTCCTGACGCAGATAGACCACGACCCCCTGGCCTTGATCTTCAATGAGTTTCAGAGCCCCCTCCAATTGCCGCCGACAATCACACCGCAGGGAACCTAAGCTATCCCCCGTCAGACACTCGGAATGGATCCGCACCAGCACTGGCTGCTGGGAGAACCGGCTAGGATCCCCTTTCAGAATAGCCAGGTGTTCCTTATCCTCTAGGGTGTCTCGATAGCTATAGATCTGGAACCGACCATGATCACTGGGCAGGGCGGCGATCGATTCTCGTTGCACGAAAGGGTGATGTATTACCTGATAGGCGATCAATTCCGCCAAGGTCACCTGTTTTAGATCATGAACCTGCTTGAAACTATTCCAGGATTCCGGAGCAGAGAGGATCTGACAGAGCACCCCAGCTGGATAAAGTCCCGCCTGTTGGGTCAGATCAACAGCAGCCTCCGTATGACCGGCTCGCTTCAAAACCCCACCCCGAAGAGCTTGGACAGGATAGACCCAGCCTGGTCGCTGTAGATCTTGAGGTTGAGTCTGGGGATGAATGGCCCGTTGGATGGTGCGAGCCTGATCGATGGCAGATCCGGGCTCAGTCCCTTCAGCCCCTGCTGTGATCGTGGTGGTGAACGCTGTGGGGTTCTTATCTAGCCGTTGATCTGTAACGACTGGTAAGCCCAAGGCCTCGATCCGCTCCCGAGTCAGGGCTAGACGGATGGCTCCTGCCGCCATCGATCGCATCCGTTCGATCACCGCCGGAGTCGCAAACTGAGCGGCCACCAAGAGTTGTCCAGCACTGTCTGCCTGATCGTCATCGGTAACCAAGAGCAGCTCCCCTGCCCGGAGGCCATCCAGAGCTTGAGCCATGGAGAGCTTGATCTGAGCGGTTGGGGGAAAGGATGAGATCACAAGCTGTGGGGTGATGGAAAGAATAGGGCGAAAAGCCGATCCAGATCCTATCTCAAGCTCTCCACTCAGGCAGATCGGACCTCAGCCCTAGCCTCACTCATCTAGAGCGGGTCTCTCTTGAAAGGCCGGATTATCCAGGAGCTCCTTTTTAGAGGTCTTCAGCTGCTTCCATAACTTTTTGATCTCAGTGTAGGCCTCCAACGGTGTGATCTTTCCGCCATTTTCCAGAGCACAGATCAAACCCGCTCGCTGGGCGAACTCCTGTAGATTGGCATCGAAAACCATGTTCTGAGGTCGTACTTCCCCTGCATAACTGGAGTGGGGATACAAGTAATCTTCCTTCTCATTCATGGTGCCGATCCCCAATCTTCGTTGGCCACACCTTAACACAGACTTGTGTAGACAAACGAGGGGCCGTTGGGTCAGATCTGCAGATCGGCATCTCCTCTGGGGCACCGATTCAATCTAGTTTAAGCCTGGAGCCTGCCTGAGGCCGTGGTCGCTTGGGGAGCCTGCTGGCGGTACCACTCGATCGTCCGGTTCAGACCCTCCCGTAGACTGATCTGAGCTTCAAATCCAAACGCCTGCTTGGCCTTATGGGTATCCAGACAGCGGCGGGGCTGACCATTGGGCTTATCGGTCTGCCACCGGATCTCTCCGGTAAACCCCATCTCCTCCACGATCACCGTCACCAGCTCTCGGATCGAGATCTCCTCTCCGGTGCCTAGATTGATGGGATCGGGGCCGTCGTAGCTCTGGGTGGCCTGCACGATACCTCGGGCACAATCCTCGGAGAAGAAGAACTCGCGGGTGGGGCTACCATCCCCCCAGACATAGATATGATCCTGGCCCGCCATCTGGGCCTGATGCACCTTGTAGATCAAGGCCGGGATCACATGGGAGCTGACGGGATCGAAGTTATCCTTGGGGCCATACAGGTTCACGGGCAGGAGATAGATGCCATTGAAGCCATACTGCTGTCGGTAAGCCTGCAACTGCACCAACAGGGCCTTCTTGGCGATCCCATAAGGAGCATTGGTCTCCTCTGGATAACCCTCCCACAGATCCTCCTCCTTAAAAGGCACCGGCGTGAACTTGGGATAGGCACAGATGGTGCCCACACAGACAAACTTCTCCACCCCCTGCTCATAGGCCGCATGGATCAGCTGGGTGCCCATGATCAGATTGTCGTAAAACAGCTCCGCTGGCTTCAGCTGGTTGAGCCCGATCCCCCCCACATGGGCCGCCAGATGGATGACAATATCCTGATCCTGGACCGCTGCCACACAGTCAGACCAACGGCGCAGATCCTGGGTGCGAGAGCGAGGGATGCGGATCTGATCGGGGTTGACTCCCAGTTGAGTCAGGTAGCTGACCAGGTGCTGGCCGAGAAAGCCACTGCCGCCTGTCAGGAGGATGCGTTTCTGCTGCAGATCGATCACGGTACTGGTACTCCCCTGGGTCGCCCCAACCTATGAATGAGTGATGAATTAGTCATGTCCTGCGCCCACCTGAGCCCGAATAAAGGCTCTATCGGATCCGCTGATCCCATTGGCATCGAACCGATCTCCCATGTACCGGGCTGGATCTAATCCGAGGGCCTGTAGATCGGCGGCTACCATCAACTCCACCAGCTGATCGAAGGAGACCCTGGGCTGCCAGCCTAATACCCGCTTGGCCTTAGCCGGATCCCCTAGTAACAGATCCACCTCTGTGGGGCGGTAGTAGCGAGGATCGATCTCGATCAACAGATCTCCAGTTTTGGCATGGAGCCCTTGTTCTTGATCCCCAGATCCACGCCACTCAATGGGCATCCCCACCAGGGCAAAGGCCTTTTCCACAAACTCTCTGACGGTATGGGTTTCACCCGTAGCCAGCACGAAATCATCGGGTTGGGAGTGTTGCAACATCATCCACATCCCCTCCACATAATCCTTGGCATACCCCCAATCCCGCTTGGCCTCCATATTGCCCAGGTAGAGCCTTGCCTGGTGCTGAGCCACGATCCGCGCTAGAGCTCGGGTGATCTTGCGAGTCACAAAGGTTTCCCCTCGCCGAGGTGAGTTGTGGATCCATCCCTGACCCACCCCAGCATGGAAGGTACCCGAAGTGGTGGCCAGATCGAACAGCCAACCTGGGTAGGGAATGACAGCTGTCTTCACCACCTCCGCCAAGGGACGACGCAGAGGTTGATCCCGACTATCCCTATCGGGGGAGTTGAGGTTGAGTTGATAGCAGAGGCGATCCTCCCGAGCCTCCGTACAGATCACCACCTGTTGATTCAGGGTGCGGAGAACCAACCAGTACAACCCTGCTGCCAGACAGGGGGAGGAGGTCTTAAAGCCTTGGAACTTCAGGCCATCCCTAGCGTTAAATCCTTCCAGAAAGGCCAGCCGCTCCCGCTGTCCCGCGTTCAAGATCCGCAGGGGGATCCGTTTATAACCCGAGCGGGTGTAGAGGGCGGAGTAGGTATAGCGACCATAGTCTCGATGGCCATTCAGCCGCAGCTGAGTCACCGGCGAGCCCCCCTCAAATCCACTGGGGATGACAGTCCGCGCACAGGATCCACCCGTCACCTTGCGCCAAGTGTTCTCCACCCGCTGCAACAGCTCCGGATCCTGATGGGTGACCTGGGCTTGACCCTCTGGGCTCACATACCCCTCCGCCACTAGGATCCCTAACAACCAAGCCTCACTCTCCGTCAGATCCATCTGCTCCGTCGGCTGTGGCAGATCGATCAGGGCCAGAGTATCTGCCACCTGGACCTCTCCAGCCGGACGTTCCTGAGGCTGCTCCTGATCCTCGACAAACACCACATGATCAGCTGTGGCTTGATAGACCGCTCCCCGTGAGACGATGCGATGGACGGGCTTAATCCCCTGGGTTTGAGATCCATTCCAGGTGGCGGTCATACAGGTGACCTTCACCCACCCCTGGGCATCCCAGACCTCAAACTGATCCTCAGGGGCTAGATCGGTGGTGTATCGAGAGCCGTGGGTCGCCTCCGTCTGGTGGGGCACCACATCCTCAATGGGCAAGATATCGATCAGGCCCTGACGTCGCAGAATGACTGGGGTATCCGCCGTAACGCATTCGTGGTTGAACAGGATCCCATTACAGGCAAACAGATCGTAAGCCTCGCGATAGTTGACCGTCTGCCAGAAGCCATATACCTTGGCACAGGCATAGGGGCTGCGGGGATAGAAGGGGGTGGTCTCCGTCTGGGGCACCGCCTGCACCAACCCAAACATCTCCGAGGATCCCGCTTGATAGAACTTAACCTGCTGCTGAATGCGCTGTTGGTAGTCTCGCACCGCCTCCAGCAACCGCAGCGTGCCCATGCCCACCGCATCCACCGTGTACTCCGGTGAGTCGAAGCTGACCCGCACATGGGACTGAGCCCCCAGGTTATAGACCTCCGTGGGCTCCACCTGTTCCACGATCTTGCGCAGGGTAGTGCCATCGGTCAGATCGCCGTAGTGCAGAAACAGACGAGCCTCTGGATTGTGGGCGTCCACATAAATGTGATCGATCCGGTCGGTGTTGAAAGTGCTGGCTCGCCGGATGATGCCATGCACCTCGTAGCCTTGCTCCAGCAGCAGCTCCGCCAGATAGGATCCATCCTGTCCAGTGATGCCAGTGATCAGGGCTCGCTGTGTCATATCGGCTCTAATTGTGAAGAATTGTGCTGATTGATTATAGTGCAGGAAGCCCCCAGATCTGGCTCCAGATCCGGAGGCCCTAGGTGTGTTGATCCCCTAGGCGGTGGGGTCGAGGCGAGCGTAGAACAGCCCCTGGATGCGCACTAACTTCGGCTCCATGGTGCCCTGTTCGGTGCTGGAGGGCTGGAGACTGACAAACGATCCGGAGATCTCGCCGGTCAGATCATCCACCCGTGCGATCTGGAGGGAGAGGCTGCCCTCAGAGAGCTCATCGGTTTTGATACTGTCCTCAAACTCATCCTGGACCGCCTGTAGGCCCACAGCGCTGTCATAGCCCGTGGCTGAGCCCCGACCTCTAGGATCGAGGAAGGTGCTGGAGCGGTAGCCGGGCACCAAAAAGTCCCCTTCAAAGTCGGTGGAGGGGCTGATGGCTGCCTCATTGCCCTGGGCGATGGCCCGCAGCTGCTTGACACTGAACAACAGGGGCACCAACTCCCGACGGGGCATCTGGGCTGTGGTGGGTTGGGAGGCCATGCCGTCCGTGACCACGAACTCCAGGGTGGAATTGTTGAGGGACTTCACCTCCGCTTTGACGGGACCGATGGTGGCCGCGTACAGCATGATCGGCTTGGCTTTGAGGAACTCCTTCTCCCCATTGCGCTTCTCCTCCTCCACCTCGATCTGCACAGGCTGGAAACAGACATCCGTCAGCTTCACCACCGCCCCCTGGGGCACAGGGATCCGATCCCGAGCCGAGTCCGGTACCGTAGGACAGATCCCGGCTTTGCCCGTGTTTCTGATCTGGTCATAGGTTAACGGTCCCTGAGCCGCCAGCACCGGAGCTGCCCAACACACGCAACTCAAACACAGTGACAGTAAACCGGTCAGGATCAAACGCATCCACATGGTCAACCTCTTAATAAATCGTGATCTCAACAAACGATGATCAATCTCAGCTTCCACTAGACGATAGCCCCCTCGCCGGTTGCAGCCGATCTGCCAGAGCCATTGACATGAGGGTTGTGCCTAAAAATCTGGCGGAGGAAGGCAGAATCGCCGTCTCCCATTGTACGCAATTGTGTCCGCATCCCTGCGATGGGTTGAGGGCTGACCTAGACCCCCACAGGGGCAACCCGTTGCTGTAACTGTTCCTGCAACCGATCCACGATCTCGGTCATGGCCCCATAGTTGATCCGGTAGCTGATGGGATGGGCGATTAGACGGGCGGTGCTCTCAAATAATAGATCCCGTTCCACCAAGCCGTTCTCCCGCAGAGTCCGACCGGTAGCGACGAGATCCACGATCGCCTCTGCCATGCCCGTGATCGGGGCCAGCTCCACGGAGCCGTACAGAGAGATCACCTCTACGGGGAGGTCTAAGCGATCGAAAAACTCCTGGGCACAGCCCACAAACTTCGAGGCCACCCGTGCATAGGGAGGCAGTTCCAGGGCCTGCTGATAGGGACCCGCCTGGGGCACCGCCAGGGACATGCGGCAATAGCCAAACTGCAGATCTAGGAGATGGGCCACGGTGGCTTGAGCCGCCAGGGCAAACTTCTCCCGCAGCACGTCATAGCCCACTACCCCCAGCTGCGCCTGTCCATATTCCACATACACCGGCACATCATGGGTACGCACCAGCAGCGCCTCATAGGCACGACCATCAGGACTGGTGGGGGAGGCGATCCGCAACAGTCGATTCTTGGGATCTAGAAACCGGCTAAAATCGATGCCCACCTGCTGAAACAGGGTGATGGTGTCGGGCAGGAGCGCCCCCTTGGCCAGGGCAATGGTGATCATGGCAGTGTCCATAGAGTTCTTCCCTAGGATCGATCTGAGATCGCCGGTTTGGCTACGGTCACGGGGTCGGACCTCTGGCTAGACTACTAACAACCTGATTGCGAGTCTCCATCAGAATGGCGTATACCGACAGGAGCCTTTGTGTCCCCATGTCCTCGTTGTTAACGGTGGTCCCCTAAGGAGTTGTCCATGAAAGCCATGATCCTGGCTGCGGGTAAAGGAACCCGGGTTCGTCCGATCACGAACTTTATTCCGAAACCGATGATCCCGATCCTCCACAAGCCGGTTATGGAGTTTCTGATCGAATTGCTGAAATCCCATGGGTTTACCCAGGTGATGATCAATACCAGTCATCTGGCGGATCAGATCGAGGATTATTTTCGAGATGGCCAGCAGTGGGGCATGCAGATCGGCTTCTCCTTCGAGGGGTATTTCGCGGAGGGGCAACCCATCGGTCAGCCCATTGGCTCGGCGGGGGGCATGAAGAAGATTCAAGACTTCTCTGGGTTCTTTGATGAGACCTTTGTGGTGCTCTGTGGGGATGCCCTGATCGATCTGGATATCACTCGGGTGATGCAGTTTCACAAACAGAAGGGGGCACTGGCCACAGTGGTGTTGCGCCAGGTGGCGCCCCAGGATGTCTCTAGCTATGGGGTGGTGGTCACCGATGAGGAGGGTCGGATCCAGACCTTCCAGGAGAAGCCCAAGCAGGAGGAGGCCCTCAGCAACTCCATCAACACTGGCATCTATGTGTTTGAGCCGGAGGTGTTCAACTTCATTCCCTCCAACACCACCTACGACATTGGCGGCGATCTGTTTCCCTCCCTGGTCCAGGCGGGGGCGCCCTTCTATGGGGTGACGGAGCAATTCCAGTGGGTGGACATCGGCAAAACCCCTGATTATTGGCTGGCCATCCAGAAGGTGCTACGGGGGGAGGTGAACGGGGTGCATATCCCAGGCATCGAGGTGTCCCCAGGCATCTGGACTGGGATCAATGTGCGGATCAACTGGGATCGGGTCAACATCGTCCCACCGGTTTATATCGGCTCCAGCTCCCAGATCTGTGACGGGGTGCGGATCATCGGTCCCACCTCCATCGGCTCCGGCTGTGTGCTCAATGAGGGCTCCACCCTCGATCAATGCGTGATCTTCAACTACACCCAGATCGCTCGCGGCATCACCTTGAACCAGAAGATGGTATTGGGCAAGTACTGCATCTCCTCCACAGGGGAGGCCATCGATACGGAGGAGACGGATCTAAGCTGGCTGATCGGGGACTCTCGACGCACACCTGCCTCCCCCCTCCTGGCCTCACAGCTGTTGTCCCCTCTGGTGAATCCGGGGCTGAGCTATTGATCCTCAGGCGATCCCCTGAGGTGAGTAGATCGGCAAAAGTGCTTTGACATGCATTAATGGTCTGTATCCTGATCACTCGATCCCTCAGGGCAATTTCCACATGTGTGCGCTCTATCTGTACGGCATCGTCGCGGCACCGGGCCCTCGTCATCTCAATGCGGTGGGCTTGGATCGGCAGCCGGTACAGGTTCAGACTTTGGGATCGTTTGCCTTTCTCTACACCCTGGCCCAGCAGGATCGTTATCTGGCCAGTCGGGCCAATCTGTTGACCCATGAGGGGGTATTGGAGAAGGTCATAGCGGAGGGACATCGAGCCCTACTCCCCCTGCAGTTCGGCCTGGTGATCGGCGATTGGCAGCAGGTCCATCGGGATCTATTGCACCCCTACGAGGAACGCCTGCATCAGCTGTTACAAACCCTGGAGGGTAAACGGGAGGTGGGCCTGAAGGTGTTTTGGGATCCGGAGCAGGAGTTGCAGTTGGGTCTGGAGGAGAACCCGGCCCTCAAACAACAGCGGGATGACATGGTGGGAGCGCCTCTCGGTTTAGATGCGGTGGTGCGGATTGGACATGCCTTGGAGGATCTGTTAGAGTCCCGGCGACAACAGATCGCCCGCGCCTTCCTAGAGACCCTACAGCCTCTCTGTCACGATCAGGTGGAAGGGGAGCTGCTGACGGAGAACATGGCCTACAACGGCTCGTTTCTAATCCCTTGGGATGACGAGTCTCGCTTTGCCCAAAAGGTGGAGGATCTAGATCGACGGTTCCAAGGAAGGCTGCGGATCCGCTACAACAACTTCACGGCTCCCTATAACTTCACCCGCCTCTGACCATGGTGACCGATCGAAAGGGGTTACTGATCGCACCCCTCTGGGGTCTGTGGCTTGCTCCAGGTCTCCGGATCCGCTGGCGCAAACCCTGGGGAGGCCCCTTAGTGATCCATTGGCGAACCTGTCAAGGTCAGGGCAAGATCGCGCTTTTAGATCCCTCCCATCAGGTGATCTGGACTCAGGGAAGGAGGCCGATCCACTCCGGTTTAACGCCAATGCCCCTACCGCTATTGGAGATCCTCGATCTGAGCCGAGGGCGTGGGTTGAATCGGTTGCGGACTTATGTTCAGATCCAACGGGCTCAGGCTTCACTTCAGATCGGACTCCCGGATCCGGCTCGTACCGCATGGCTCTGGGGTTTATGCGCCAGTTTGCCACCCCAGTGGCCGCTGCAGCTCCAGGTCAGCTTCACAGAGAATGGCTGGCGCTCGCGGGGGGAACTTGATCTGCGCTGGCAGCGCTGGGCAGTGGCCTGGGCCTTGATCGAGATCTGGATCGGGCACTGGTGGGTGAGAGGTGTTAAAGAGCGTAGGAGGTGATCAGCAGCTCGGTGATCTTGCCTCGTCCCTTAGCTTTGGAGTTGATGGCTCGGGCGGCGGTGATGACATGGTAGGGCCATCCCTGGTAGAGATCTCGGATCAGGGGACAGTCGGAGTTGGATAGCATCACCTGCACTCCCCGTTGGGCCAGGGCCACAAAGGTATCCCGCAACTGGATCTGTTCTGTCTCACCGAAACGATAACGGCTGTAGGCGGTAAAGCTGCTGGTGGGGCTGAGGGGAAAGTAGGGGGGATCGAAGTAGACGAAATCTCCGGCCTGGGCCTGATCTAACACGGCTGAGAAGGGGCGTTGATGGATCTCCACCGAGTTGAGCCCCCGCGCCGCCGCCCAGAGGAGATCCGGATCACAGATGCGGGGATTGCGATAGCGCCCCATGGGCACGTTGAACTGACCCTTGGCATTCTCTCGATAGAGACCATTGAAACAGGTTTTATTCAGATAAAGCAGTCGGGCCGCCCGCTGTACAGGATCCGAGGGGACATGGGATCGCACCTGATAGTAATGCTCCCGGCTATGGGATCGTTGATGCTCCTGGAGATAGGGGATCACTTGGTGGACCTGATCTCGAATACGAAGATAAACATTGACCAACTCAGGATTGACATCACTCAACACCGCCCGGTCGGGCATCAGATCGAAAAACACCGCTCCTCCTCCGAGGAAAGGCTCGAAATAGCAGCCATACCCTGAGGCATAGAACTGCCGATATTGAGACAATAATTGCCCTTTCCCCCCCGCCCATTTCAAGAAGGGACGAGGGATAATCCTTGGGGTCGGGGAAGGGATAGCGAATTGAGACACCGATCGAGCTCAGCTCCACTCATCCATCAATCATCGTCAGGAGCCAAGAGGTCTCACAGGCGATCTGGTTATTGTATCCAAAGATCCGTCGCGGGGGAGGGAAACCGACAAGGTATGATGGGATCTATGGCTGGAGAAGAGTAGGTCATCGCCATGGCTGATAGTTTGTATTACGTGTTGGTGGGAACAGGTGTGGTCTCGGTGATCACTCTGGTCTATGTGTTGGTGGATGAGAACCTGAAACAACGACGCTATCAACGACAGCAAGCGGAGGTTGCGCAACAGGATCCCCAACCTGCTACCCCCCCAGCGGAGGAGGCCGAGACGGAGGTGCCGATCGCCGCTGCCCAAACCGAGGCCACCGAGACCACAGCGATCACCGAAGCCTCCGAGACGGACACCGCTGCTGACCCCCAGCCCCCAGAGGCTCCTGAGACTAAGACTGAGATCGAGATCGGGACTGAGACAAAGGTAGAGACTGAGGCTCCCGTCGCCCACTCCCCAGAGGACTCCCCCGCTACGGATCCAGAGCCAGCCCCAGATCCTACCCCCTCCGATCCGCAACAGTCCTAGGGGATCCTCCATTCAACGTCGGGGTTTCGCCTTATCCAGCCGCAGGGGACGACCCATAAAATCAGCACCATTGGCCCGATCAATGGCTTCATCCTCCTCAGAGTCGGTGGCCAGATCCACAAAGGCAAAACCACGGGTGAGCCCGGACTCGCGATCCTTGGGGATGGTGACCGACTTCACCTGCCAGTTCTCGCTAAAAAAAGCGCTCAATTCCGACTCTGACGCTTTGTAGTTCAGGTTACCCACAAAAATGGTCATAGCAATGCTCTAAATGCAATACTCCAAGGATGGGATCTGAGGCCCAGAGCGCCAACAAATCTCCCTAACATTTAACATGAGGTGTGCACAGGATGTAAAAAATGACAGGATGTAAAGGGAATGTCTCAATTTGGATTAAGTTTCTGCCATAGCCACGGGTCAACGGTAGAATAATGTGTTCGATTCAAGCAGCGGAGGCCCCATCCTGTCATGATCGGTAAACACTTTCAGAAGGTGGCAGAGGACGATCCCAACCGGGTCCGGATCCCACCAGGGCAATATCTGACCCAGGGATTTCCGGTGTTGACCTATGGTCAGACCCCTGAGGTGAGCCAAGCCTCCTGGCAACTGCGCATCTGGGGCGAGATCGAAGGACCCGAACGGATCCTCAACTGGTCCGATCTGATGGCTCTCCCTCAGCACTCGATCACGGCGGATTTTCACTGTGTCACCCGTTGGTCGAAGCTGGATGTCACCTGGACCGGGGTGCGAGTTACGGATCTGTTGCAGGATGTGCAGATCTTGCCCACGGCTCAGGGGGTGCTGCAGCATTGTAGCGGTGGCTATACCACCAATCTCTCCCTGGAGGATTTCGTGCGTCCGGAGAATTTCCTGGTACACACCCTGGAGGGGGAGCCGTTGCCCGCCGAACATGGGGGACCCCTGCGATCTTTGGTGCCTCATCTTTATGCCTGGAAGAGTGCCAAGTGGTTGAGCGGCCTGGAGTTTTTCGCCCAACCTCAAGCGGGATTTTGGGAGCGGAATGGGTATCACGATCGAGGGGATCCCTGGACGGAGGAACGGTACGGCTAGAGTCCCTTAGAAAGATCCTGGCCAGCTGGGGAGAGATACAGAATAATGGCTAGGGCCGTTGTCTGCTCTGCCATGTTTTGCTGTCTCCCACGCCTGGATCGAGCGTGTCCCTGGTCCTTGCGGGTCATCGGCATCTGTTTGATGCTGTTGATCTTGACCAACTGTGGCGGCTCCTCCGGATCTCCGTCCGTGTTATTACCTGTGATCGATCCCTCTGATCTTCCCCCTCCGCAACAGCTCCGCCATTACCAGATCCAACTGCGATTTCCTCAGGGACAGATCACCCCAGCCCAGCAAGGAATCCTGCAGCAGGCGGCCCAACGGTGGAGCCAGCTGATCATTGGAGATGTGGAGGATGTTTCCCTAACCTTGCCTCAGGGGGCCTGTCTGGCGGGGGTGCCAGGGATCTCTCAACGGATCGATGATCTGGTGATCGATGTGGCCCTGGTGGAGCTGGATGGTTTGGGAGGGGTGCTGGCTCGGGCAGGTCCCTGTGTGTTGCGCCAGGGATCTCTGTTGCCCGCCTATGGGATCGTGCAATTGGATCGACAGGATGTGGCGATCTTGGAGGCTCAGGAGCGATTGTTGCCTGCGGTGCTACATGAGTATGGCCATGTCCTGGGCTTTGGCAGCTTATGGTCCTTACGGCAGCTGATTCAGGGGGCCGGATCTGAGGATCCACGCTATCGGGGGGAGCGGGCCAACCAGGCCTTTCAAAGGTTGCAGGGAGGATCAAACCAGGTGCCGATCGAGAATCAGGGCGGGGCGGGCAGTCGGGATACCCATTGGCGGGAGGCGGTTTTGGATGCTGAGTTGATGACCGGCTCTCTGGATCTGGGCTTGACTCCTCTCAGTTTGATCACAGCCAGCTCTTTCGTGGATCTGGGTTACTTGATCGATCCGACTCAGGTGGATGAGTATGTCCTACCTGTTGCCTCAGAGCCAGCTCCGGAGCGGCTGCAGGCTCAGCTGCCTGTCTTGAGACAGTGGGAGGGACCCGGCCCCGAGCACATCTGGGTGATCAGCCCCACTGGAGAGCACATCCAAACGGTACAGAGAAAGTGAGACGTAGGATAAGGATATTGAGATCCCTTGAGGAGCAGGATCGATGACCTCTTCCCCTTTTATTGCGGGTCCTCGGATTGAAGATCCGAAGCGGTTTGTGGGCCGTCAGGAGGAGCTACGCCGGATCGCCATGTTGATGTCTGGCTCCCAGGCCATCAGTGTCAATGTGGTGGGGGAGCCCCGCATCGGCAAGTCCTCGCTGTTGTATCACTTCGCCCAAACCTGGGATCAACGGGTCACCAATCCCAAGCACTATGTGGTGATCTATCTCTCTCTGGCTGAGGTAGTCTGTGAACGGGAGGATCAGTTCTATCAGGCGGTGGCGACTGGATTGCTAGGACAGCGCACGGTGCGAGAGAGTCGGGCCTTGCAGGGGCCATTGCAGGGGGTGTTGAGTCGGCAGTCCTTCGCGGCGGCGTTGGCCCAGTGGCGGGGGCGAGGCACTTTGGCGGTGCTCTGTTTGGATGATGTTGAGATCTTACTTCAGGATCCCAAAACCTTTGACGATGGCTTCTTCAATACCCTACGGTCGTTGATGGATCGCAACGCCCTGATGGTGGTGATCGCCTCTCGGAAACCCGTAGAGCGGCTCCGGCGGGAGACCTCATTGACCTCCTCATTTTTCCAGCTGACTGAGGTGATCCGGCTACGGGAGCTGGGCTCGGAGACGGAGGCCTATGGGATCTTGAATCCGGCAGGGGATCCGAAGCAGGTGTTGGATGGGGAGGCTCAGGGGGTGGCGTTGCAATGGGGAGGGCGACATCCCTATCGATTGCAGTTGGCAGGGCAATGCCTGTGGCAGGCCCGGTTTGAGGCTGATCAGGATCTGGGCTGGGCGCGGCAACAGTTTCGAGAGCGACTGCAGGGAGGACAGATACCGGTGTGGGCAGAGCAGTTATGGGGACCGTTACGGCTGCTCCTGTGGTATCTACCCGTCCAGATCGGACAGCTGGCCCCTGGGGTGAGCCAACGATGGGGCACTCTGGGTCATTGGATCACGGGGATCACAGTACTAACCGTGGTGGCATTGCTCTTGATCGGGTTGGCCCATTTGGATCAGGTGCAGCAGTGGCTCCCGGATGCCATCAGCGAGTGATCCGGATCATGATGCTCATCAATGGGTCACCTTTGGTAGATCTCGGCAGGGACGGAGGGCATGGATGGCGTTAGGGAGATCCACAGCAGACCTAGGACCAGCATGGGGATGACTCGTTGAGGCAGATGGCGAGAGTGATCCTGGGGTTGATCGTCTCTAGGGGCTCGGGGTGGCGTTGCTGCAGCGGGTGGAGAGGTGAGGGTGGCGGAGTTAGGGGAGGAGAGGCTGGATTGGGTTGTTGTAGATCCTGAAGTGGGGCTTGGGTGGATTGATAGCCTTGGGAGTGGGGTGACACAGCCCTAGCCCATGAGAATGACGCGGTTGATCACGTGAATGATGCCATTGTCCGCCTCGATATCAGGGGTGAGGACAGTGGCGTTCTTGACCTCGAAGACACCGTTGCAGTTGATGGGAATGGGGGATCCCTCCAGAGAGGTGAGGCTATCGATCTGAGTCAGATCAGCACGGCTGTATTTGCCAGACACCACATGAAACTTGAGGATCCGTCCCAGCTGAGGAGGGTTCTGTACCAACGTCTGGACAGTGCCGGGGGGCAGAGCCTCAAAGGCGGCATCCACGGGAGCGAACACCGTAAACGGACCTGGGCTTTTCAGGGCCTCAACCAACCCCGCAGCCTGGACGGCGGCCACCAGGGTAGTAAAGGAGTCTGCGCCTACGGCGATATCCACAATATCTGGCATCTGACGATCCTCAGGGGTGGGAAGGTGATCTCAGATAGTATAAACCGGGGTAGAGGGATAGCAGAGGACAGTCGCAACAACAGGTGATGATCTGCCAGGGCAAGTTCAGTTTCCGACGCGCAGGTGTGGAACAGCTGTCCAGTAAGCTACATGTTAAATTTGTGTTGAACCCTATCGTCCGATCTGTTGATGCACCTGCAACGCCTCATCAGTAGATCAGCAAAAACGTTTATACAGGATCCTCAACTCGCTCGGGTGAAGGTGAGTGATAAGATCGCATGACCTTAGAACTCGAACAGTTTATGGCTGAACTCATCCCTCCCGTCGCCCTCACAATCGCCGGTTCCGATAGTGGTGGTGGGGCGGGGATCCAGGCGGATCTGCGCACCTTTGCCTTTCATCAAGTCCATGGCACCAGCGCCATCACCTGCATCACGGCTCAGAATACCCAGGGAGTCTCGCGGGTAGATCCCTTACCTCCCGAATCCATCGCCTCCCAGATCGGGGCTGTGGTCACGGACATCGGCGTCCAGGCCACCAAGACCGGCATGTTGCTCAGCGCCGCCATCATCGAGACCGTCGCTCAGCAGGTGGAAGGATTCAGTCTACAGCAATTGGTGGTGGATCCCGTCATGGTGTCACGGACAGGATCTCAGCTCCTGGCGGACGAGGCCATTGAGAGTATGCGAGATCGATTGGTCCCTCTAGCTTTGATCGTCACCCCAAATCGCTACGAGGCCCAGATCTTGGCGGGGCTAGAGATCCACTCCTTAGCAGATTTGCAGAAGGCCGCGGCTCAGATCCATCGATTGGGTCCTCAAGCTGTCCTGGTGAAGGGGGGGGGATGAGTGGTGTTCTGCGGGGTGTGGATGTCTGGGGGGATGGCTCTCGGATGGAGACCTTGAGACCGACTTGTGTTGAAGCTCAAAATACCCACGGTACAGGTTGTACCCTCTCTGCGGCCATCGCCGCTCAACTGGCATTAGGAGCGGATCCGTTCCAGGCTACTCAACAGGGCAAGACCTATGTGACGGCAGCCCTCGCTCACGCCTTAGACATCGGTCAGGGTCAGGGACCTGTGGGTCATTTCTTCCCATTATTGAATAGACCTTAAGGAATCATGAATGCCTCGATCCTCTGACGGTCTCAATCAAACCCTATGGCGATCCTACGGTTGAAAGGCTCAAACTGGACATTTATACTACAGTCACCCCGATCCCTCACCCCCAATCCTTACCATGACCTCTTCCTCATGGGCTCCTCATTCCCCTTATCAGACTCAGATCGAGGCTGCCCTAGCGCAGCTGGAACAGGGGAGCCCGCAAACCTTAGTCTTCCATGGACCGGGAGAGATCGATAGAACGGACCTGGGTCGTAGCCTACAGGAACAATTGGGGGAGAGTTGCTTATGGGGCTGGATCGATGGAGCTGATCTGAGTCAACAACCTGTTACCAGCTGGGAGCAGGTGCCCTTCCGGTTGCGACGAGATCTCAATGCGGCCCATCAGGGGTTGACAGCCTTTGATCTGGCCTGTTGTCATTACCTGCAGCAAACCCAGCTGCAATTGCCCGTCATGGCCACTGAGTTCGCCGATCGGCTGGGCTGGCCAGATCTCAGCTCAACGGCGACGGTCCTGATGGAGATGATGTTAGCGGATCCGAGAGCATTAACCTTTCCCCCCACCAGCGCTTTGGCCAAGTTGGGACTCTATGTGATCCGATCCGGAGCGATGGAGCATTGGCATTGGTATCACCACAGTCCCAGTCGAGCAGCTCTGCATGAATTGGCCAAACAGACCTGTGATCGGCAGATCCTGCAGTGTTTACCGGAGTTGTTTCTACAGGATCTCGGGCACTACCAACGGCAAGAGGATATCCCTCCCTCCCACAGACGGGCCGTGATCCTGGTGCATGATGCCGATCGAATCCTGGCGGATGCCCAAGGGAGTCAGTGGCTGCCCCTATGGATGGATCAATCCTCAGCCCAAGTGCTCTGGATTTTGTTGGCGGAGCAACCGATCGAGAGTCTGCCCGAGGCGACCCCAGTGGAGCTCTCACCCTTGACCTCGGTAGTTAGGTCCCCAGATCCTGATCCGCCTGTAGATTCTGATGATCCGGAAATCGAGAGGGTGCTGTCGCTCCTGGCCTATCCTCTGGTTTGGGATCGATCCCTGTTGGAACGATTGATGCAGGAATTTGAACTGGGATCTGGGGTGGAGCGTTGGCCACAGGTGACCACTCGGCCTGAGGTGGAGTCCCTCGGTCCCGATCGCTATCGAGTGGGGCTAAGACTTCGACAGAGCTATCAGGCATCCCTCCCGCAAGGATCCATCTGGCGGTTACATCAGGTGCTATTTGAGCATTACCGGGATCGATTCGCCCAGTGGGGTCGTCTGGAGGATCTGGAACAAGCGGTGCTTCACGGCCAGCAGGGATTGGATCCGGAGCTGATGGTGACCTGGTTGGTTCAGCAGGTGCCGGGTCTGTTGGATCGAGGATTACATCAGGGCAGCACCCTCCTATTGGCAGATCTGTGGCAGGCGGATCAGGTGACGGAGCAACAGGCTTGGATAGGCCTCCGCCTGGGTCAGAGCCTGTGTGCCCTGCAGGAGTGGGATTGGGGGCTAGCGGTGTTGACGGAGGTGCAGCAGGTTTGGTCCCAGCTAGGAGCGGACCAGAGTTTGGGGGCAGCGGAAACCGCTTTGGCATTGGGAGAGATCTATCTCACGGATATGCGCACCTGGGAGGCCTACCGAGTTCTGCGTCAGGCTCTCCAGATCCGGATCCAGCAAGTGGGGGAGGGATCCACAGCGGTGGCAGAGGTGTTGAGTCGTCTGACTGAGGCGGCGGTCCAACAGCCCAACCTAGGGGAGGCTCTCAACTGGAGTCAGCGAGCCCTTGAGAATCTGCAGCAGGATCCGGAGGCACGAACCGTGGATATCGCATTGCAACTGGAGACGGTAGGCTATCTCTACTATCAGTTGGATAACCTGGTGGCAGCGGTGCGGACCTATCAGCAGGGGATCGAACAGTTGGACTCGGTGGCGGAGGCGAGCGGGCTCAAGATCTTGATGGTCGCTCAACTGGCAGCCTGCTTTGAACAGATTCACGATCTGAAGGCGGCCTCCTTTCAGTACCAGATGGCCATCATCTTGGCGCAGGCGGCTCTAGAGCAGGGACACCCCCAGACCATCGGTCTGTTGAAAGCTGGGGCTCGGTTCTGCCATCAGGTGCAGGCCAAGGAACAGGCTATGGCCCTCGATCAGCAGATCGTGATCGAGCAGTGGCTGTGGAACTATTGTGAGGTCTCGCCTGCGGGCAGTCAGCGGCTGGAACGGATGGGGGCGGCCCTGATCCGATCGGGTGATGACCGACAGGCTGAACCGCTCTTGGTGGCCAATTTGCATGTGAGGCAGCAGCTCTATGGAGAGGAGTCCGTAGAGGGGGCCAGTGGCTACAATCAGCTGGCAGTTCTTTACCAATATCAGGAGCGTTATCTAGAGGCAGAGCAGGGGTTTCAGCGGTCACTGGCTTTGAGTGAAAAGCTTCTGGACGAGACAGATCCACGCCTAGTCTCAACCCTGGTCAACTTGGCAAATCTGTATTCTCTACAAGAGCGGATCCCGGAAGCACTGCCCCTCTACCAACGGACTCTCCAGATCCTGCGTCGCTCCCCACCCCATCCTCAACATCCCCCTGCTGAGATCATCGAGGGTTATCTGCAACGCTTTCAGGAGCTGGGCTTTCCCGCTCTAATAGAAGGGTAGGAAGCTGCTACCCTAGCCTTAGCTCCTTATTGATCCCGATCCCATCGATCCCATGACCGTTGCTCCATCCCCCACCCTAGCCACCCAGTACAATCCCTTCGACTGCGAGCCGCGCTGGCAAGCCTTCTGGGAAGAGAAGGGGTTCTATATTGCCGATCCCCACCGACCTGGACCTCCCTTCAGCATTGTCCTGCCTCCCCCTAACGTGACAGGCAACCTACACATGGGCCATGCCTTCACCTTTACCTTGCCGGATGTGATGGTGCGCTATAAGCGGATGAAGGGCTACAACGTCCTCTGGGTACCGGGCACAGATCATGCCTCCATCGCGGTGCATACGGTATTGGAACGCCAGATCCGTCAGGAGGGCAAGAGTCGCTACGATCTGGGGCGAGAGGCGTTTCTGGAGCGGGCCTGGAGTTGGAAGGCTCAATCCCGTGGCACGATTACAGGGCAGCTGCGGCGCATGGGCTTCTCCCTGGACTGGACACGGGAGCGGTTTACCATGGATGAGGGGCTCAACCGGTCTGTGATCGAGGCCTTTGTGCGGTTGTATGAGACAGGGCTGATCTATCGGGGGGAATATCTGGTCAACTGGTGTCCGGCCAGCCTGTCGGCGGTCTCGGATATCGAGGTGGATGATCAGGAGATCAACGGTCATCTCTGGCATTTTCGCTATCCCCTGGCGGAGGATCCTAGCCAATATGTGATCGTGGCCACCACTCGACCGGAGACCATGCTGGGAGATACGGCGGTGGCGGTCAATCCTGAGGATGAGCGCTATCAACCTCTGATCGGCAAACAGATCAAACTGCCCATTAAAGACCGACTGATCCCGATCATTGGGGATGCCTATGTGGATCCCACCTTCGGCTCCGGCTGCGTCAAGATCACCCCTGCTCATGATCACAATGACTTTGAGATGGGCAAACGCCATCACCTGCCGTTCATTAACATCATGAACAAGGACGGCACCCTGAATGACAATGGCGATCCGTTCACGGGTTTAGATCGATTTGCAGCCCGTCAACAGGTGGTGCAGTGGTTTAGGGAACACGATCTTTTAGAGCGAGTGGAGGAGTACACCCATGAGGTGCCCCACAGCGATCGGGGCGGGGTGCCGGTGGAGCCCTTGTTATCGATCCAGTGGTTCTGTGATGTTAGCGGCATGGCGGCTCAGTGTCTGACGGAGGAGCAGCAGCACACCTCACCTCGATTTGTGCCAGAGCGCTGGACCAAGGTGTATACCGATTGGCTAGAACGGATCCGGCCCTGGTGTATCTCCCGTCAGCTGTGGTGGGGCCATCAGATCCCGGCCTGGTATCCGGTGATCGACGAGCAGTTGCCAACGGATCCGCAGACCTTTATCGTGGCTCGCTCGGAGGAGGAGGCTTACGCCAAGGCCCAGGAACAATACGGATCGGCGGTGAAATTGCAGCGGGATCCGGATGTGTTGGATACCTGGTTCTCCTCAGGATTGTGGCCCTTTTCGACCCTGGGGTGGCCTGATCAAACGGAAGATCTGCAGCAGTATTATCCCAATGCCTTGATGGCTACGGGCTTCGACATTATCTTCTTCTGGGTGGCCCGCATGACTATGATGGCCTCTCAGTTGACGGGGCAGATCCCATTTCAAGATGTTTATATCAACGGCCTAGTGCGGGATGAGACCGGGGCCAAGATGTCCAAAACCAAGGGCAATGGTATCGATCCCCTGGACCTGCTGGATCGGTACGGCACGGATGCGCTGCGTTACGCCCTAGTGAAGGAGGTAGTGGGAGCGGGTCAGGATATTCGTCTGGCCTACGACCGGCAAACCGGAGAGTCCGCCTCTGTGGAGGCCGCCCGCAATTTCGCCAATAAGATCTGGAATGCCTCTCGATTTGTCCTGATGAATCTGGAGGGTAAGACCCCGCAACAACTGGGTACACCGGATCCCAAGGCCCTGGAACTGAGCGATCGCTGGATCTTGTCACGGTTACATTCCACCACTCAGGAGGTGTGCCGTTATGTGGAGGCCTACGGTTTCGGGGAGGGGGCACGGCTACTATACAGCCTGATCTGGGATGATTTCTGTGATTGGTATATTGAGTTGGCCAAGCCCAGGCTACGCAGTGAGGATCTAAGTTCTAAGACCACAGCCCAACAGGTGTTGGCTCTCCTGTTAGATGCCATTCTCAAGCTGCTGCATCCCTGGATGCCTCACCTTACCGAGGAGATCTGGCAGATCCTCAACCAGATCGACCAACAGGATTCCATCTCCGTTCAGGCCTACCCGGAGGCGGATCCGACTCAGATCGACACCCAACTGGAGCAGGAATTTGAACGGGTGATCGAGGTGATCCGCAGCTTACGAAACCTGAGGGCAGAGGCCGGGTTGAAGCCCAATCAGACCATCACTGCGATCCTGCAGAGTGCCAATGAGGCGGAGCGACGCATGTTGATGCAGGGTCAGATCTATATCCAGGATCAGACTAGGGCGGAGGCGGTGACCATCGTCGATCAGTTACGGGAGGAGCCTAAGCAGGTGGCTGCTGGAGTCGTCGGCACAGTGCAGGTGTTGTTGCCACTGGCGGGGCTGGTGGATGTGGAGGCTCTCAAGGCCAAGCTGACCAAGGATCTGGGCAAGATCGAGGCGGAGACCAAGGGGATCGAGAGTCGGCTCAGCAACCCCAACTTTGTGGAGCGAGCTCCGGCGGAGGTGGTGGCCAGCAATCGGGCCCAGCTAGAGGAGTTGGAGCAGCAGCAGCAGATCCTAAAGGATCGGTTGCAGAAATTAGAATAGGGGTATTTTTGTTTTACTTTGCTTATGCCGGGTAGTGAGCGATCAATCGCTCTGCTTCCTGTCCCTACTGCTTCTGAACCCCACACGGCTCCAGACCTTCGTTATGGCAGTCGCCCCCTTGCTGAGGACAATCACGATCGTCTGACCTGAGGCTAAGTAGATCAGCAATAACGTTTATACAAGCCATGTAGTGCATATCAAAGCAAATTTACCAATCTACTTACCAGCAGAATTTCGCTCGGTGCCTTTGGATGCACTCAAGTCAGGGGAGTGTGGGCGATCAGGTGCGGGTAACGGGCAAGTTTGATGAAGGCGAATTCGATTTCGATGCTCTCCCGCTCAACCTGCTAAAGGTCCTCAGCGATCTCCCTGCCTTCCAGCTTGATAATGGTTATCATTCCAATAAAATGGTTGTAGAGCAGCTTGGAGGGAAGAGTGACCTATGGATGATCCTCAAACTGTCTCCAAACGGACTCGTGGGCAAACAGTTGTCCTCGCTTACCTGAAGCAGCTCCAGGATCCGATCTCGGCCCAGGAGTTATTCAAACGGTTCCGCAGGGAAGGCGTCAGGCTAGGGTTGGCCACTGTGTATCGCTCCCTAGAGGCTCTCAAGCGTGAGGGGCTGATCCACAGCAAGCTCTCGGCGGAAGGGGAAGCGCTGCACAGCTTGGCCCAGCCTGGCAGAGGATATTTGACCTGTGTGCATTGTGGGGAGTCTACTCTGATCGCAGTAGAAGATCAAGCTTGGTTTCCTCCCGATCCTCCGACAGAGCTCTCCTGTGATTTCCAGGTCCTTTTCCACACCTGGGAGTCCTTTGGGATCTGTGGACAATGTCAGATCAGGCTCTGATATATAGTTGAGACTGAATCTATAACTTAACTTGGATCATACCCACAGAATCAGGATCAAATCCTGCCTCGAACTGAGTTGTGGTGTCATAATAGGCTCCCTGTAGACAGGAGGTCGAGAGATCGGAGGCTTTGATCAAGCAGCCTTGTAGATCAGCTCCTCGTAGATCACAGTTGTTGAGCTTGACCTTAAGCAGCTGTGCTCTCCACAAACAGGCTCCTTGCAGATTAGCCTCACTCAAATCAATTCCCGTCAGTTGAGCCCCGATCAGAGAAGTCTCTCTAAGCTGAGCGTTTACTGGATGCGCACGGCGTAGATTAGCATTCAGTGACATTCTCCCGACGCTGACTTTACAAGTACAGCGCGGGCTTCTTTCCTCGC
>CAYSEO010000022.1:0-22782 GCA_964429885.1 uncultured bacterium
CACTGGTCTGGTGGAGTCGTGTGGGATCTACCTTTTTATTGGGGGGACAGGCGCTACTGCATCTGATGCAGGGTCGGATCAATCGCCGTAATACGATGGATCAGCTCTCCAGTGTGGGGGTGGAGTCCTTGTTGATCGTGCTGCTGACAGCGGTGGTGATCAGTGGGGTGTTCACGATCCAGGTGGCGCGGGAGTTCATTAACTTCGGGGCTTCCTCCTTAATCGGCGGGGTGTTGGCCATCGCCCTCTGCCGAGAATTGACTCCGGTGGTGACAGCGGTGATCATGGCGGGTCGGGTGGGATCGGCCTTCGCGGCAGAGCTGGGCACCATGAAGGTGACGGAACAGATCGATGCTCTGCAGATCCTCCGCACGGATCCGGTGGATTATCTAGTCTTGCCTCGGCTGTTGGCCTGTGGGTTGGTGCTGCCCATGTTGACCATGATCTCGTTGATCACTGGGTTGATCGGAGGCATGTTGATCTGTCGCTATGCCTATAACATCGCCCCCAGCCAGTTTCTGGAGTCGGCTCAGGTGTTTTTAGGTCCCTGGGATCTGATCGCCTGCACCATCAAGGCAGGGGTGTTTGGGAGTTTGATCGCCGTGATCGGATCCAATTGGGGACTCTCCACCACAGGGGGAGCCAAAGGAGTAGGGCAAGCGACGACGGATGCGGTGGTGACGGCGTTGTTATCGATCTTTATCGGTAATTTCTTTCTCTCTTGGGTTCTATTTCAAGGGCCGGGAAGCGCCCTCAGTGGGGGGTAAGGGGATCTGAGCCCTCGCAGATGCTTCATCGACTCTAGAGGGAGACAAACTACAGATGAATGTCCTCCTTCTATAAGTGCCTATGAGCTTATCCCTAGGGATCTCGATCTGGGTGCTCTATCTCCATCCAAACCATATCGGCTAGATCTCCATTGGGCATGGTCCAGGAGTTGGGTAAGAGCTCTCTTACACCAAATCCTGTTTTCGTGCACATATTGATCGAGCTCTGATTGGAGGCTAGGATGGCAGCTCCGATCCTTTTGAGTCCCAACTCATCAAAGGCATAGCCCACGATTCGCTGCAAGCCTAATCGACCGTATCCTCTTGATCGATAGCGCTGCTCTAAAACAGCAAGACCCACCTCTGCAGTATGTAGCTCCGGGTTGATCCCTTTCAGAACCACATAGCCTATCGGTAGCTCATCAGGAGTTAAACAGAGGCCAAAAACCAAGGGTTGACTAGCCCGTGAGTAGGGCAATGCATAACAGGAGATCGCCTCAATAAACAAATCCATTTGATCCAATTCAAAGAAAGGATCCCAGCCCATTAGATCAACCAATTCTGGATCTTGAGCCAACTTAATCAGGTGTTGGATATGCTCATCGTTCACAGAAACCAGAAAGATCGTCGTTCCCGTCGCGGTGTGTTTCTGCTCTAGTACGATCCGGCTTTGCATGGGCATCATACCGTTTCAACAAACAGAGTGGCCAAAGGATACTCATCGAGATTGGTATAACAGATCGTCACCTCCTCACCAACCTGAATATCCTCTAGGGCAGTTAAATGAGCCCATAACCCATGTTCCCCACTGATCCAGTCAACCCTGGCATTGGGTTTTCCGGAATGGTTACAGAACGATGAGAGGCCGAAGACGATATGTCCACTGGCTTGGTCCTTGCTGCTGTGATATTCAGTGGGCATAACAAAATAGTATTCTGATAGAGCAGTCTCCGCAATGACCTTACGTTGCTCTGGAGGTAGTGTACAAACAGGGGCAGCCTCAATCAGATCTCCTCGCTTAACCGACTGAGTTGCGATCGCACCTCGACCTTTCCCCTGCACATCATCGATTCTGAGCATAGGAAACGTTCCTCACCACAAAACCCTAACTGCAACAAATTGATGATTTATACATCCATTGAGAGACTCCCACGCTTCTAGACAAGTGTCAATATCCATTTACAAAATTTAATCCTGGATTCGTTATAATCTTTTCCACAAACCACAAACTTCCTTATTTCTTCTTCCTTCTTCCATACTCAATCA
Source organism: uncultured bacterium (assembly GCA_964429885.1). Classification (GTDB taxonomy): domain Bacteria; phylum Cyanobacteriota; class Cyanobacteriia; order Thermostichales; family Thermostichaceae; genus CAYSEO01. The sequence goes on from CAYSEO010000022.1 coordinate 2,034, forward strand.
AGTTCAACGATCGGACTCAGTTGAGCTCGTGATCGGGTACCCACTGAGGCTGAGGCGGAGAGACGGCAAGCTGAGGCGGAAAGCAGGCGAGCAGATCAAGCCGAACAGGAGCTAGAGTAGTTGCGGCAAAGATGACGCGACTTAGGACAGGAGAGGTAGGGTCTAGGCTCCAAGGGTTAGGATCGATGCATCGTTCTAGATGAGACCGGATCACCGATGTCTAATCCGACAACAGCACAAACCCGCTCCGCCATCACCCTCGATCCAAACTATCGCTTGAGCTTAGGGATCATCTTCCTGTCCCTACCTCTGGTCTTCTTGTCTCCCTGGGCAACAGCTGTAGTGGCCCTGTTTGGCTTCTTTCTCGTGGTCCAGACGGCGACCCTACGATTGGTCTTTACCTCAGAGTCCCTGGAGGTTTATCGAGGTGAGCAACGCATCCGTAACTTCCCTTACGGGGACTGGCTACATTGGGAGATCTATGTCACTCCTGTGCCGATCCTGTTCTATTTCCGTGAAGTGAAAAGCATTCACTTTCTCCCGATCCTGTTCAACCCATCGCAGCTACGCACCTGTCTGGAGGGCTACGTCGGTCGCCCCCCTCTATCGGTCGGATCTAAAGGCAGTTCTGACGGATCCACACCCGATACCTTTGATCCCAAACCGACGAACGCTGAGGGAGAGTTGGGATAATCTCTAGCCCTTCGAGTCCAGTGGAAAATTGAAGTAGGTATGAGGATAGGGTTCACCGATCAGGGTATAATGCCACCATTCCCGTGGGTAGTTCTGGAACCCCTGTCGCTCCATAGCGGTCTTCAGTTGGATCCGATTCGCCCTTTGATCAAGGGTGATCTGGTCGCTCAACGTGTGGGAGATCGGATCAAAGAAATCAAACTCTGATCCCATATCAACAGCCACAGACTGTGGCGGATCGGTCTGGGAGATGAGTCTAACCAGGGTCAGATCAACTGCACTCCCTCGACTGTGGCTGGAGCGGCTGGCGATATAACCTTGTGCGAATAGTTGACTCTTCTCGACCTGAGGATAGTATCGCTTCTGCATACGGGTATCGGAGAGATCCGCAGCCCAACGCACAAAGTGATCCACGGCTTGTTGAGGACGATAGCAATCGTAGAGTTTTAGGGAGTAATTCTGCCGCAGCAGATCCTTCTGAACCTTCAGCAAAGCCTCAGCTGCCTCACGGGTCAACAGACAGTGAGGGGAGGTATAGCCGTCAATCGGAGTTCCCACAAAGTTATCCTCTGTGTGGTACTTGATGTCCAGTTGGATGGAGGGGATAAAGGTTTTGACATTGACGAAGCTGTCGATAGATCCTCGTGCGGTCAGGGGAGATCGCTGCATCAGATACACCAGAAGGACGAAACAGATCGGGACCAGAATGAGGCCGTGCTTAATTCGTATATTCTGACCCATGAATTCATCTCCAAAATAGAGCTATGCTAGCAGACCAGGGGATGGATCTGAAACAGATACCCCATGAGGAGTTGTTGCTAATCCTGCTAACGGGATAGCCCGATCGCTTTTGCTGCCAGCCCTCTCTGGGATCTGTGGCCCTTGAGAACGCTTTGGGTCCCCTGACCTGATATTCTGCAATTAGACCGGTCGATCTCCATGGAGATAGCAGAGGTATGCCAGTATTTCAGTCTACGGATCAATTCATTCGGTGGTTGCGCCTCAGCCTGGTGTTTCCTCTCTGTGTGCTCAATGGCTGGGTGCTCCTTTTCCTGATCAACAATATTCAACCCTTATTCAATATCCTACTAACAGCTACACTGCTGGCGTTTTTGTTGGACTACCCAATCCGATTCTTGAAAGGCAAGGGGGTACCACGGGGGGTAGCGATCGGTTTGGTCCTGTTGGTCGCAACCTTGACCTTAGGAGGCATTGGGCTGACCCTGATCCCGGTGTTGATCCAGCAGCTCAGCCAGCTTGTCAATCAATTACCCAACTGGGCCGGAACCTTGGAATCCTATCTACAATCGCTAGAGGAATGGCCTCCCCTACAACAGATCGGTTTTGATCTGGGCCAACAGACGGAAAACATTGGACAACAGCTCCAAGATACCCTCCAATCTGCAGCTAGCACGACCCTGGGGGTGCTCTCCGGCACGATCCAGAACGCCCTGAATCTGTTTATCTCTCTGGTGATGACGGTCTTTCTCCTCATCGGGGGTGAGACGGCTTGGCAAGGCATGTTACGATGGCTACCTCCCTGGTGGCGACAACGGATCGGCACCCATGCCCCCCATAAACTCAAGACCTTTATTGGTGGACAGGTGGCGATCGCAGGAGGCTTTGGTGCGGTGTTGGCCCTGATTTACACGGTATTGGGGATCCCCTTAGGTTTACTCTTTGGCTTTACCATTGGCATGGGTAGTCTGATCCCGTTTCTAGGTGCGATCACTCAGGTCACCGTCAGCTTATTCTTGGTGATCCAGGATTTCTGGACGGGATTGCAGGTATTTGTGGTGGCGTTTATTGTTGGCCAGGTCGTAGATCAGGTGGTATCACCTCGGGTGTTAGGTAGCATCATTGGACTTAACCCGATCTGGGTGTTAATCTCTGTATTCATGGGTATTCGCTTGGGGGGGATCTTAGGGGCGTTATTGGCAGTTCCAGTGGCTAGTACGATCAAGGTGATCGCTGATGAGATCATTGATTCGAGGCAGGATCCGGTGGAGATGGAGATCGAGCAGAGTCTGCCGTCATCAGAGGATCATTCAGTTAAATCTCCTCATCCAGAAGAATCTGTGGAGACAGAATAAGTCATCGCACTGAATCACTTGCCACACCCTCTCTATCAGATTTAGTTCCGAAACACCCTTAACACCACGAACCATCCCTCGCTCACCCCAGTAGAATCGGAAACACCAGGACACCTCCGGCAAGGCAAGGAGACCAGTTCGGCCGCAACATTCCAGTAACTTACGCCAATTGGCGGATGCGTTATTTCTTTTCGGAGCAGTAGAATAGGCATGCTCAGTAAATAACACTGCTTACAAAAGCTATTTGAGTATCGGTCAACACTGTTTTTCTGCGGTCATGAGAAAGCCTATCCTTCCTAGTAACGAAACTGAGCGATTGGCGGCACTTCATCGCTACAATGTATTAGATTCTCTGCCCGAGCAGGAGTTCGATGATCTTGTATTGCTAGCCTCAGAGATCTGCGGCACTCCAATTGCTCTAATTTCTCTGGTGGATATTGACCGTCAGTGGTTTAAATCTCGAATCGGAATCGATGCATCAGAGACCTCTCGTGACATCTCCTTCTGTGGTCATGCTGTTGCAGACAATAGTTTGCTCATTGTCCCGGATGCTACATTGGACGAACGATTTACGGATAATCCTCTCGTCCTACACGACCCAAATATTCAGTTCTACGCAGGTGCTCCCCTAGTCACTCCAGAGAAGTATGTATTAGGAACTCTCTGTGTCATTGATCATAAACCCAGGCAACTTACTGACCGACAGATCCAAATGCTGAGCACGCTGAGTCGCCAGGTCGTCAGCCAATTAGAGCTCAGACTTTCTCTCAAAAGCCAAAAGGAAGCTAACGCAAGACTTGAGCAAGAGGTCTCCAAACGCAAAAGGGTTGAACAGGATCTCCTAAGGAGTCAGCAACAGCTCCAGTTGTTTATTGAGAACGCTCCCTGCGCAATTGCAATGTTCGATCGTGAGGTTCGCTATATCGCTTCTAGTAAACGATGGCTAATCGACTATGGTCTAGGGAATTCTGATATATTGGGGCGATCCCACTACGAGATCTTTCCTGAGGTGCCGGAGCGCTGGAAACAGATTCATCAGCGTTGCCTTCAAGGAGCAGTTGAAACTTGTGAAGAAGATCCGTTCCCTCGCTTAGATGGCCAAACGGAATGGGTTCGCTGGCAAGTTCATCCTTGGACTGATTCGGATAACACTATCGGTGGCATTATCATGTTTACCGAAGTGATCACAGAAAGAAAACAGATGGAAGAAGACCTACGGGACAGTGAAGCCTCTATCCGTTCTCTCCATCAGATCATTGCTGATGCTTCGCTAAACTTTGAGGAACGAGTCCAGCAGCTGTTAGCAGTCGGATGTCAGCAGTTTAATCTTGACATTGGTATCCTCGCCCACATCCAAGGATCGGATTATACTATTTGCGCCGTTTACTCTCCTACTGTCGAGATCTCCGTCGGGACAACCTTTGACCTGTCAGAGACCTATTGTCAGGAGACATTGGCTGCCGAGCAACTCATTGGATTTGAGAGGGTTCAGGGCTCAGAGTGGGCGCATCACCCTGCCTATAGGAAATTCAGATTGGAGTCTTACGTAGGGTTGCCGGTCTATGTCGGAGGAAGTGTTTATGGAACACTCAACTTTTCCAGTCCAACACCTAGGTCAAGATCATTTAGGACAGTCGATTTCGAGTTTCTGAAACTGATGGCTCAGTGGTTGGGGGTAGCCATCCAGAGAAATGAAGACCAAAAAGCCCTTGAGTACCAATATCAACGTATTCTACTGCTCGAGAAAATCACACAAGAGATTCGGCAAAACCTAGATAGTGAGGCGATCTTCCAGACTGCGGTCAACCAGATTGGGCAAGTATTTGGAGTGAGTCGCTGCACCATTCGCACTTATGTTGCTGGCCCGCCTCCCAGCTTATCGATTGCAGCAGAGTATCATGAAGCAGGATACGCCTCGATCAAGGAGGTTCCCATTCCTGTTGAGGGGAATCCCCATGCTGAGAAGGTACTCTCTCAGGACAAAGCGGTAGCAATCCATAATGTGTACGAAAGTCTATTGCTGCAAAATGTACTTTATGTCTGCGAAAAGATTGGGATCAAGTCAATGCTGGCGGTCCGCACCTCATACCAAGGTATTCCCAATGGGGTGATCGTCTTAAAGCAGTGTGATGAGCCGCGCCAATGGACATCTGAAGAAATAGCTCTTTTGGAATCAGTTGCTTCTCGCGTGGGAATTGCTATTGCTCAGGCAAAACTACTTGAAGATCAGCAAAGGCATAGGAAGGAACTTGTCAAGAAAAATCGGGATCTAGAGCTTGCCAACCGAGAAATTGAGGCAGCGAACCAGGCAAAAAGTGAATTTCTAGCTACCATGAGTCACGAGATCCGTACTCCCATGAATGCTATTATTGGCATGACGGGCCTTCTCCTTGATACACCTCTAGATCCGCACCAAAGAGAATTTTCTGAAACTATCCGCAAGAGCAGTGATGCCCTTTTGACTATCATCAATGATATCCTTGATTTTTCTAAAATTGAGTCTGGGAAACTTGAACTAGAATGTCAAGCCTTTTCCCTGTATGAGGCTGTGGAAGGCTGTTTGGATTTGATTGCTCCAGAAGCAATCCGTAAAGGCCTCGAACTAAACCACTTCATTGATCCTCGCACACCAGGTTTCATCTGTGGGGATATCACTCGTCTGCAGCAAATTTTGCTAAATCTGCTCAGTAACGCAATAAAATTCACTTCCTCTGGCGAAGTATTGATAACGGTAAAACCATCCACTGAACTTGCACCTGACTCGAGGCAAGATCCTTGGGAACTAGAGTTTTCTGTCAAAGATACAGGTGTCGGAATTCCTGCCGATCGAATGCACCGTTTGTTTCAGCCCTTTAGTCAAGTTGATGCCTCTACCACGCGTCAGTTTGGAGGAACCGGTCTAGGGCTTGCTATTAGTAAGCAACTATGTGAAATGATGGGTGGGCGATTATGGGTTGAAAGTCAGGGACACAGTGCTGGAGATTATCCTCCAAACCGCTCCTCTAACCCTCTTGTCTTATCTTCTACATCTTTACTGCAAGGATCAAAGTTTACGTTTACGATTCTGGCAAAGGAAGTGGGACATAATGAGACTAAAAGGTCCCCTTCTTCCAAATGTCTACAAGGCAAACACTTATTGGTAGTGGAGGATAATCCTACTAACAGTCAAATACTGACACTCCAGGGGCAATCTTGGGGGCTAGAAGTACATGCTGTCACCTCAGGTTCAGCTGCAATAGAATGGCTTGCGCTTCGACCAAGGGTAGATGTCATGATCCTGGATCTAAATATGCCTGGCATGGACGGAATAACCTTAGCCAGTTGCATTCGTATGATGGCAGCCTACGAGAAGGTACCTATCCTCATTCTTAGTTCTATTGATAGAACAGATTTGCGGAAATATAATGAGGCTCTGATCACTGCATTCCTCAATAAGCCAGTCAAGCAATCTCGCCTCAGGGAAACGCTACAGAAGTTGCTCTCAGCTCCAACGCAGGAACCGGATAACCCTCTAGAACTTGACGATCCGCGTCAGCAACTGAGGGGAGCAACCCTGCCGCTCCGTTTACTCCTAGTAGAGGATGTGCCCGTTAACCAGAAAGTAGCCCTACACATGCTGGAAAAGCTGGGCTATCGGCTTGATGTGGTGAACAATGGGCAAGAAGCAGTGGAGGCCTTGAAACGACAAGACTATGATGTGGTGCTGATGGATGTGCAGATGCCTATCATGGATGGATTCGAGGCTACTCAGCAGATTCGTCAATATTCGTCATCTCCAATAACCCCTTGGATCATCGCCATGACAGCCCACGCGATGCAAGGAGATAAAGAGAAATGTTTGCGGTCAGGCATGAATGACTATATCGGTAAGCCGGTACGGATACAAGAAATCGTGGCAGCTTTGGAGCGATATGCTGATGTGATCAGTCCACCAGAGAATTTACATCAGGCAAGATCCGTTTCTTCGTCAGCACAAGAAGATGTAAGCTTGCCCATCTTAAATCCTGCAGAGTTGGAGTCCATTGCTCAGAGCCTCGGATCTGAGGATCATGAGATCATCATTGAGATTGCCAACACATATTTGGAAGATTCACCCCAACGACTGGCCGCACTTAAAAATGCCCTAGAAGCTGCAGATCACGACTTAATCAGTAGAGAGGCTCATGCATTTTTCTCAATGAATGCCACAGTCGGCGCACAGAGACTGGCACAGATATGTAAGACTTTAGAAAGAACCGCAAAAGGACCAAACTTCACCTGCAGAGAATGGCCCACGTCCCTGGAGAGACTTTATGAACAGACCAAGCAGGAACTAACCGATTTAATCATCAGATGTCGAAAGTGAATATTCCACATTTCTCAGGCCATGCTTCCAGAGTTCTTATCGTTGATGACGAGAGAATGATTAGATTACTCATCAAACGGACAATACAGGGATCAGGCTATCAAATACAAGAAGCAGCGGATGGTTTAGAGTGTCTAAAGATCTGTCAAGAGAGAGTACCAGATTTGATCTTACTAGACGCCATGATGCCCAACATGGATGGATTTAACTGTTGCATAGAATTACAAAAAGCATGTCACAGAAACTGTCCTCCCATCCTGATGATTACAGCACTTGATGACGACGATTCAATTAACAGGGCTTTCGATTCTGGGGCCATAGATTACATCACAAAACCTCTTAATCTGACAGTTCTCCGGCATAGAGTAAGAAGACTGTTGCAAATGAATTGGGCCATGAGCCAACTTCAGCGACTCACTCTGATTGATGAGCTAACACAGTTAGCAAATCGAAGGCACTTTGACAACTATATGGATCAGATTATAGATCAACACTCAAGCCACAGAGAGACCCAAATTTCTTTGGTTCTTTGTGATATTGATCGTTTCAAAAAGATTAACGACACCTATGGACATCTTGTCGGAGACTATTTCCTGAAGGCAGTAGCATCAGTCATCGGCCAATCCCTCAAAAGACCTATGGATCTAGCTGCTCGATATGGAGGGGAAGAATTTGGCTTGATTCTACCTGATACATCTTTAGAAGAAGCGATTGAGTCTGCAGAGGCTATCCGATCAGCAGTTAAGTCCATAAGGGTACATCATCAAGAAATGGAGATACCCATTAAGATCAACATGAGCTTTGGGGTCTCGTGTATATCTCCATCCATCCTGAGTAAGGAAGAGTTGATATCTAGAGCAGATGCAGCTCTTTACCAAGCGAAGAATGAAGGTAGAGATCGTGTGGTTGCGAGAAGCTAAAAGGGTAGAGGTCCTGCCGAGTTCATAGGGCGGTTAATCGATCCTGTGCTATGATAGAAGCGAATCTTTTATGGAGTGGGGAGCTAGCCTATTAAACACTGAGCTTTCGAGGAAACTACAGAGCAGATTCTGATCTAGCGAATGGGAAGGTAAGCCTCAATGATCCAAACACCATCCAAAACAATGACCTTAGTGGATTTTTTGCGGTTGCCCGAAACGAAGCCCGCGAGTGAGTATATTGAGGGTCAAGTGATTCAGAAGCCCATGCCTCAAGGGAAACATAGTGCTATCCAAGGAGAACTCATATCTGCCATCAATGAGATCGTTAGATCTCAGCGTATTGCTCGTGCATTTCCTGAGCTGCGCTGCACCTTTGGCGGTCGTTCAACTGTTCCCGACATCGCTGTTTTTGTCTGGGACCGAATCCCCCGCGATCAGAATGGAGAGATTGCTAACACCTTTCTTGATGCGCCAGATTGGACGATCGAGATCCTGTCCCCTGATCAAAGCCAAACAAAGGTAACGAAAAATATCCTTCATTGCTTGCGATACGGGACCCCTATGGGATGGTTAATTGATCCTGAGGAACAAACCGTATTCGTTTATCGGCAAAAGCAAGAACCTGAAGTATTGGATGAGCCAGATCGAGTTATTGACATGCCATCGTTTGCAAGCGGTTTACAGCTGACGATCAAGGATCTGTTTGCTTGGTTATTGGAGTAGATCGGCATACATCCCCTCCTCAAAATTGTCCCAAATCATATTCAGGGAAGTTCGCATAGAGTTCCTTGTTTGGATTTGGACGATCTAGTGTCCACCAGGGTTAATTGGGGACCATCCTCGCACCACATTCTCCTGGATCAACTTCTCCGCTAAGGCTTGAGCTCGCCCCTCTGTAAACGCGTAGGAGACAGTCACCTTCAACGGATCCTTACGCTTACTGGAGAAATCTGTCCAATAGATCAGATAGGGCACCGTCTCCTCCCCACCCCTTTTCTGCACCATCACCAGCTTCCGTACCATCTCCTGACCCTTAGTAAACACCTCACGCCGGATCACACGGGACTCCTGAGGTATAGGCGGCATCAGATTGGGTTGGGTCACATCGGGTAGGATCTGAGCGATCCGAGCTCCTCCTTCCTCCAGTTGTTTATCCTGTCGCAGTCGAATAAAGGTGGCAAAAGTAGGACGGGAACAGGCGGCTAATCCAATGAATCGATAGCTCTCCTGTTGCGGATCCCACTCCAAGACTTGTGTGCGGTTGGGTCGATCTGTGCCGGGAATCGTGGTCATCAGATCCTCCGCGCTGATCTCCGCCAGATAGACGGGTTTGACAAAGGAAACCGGGCGCCCCTGTTGATCAGTCATGGTGAGGGGAGAGTCTACTTTGACATCAGAAAAAATTCGCAGATATTCGGCCCGTTGTTCATCGGTGAGTCCGGATCCAACCCGTAATAGGGTATGTAAGGTAAGTGAGCTCTGATCGGCAGCCTGAGGATAGGACATGGCGATCAACATGGAGGTGACCCCGTACTGGCCCTCATATTCCCCCTCCACATAGCCCACGATCACTGCATCCAAACTGAGCCGAGGTTTGACCTTACAGATCTCCAGCCGCTCCAGCCGCCGGATCACCATGCCCTCTTCCCCTTGCGCTACCTTTTGATCGAAGATCTGGGGTAGTTCAGGCTCCGTAACGATGGATCCCTCTGGACAATGAAAGGATCGGGACGGGTCATGGCCAAAAAGTTCGTCTAACTGATCCCAGGTGATCTGAAACTGTTCTTGATTGGGGCGTAGATCCTTACCATCCAACATGATGATATCCAGCATCAATATCCGAAAGGCCTCGATCTCATCCTGGGTACCGCTGAAGGAGGATCTCAACACCGCCGCGATCCCAGCCCGGCGACCATCTGGTAACTTGGGCAGATAGAGCTCTGAGCGAAATAGTCCTTTTTGGATCGCGGTTTGCTCCAGATGTTGCTGCAGATCCTCAAGCACAGGCAGACCGAGCCGGACCCGACCGGAAGGGGCATTGAAGGCAAATAACGGGATCTCTTGTTGGCGATCGAAGTAAATGAATACCCCTTCTCCATCCACCTTGGTGGTCTCCAGGACCCGTTTCTCTCCCGAAAAGCGGCGGGGGATCTGCTCTGGGATCAAAGCCACCATCTTCTGAGAGATCTGAGACTCATATTGACTGGCCACATCCATCAGGGTGAGATCAGTGATGGCACCGCTACTGGCGATGCGGTAGTTCCCTGCCTTCGGGATCAGTTTGGAGATGTCGATCATCATGGTTTGGCCCTTCTCAAACAAATGAGCCAGGGTGGCCCGGCTCTCGTTCTTCATGCATGAAACGGATCATTTAGAGGAGGCTCTTGATCAACCCACGGTGCCTGCTTGGGGACGAGATTGAGCTTGCGGGGCCGTTTTCTCTTGACCCATAGGTTCAAACTCGATGTGGTTCAGGAGGGTGGTGACGAAGGCAAACAGCAGGAAAGGCAGCGACAGCACCAGGATCAGGCCCACGGTCAGGAAGGCATAGAGAGGATTGTTCATCAGACCCAGAGCCGCCGCCAGGCTAGCGAAGATCACGATCAACCAGACAATGACCTGGCCGTAGATGTCTCCGTAGGAAAGGGTGCAGCTGAAGCGGTAACGTTCGGTGAAGTTCATGGTCAGATCACAGGTAAGACAGCAGATGGGAGATGGGATCAGGCTGGGGACCAGCGGGTAGACAGATCGCTTTCCCCTGTTTCTAAACTCTAAACAATTCCCCTAACTCGCTCAACAGTATTGAGATATATGTCAGCAGCAGGGGTCTGAGTGTAAACCTTTGTGTCATTCAGGCCGGGGCAGATCCTCGATCGGTGGGCGATCGGCAGCGGGATTGGTTATAACGCGAGCACAGGCACCCTAGGATCGCCCATGTGTATCTGTGTTCACTGTCATTATGTGGATCGCTGCATCACCTACCATGCCGTGGAGGAGCAGCATCAACAGCCCCATCTCACCCTAGAGCCCGACTTTGATCCGATCGCCCCGGAGATCAATGTCAACATCCGCAAAGGGGGCACGGAGATGGAATGGGATGTGGTTGGCTGTGAGAGTTTCTTGGAGGAACGTAACAAATGGTCCCGGCTGCGTCCACTGGAGGCCGTTCCCACTTAGGATCCGAGAAGTGATCGCCTGAGACCGTTATGACCGCATCCACCCTATCCGCCCCTCCTGCTAGCAGTCGTGAGCAGGTCAGTCAGTTTGTCCGTCAGTTGCAAGATGATATCTGTGCTCGTCTGGAACAGTTGGATGGCGTGGCCCAGTTTCAAGAGGATCAGTGGGAGCGACCTGGTGGTGGAGGAGGCCGATCACGTGTGCTCAAGGATGGCGGCGTGTTTGAGCAGGGCGGGGTTAATTTCTCCGAGGTGTTTGGCAAGACCTTACCCCCTTCGATCCTGAAGCAACGACCGGAGGCGGAGGGCCACGAGTTTTACGCCACGGGCACCTCTATGGTCCTACATCCTCGTAATCCTTATGTGCCCACGGTTCACCTCAACTATCGCTACTTTGAGGCTGGGCCGGTCTGGTGGTTTGGGGGCGGCATCGATCTCACTCCTTACTACCTGTTCGAGGAGGATGCGATCCATTTTCATCAGGTATTGAAACAAGCCTGTGAGGCTCACGATCCGAGCTACTACCCGGTCTTCAAACATTGGTGTGATCGTTATTTCTTCCTGCCCCATCGGGATGAGGCCCGTGGCATTGGCGGGATCTTCTTTGACTATCAGGATCAGCGCCCTGGATTACTGTACCGGCCCAATGGAGAAGCAGATCTGGCGACCCTACCCGAGGATGAGCCCGAGGTGGTGCAGCAGCAGGTGGGGGAACGGAGTTGGCCTGAGATCTTCGCCTTCGTCCGCTCCTGTGGGGAAGCCTTTCTGCCTGCCTATGTACCAATCGTAGAACGCCGTCAGAGTAAGGCATGGGAAGATCACGAGCGTCAGTTCCAGCTGTATCGTCGGGGCCGCTATGTGGAGTTCAATTTGGTGTATGATCGGGGCACTCTGTTTGGCCTCCAAACCAAGGGACGGACGGAACCGATCCTGATGTCGCTGCCGCCGATGGTGCGTTGGGAGTATGGGTATGAGCCCCAGCCTGACAGTTGGGAGGGCAAGCTATACACGATCCTCAGACACCCCAAGGACTGGAGCCAGATGGCCTAGAGAGCCCTAGATCCCTCCAGATGTACCTGTGAGCAGGAACATCCCAAGCTCCAATGCTAGGCTAGGGATACACTCTGGCTCGGCAAGGAGTTCTTGGTCATGCCCACCGTTCTGATCACCTATGGATTGAACCCGGTGACTGGACTCAAGCTATTGGTTCAACCGGATCCTGATGAGCAGCCTACCTCCTGGTCGAGACTCAGACGGCATCTGATCCCCACCCTCAAACAATGGATCAAGCAGCCCCCCCGCATGCAGATCTCCCTGGGCACCCTCACTCCGGATGACCCGGAGGCAGCCTCAGGACTCCGCCGGATCACCCGATACAAGTTCTTCATTGCAGTGGAAACCGATGGGGCCAAACGGGCTTTACCCGCAGCCACAGCTTCAGGGCGTAAGACGGGGATCCAGGTCTATCAACACAATCAGGGTGAGGAGAACTACAAGGCCCAGATCGTTCGCTTCAACGTCGGATCCCGGCGACGATCCCGGCGGAAAACGACTTAAGCTCAATGGTGGCAATCTAGGGATCTGACTGGTGATCCCTCGGCTCCATGGCAGAGGCTGATGGATCGTGAGAGACGGACCAGCCCAACTGTCTCAGGATCCCTCGCAGTAAAGCCACCTCCTCCCGCGTGAGGCCAGCTCGATTGAACAGAGCCCGAAACTTGGACAGTTTGCGATCGGCGGTATGGGGATGTAGATAACCGATCTGCAGTAACAGATCCCGCAAATGACCATAGAATCCTTCCATCACCTCGATGGGCACGGTATCCGGATGGGGGAAAATCCGGGGCGGCTCAGACCCTGCAAAGCGAATATCCGATGCTAGGGCAGCCAAGCGTAGCTCATAACCACAGATCCCCACCGCTTGAGCCAGGTTGAGAGAGGGATAGTCTGGGGCTGCCGGGATCATGATCTGTCGTTGACAGAGAGAGAGTTCCTCATTGCTTAATCCTCGATCCTCAGGTCCAAAGACCAGAGCACTGGCTCCCGTTCCCACTAACCAGGGAAGGGCTTGTCGAGGGGACTCGATCTGCCACTCCGGTGGATAGGTCTGATCCCGCCCCGTGGTGCCGATCACTCGCTGACACCCCCGCAACGCCTCCGGTAAATGGGATACGATCTGAACCTGAGAGAGCAGCTCCGCCCCATGTACCGCCATCCTTTGAGCTTCGGGATCCTGCGGATCACAGTGGGGATCAACCAGGATCCAGTGGTCCAATCCCATATTCTTCATCACCCGAGCGATCGAGCCCAGATTACGAGGTCCGGCTGGCTCCACTAAAACGATCCGTACGGAGGCAAGATTCATTGAAGATATTGCAGTCGCCACTCCGATTGAGACACCAGGCTGAGGATCTCACTCTAACGCCTGTTGACGCACCAACCGAAAGCCAAACAGGATATGACGGGAGCCTAGGGGTCGGGTATGCTGATAGGCCCCACGGCAGAAACCAGGCAGATCATCCCAGGAGCACCCCTTCATCACCGCAACCTGTCCCTCGCCTCGCTGTAGGACCGTTGCCGTATATTCAAAGACATTGCCTGCCATGTCCTCAACCCCATAGGGGCTGATGCTGAGGGGAAAAGCACCGATCTCAGAGGTCCCCTGGGGATCCACGCCGCCCCAATTAGTCCCTTGATCTTGCCACACATCCCCCCAAGGGAAATATCGTCCCTCCGTGCCCCGAGCCGCCTTCTCCCATTGTTGAGCAGTAGGCAGATCGTAGCTCCACCCCTCCTGTTCTCCTAACCACTCCGCATAAGCCAGGGCATCGGCGTGGGAGACCAAAACCACCGGATGTTGGGCCAATTGAGCAGGATAGTCCGATCCTTGCCACAGATAGTTCTCCACCTCCTCATAGGGGTGAACCAGAAACCCTTGCTGTTGATACTCTGCTGCGGAGATCCCTGGTGCGGGGTGATCTGTGGCTACCACAAACTGCTGATACTCCTGCTGCGTGACTAGATGCTGAGCGAGACAGAATCCGGCTAAAGAGATCTGGGTTGGATCTGACTCACCCTCAAACCAGGCCTGTTGGCGCAATCGCTGGCGGGCTGTGGTGATCTGATCGGGATCAGACGCGACTGCCTCAGCGGAGATCTGGTAACCGTAGTCCCGTTGCTCTCGAGAGCTGCCAGATTGCGAGTCTCCAGCGGGAATGTAGACAAAAGCTCCGTCAGCCTCACAGGCTCTCTTGGAGATCGACTCAGGACTCCCCTGGGCCTGAACGGGTGGGATAAGTGTCGCGAGCCCCCCGATCAGGGCAAAGATCTTGCCGTGAACCCACCTCATTTCAACCCCCAATAGTGTCTCAAGGGATCTCGCACACCTCAGAGCCCGTCCCGGAGGATCTAGGATCCCTGAGGGTCGGAGTCCCTGTCCATTTTACAGGGGAGCGATGAGCTGGAGAAAAAGTTGAGAGGCTCAAGCAAAGGAGATTAAGGAGCATTCTGGGTTCAGTCCGCTTCACAGTGTCTTCACGTTCGCCACCTAAGTTGCTATTGTGATCGACTTGCACCTTGCAATAACGCAGTCAACCTAAGCTGGATCTAAAAGGTATCGCGATCACTCAGAGACAAAACGGGATGAACTGTCCAACTGGGTACGTACCCCGATTCGCCGTGTGGACGACTTGAGTTGGGAAACAGGGTCTCCAACATTGCATTTGATCCACGTTCTAGATCCAGCGTGCTGGGAGATCAGCATCAAGCCATCTCCTCGTGTTGATGCGTTGTCCATGATGACTATTGGAGACGCCATGTCTATGATTTTGATGATTGCCGATGCTCCTGCGCAAGCCTCTCACTTTCCCTTCTCCGCAACCCTCACCCTGATCCTGGGGTTTATTGCTGCTGCTGGTGTTGGATCCTTAGCCTGGTTCCGAGCTAGACGGCCTCTGGGTTGGAAGGAGGAGAAGCCCACGGGCACCACTAACAAGCCCGGTGCTGGCTACGATCGGGGCATTGTCCCGGCAGAGACCAAAGCACGGCAGCAACGAGAGGGACAAGTCTACAAGGAGATCCCTCAACCCGAGGGTCAACCTGCTACCACAGGGGGCTTCACCACCGATCGGGAAGGATTGATCAACAACTATGCGGTTGAACCTGAGATGTACGTTGAACAGCCAGGAGATCTGAGAAAAGCTCAGGAGGCTAGCGCTGAGGAGAGAGCCCAGGAGTTGCAGGAAGTCAACGAACCCGGCGGCAAGGGTCCAGGCGTGGTCTAGGGATCCTGCGAACCTCAGTTGAAAACAGAAGATCGGTGCTACGTGTATTCAGTGCCGGTCTAAGTCTTATTTGATCTTGAGCCTCAGTACCACCCCCCTACCCACTAAAGCGGGCTGCCGTGGGTAGTAAACTGTAAGGATATTTCGAGGCCATCGGTCTCGATAGATCGGGCAGGGGCAAGGGGGCAAGGGTGTGAAACTGGCGGACTGGATCATCTTAATCTTCGTGATTATCGTTCTGACAACCCTCTGGTTGTTTCGCGAGATCCTATTGCTGATCTTTACCGCCGTCGTTCTATCGGTGGCCCTCAATAGCTTGGTGCGTTGGGTCCAATCCTTTGGGATCCGGCGGGGTCGGGCTTTGCCCCTGGCGGTGGGGTTGGTGTTTCTGGTGGGGCTGCTGTTCGGGTTGTTGGTGGCACCTGCCTTTCTAACCCAGTTTCAAGAGTTGCTGAACCTGCTGCCAAAGGGATTTGAGCAGCTACTGAGCCAATTGGAGGAATCCTTGGCCGGGTTACCGCTCTTGCTGGAGAACCTGCGGATCCAGCTGCCCGAGCAGACCATCCAGATCTTAGAGGGGGATCTGAGCAATGTGCAGGAATGGATCGAGGGCATGGGACCTCTGACCCAACGTCTGACGGGCAACTTATTTGAGTTCTTCTCCAACACCCTGACCACCTTTCTCCAGATGTTGTTGGTCTTCGTCCTCACCCTGATGTTTCTCTCCGATCCCACCGCTTATCGAAACACCATGGTTGCCCTCTTCCCGGCCTTCTACCGAGATCGGGCTGATGAGATCCTGTCCAAGTGTGAGGTGGTGCTGCTCAGTTGGCTGCGGGGCGTCGCCATCAACTCCCTGTTTATCGCCCTGTTGAGCGGAGTCGGGTTGAGCTTTCTCGGGATCCGGTTCGTCCTTGCCCATGCGTTATTAGCCGGATTGTTTAACTTCATTCCCAATATCGGTCCCACCCTCAGCGTTGTCTTCCCCGTTTCCGTGGCCCTGTTGGACGCCCCCTGGAAAGCGTTAGCGGTCCTGATCCTATATCTGGTGATCCAGAATCTAGAGAGCTACTGGTTTAGCCCCATGGTGATGCAGAAGCAGGTCTCACTGCTCCCCGCCGCGACGTTGATCGCTCAGATCTTCTTCGCCACCTTCTTTGGTGTGGTGGGTCTGGTGCTAGCCCTTCCCCTAGCGGTGGTGACCAAGACCTGGATCGAGGAAGCCTGGATCAAAGATTACCTGAACCGGATCCGCTCACCTCTGAGAAGAGATCCGCTCGCTCTGCCCAGCCCCAACCTGCCGACCCCGCCTCTAGCCCATGCTCAGGATCACCCCCAAGGTCCAACATCGAGAGATCCAGATCATCACTCAGAAACCAGGGTCGAGATCGGAGAGGGGCGTGAGTCGTGAAGATCAGAACGGTGCTCCTGTAGAGATCCCAGATCAACCAGAGGCCCCTATCCCTGACGGATCAAAAGGCAGCCAGCGTATCCTCCAAGACGGCCAGCGCCTGATCCACCTCCGACTGGGTCACGATCAGGGGAGGGACAAATCGCACCACCTGAGGCCCAGCAGGCACCAGCAACAGCCCCCGTTCCATGGCCGCCGTGATCACATCCTTCGCTGGGATCTGGGTGAGCAAACCATGGATCAATCCCCACCCCCGCACGCCGGAGAGCAAGGAGGGGAACCGCTCCACCAATCCCACCAGACCTTGTCGCAGGTGTCCCCCGAGAATGCTGGCGTTCCAAACCAGATGCTCCGACATCAGGGTCCGACAGACCGCAGCCCCCACCGCACAGGCCAGCGGGTTGCCGCCGAAGGTGCTGGCATGATCACCAGGCTCAAAGATGGCGCAGAACTCCTTACTCAATAGCGCTCCAATCGGGATCCCCCCCGCCAGCCCCTTGGCCAAGGTAAAGATATCCGGCTCGATGCCCAGGTTGCAGTGACCCCAAAGCATGCCTGTGCGGCCCATTCCCGCCTGCACCTCATCCAAGATCAACAGGATCCCCTGGTCGGTACAGATCTGTCGCAGCCACTGGAAGTAAGCCGGATCCCCAGGCATAACGCCTCCTTCTCCCTGGATCGGCTCCAAAAGGATGGCGCAGATCCGATCCTGATGGTGCTGCAGGACAGCCTCAGTGCCGGGGATATCGTTGTAGGGGATGTAGTCGAAACCGGGCACCAAGGGAGCGAAGTTCTTTTGATACTTGGGTTGACCTGTGGCAGTGATCGTGGCCAGGGTGCGACCGTGGAAGCTGGCATGGGCGGTGAGAACCACGGGATCGGTGATGCCCCGTTGGGTGTGGGCGTACTTGCGAGCCAGCTTCAGGGCGCCCTCGTTAGCTTCCGCGCCAGAGTTGCAGAAGAAGACCTTATCAGCAGAGGATTTCTGGGTCAGCCATTGGGCCAGATCGGCTTGGGGCTGGTTGTAGTAGAGGTTGGAGACATGGTGTAGGGTTTGGACCTGTTGGGTCACGGCCTCCACAAACACCGGATGAGCATGGCCCAAGGTACAGGTGGCGATCCCGGCCACGAAGTCCAGATACTCCCGATCCGCATCATCCCAAACGCGACAGCCCTGGCCCCGCACCAACGTCAGGGGAAAGCGTCCGTAGGTGGACATGACATGTTGGGAGAAGCGCTCGGGCACGCTGGGGGCAGAGGCTACAGGTGCTGGCAAGGAGGAAGAGATCGGAGCCATAGGATAACCACTCCATCTAGGGCTAGGTCTATAGTCTCCCAGTGTAAGGGATGAGATCGGGGGTCGATCGATCAGCCAGTCTCTCAAATGATCTCAGCCATAAGCGATGATTGATCCGGTTTGGCTCAGAGAGCACCTGCCCATGGATCCAGAAAAACAGGGTCGGATCGCCATCATCATCCCCACCTTGCAGGAGGAGAGCACGATCCAGATCTGTTTGCAACACCTTCAAGATCAACCCCTCCCCTTTGAAGTTTTTGTGGCGGATGGGGGATCAACGGATCGGACTCTGGAACTGCCGGCGGAGCTGGCGGCGGAGCTGTCCTATGCTTTGTCCTGGGGACGATCTCCCCAACAGGGCCGTTCGGCTCAGATGAACTGGGGTGCTCGTCAAACTCAGGCGGAGATCTTGCTGTTTCTCCATGCAGACTCCCGTCTACCCCCTCAAGGATTGGATCAGATCCGTCAGGTGTTGCAGGATCCTCAGGTTGTCGGGGGACGGTTTCGGGTGCGATTGGACTCAGATCGATGGCCTTATCCGTTGATCAGTTGGGGAATCAATACCCGCAGCCGGATCACGGGCTATTTTACGGGCGACATGGGCATCTTTATTCGTCGATCGACCTTCGAGACCTTGGGGGGCTATCCCGATCAACCGTTGATGGAGGATCTGGAAATTGCGGGTCGGATGAGATCCCTAGGTCAGGTGGCTTTTTTGAGA
Organism: uncultured bacterium; assembly: GCA_964429885.1. GTDB lineage: Bacteria > Cyanobacteriota > Cyanobacteriia > Thermostichales > Thermostichaceae > CAYSEO01. Next base: position 20,973 of record CAYSEO010000022.1, read on the forward strand.
GATCCCATGATCACCTCCAGTCGCCGGTGGCAGCAGGGGGGACCGTGGCGCACGGTGGCATTGATGCAGATCCTGCGGGCCAGCTATCGGTGGGGGGTGAAGCCGGAGCATTTGGCTCAGTGGTATCGGATGATCCGGTAGTTCTGGACATGAGCACCCGTGATATTTCGTGAATTGCATTCGTGAAAGTGAGATGTCGGATCGTTAAGTAGATCGGCAAAATTGCTTTGACATGCACTCCATAGCCCGTATAAACGTTTTTGCTGATCTACTTATAGGAGAATAGGGACTGTTGAGCCGGATGGGATATGGAACTCGCTCTCTACTCGCTGTTGGCCCTGCTACCGATCCTGACGGTGTTCATCCTGTTGGTGTTGGCCAATCGTCCGGCCAGTCAGGCGATGCCCGCTGCCTATGGAGTGACGGTGCTGTTGGCGCTGGTGATCTGGCGGGTGCCCTGGGCACAGGTGGCAGCCTCCAGCATTCAGGGGCTAGTGATCGCCGCTGAGATCCTCTACATCATCTTTGGGGCGATCCTGTTGCTCAACACCTTGGAACAATCGGGGGCGATCCAATCAATCCGTCAGAGTTTGCTGGGGATCTCCACCGACCGACGGGTACAGGTGATCCTGATCGCTTGGTTGTTTGGCAGCTTTATTGAGGGGGCCTCCGGTTTTGGAACGCCAGCGGTGATCACGGTGCCTTTGCTGGTGGCCATTGGTTTCCCGGCTATGGCAGCGGTGATGGCAGCCCTGATCATTCAAAGCACACCCTCGACCTATGGAGCAGTGGGCACCCCGATCCTGATCGGGATCAATGCAGGTCTGGATGGGGTGACGACAGTGGAACAGCATCTAGCGGATCAACAGCTGACTCTGCTGGATTATTTATCAGCCATTGGAGCAGGGGCCGGGTTACTGCATGGATTGATCGGCACCTTTCTGCCCCTGGTGTTGGTGGTGACGATCACGACTGTCTTTGGCAACTCCTTCCAGGCAGGCTTGCGGATGTGGAAGTTCTGTCTACTGGCAGGTCTGGCCTTCACTCTTCCCTATATGTTGACTGCCGTGATCTTAGGCCCCGAGTTTCCCAGTTTATTTGGTGGCCTAATTGGGTTAGCGATCGTGATCCCAGCAGTGAAGCGGGGGGTGTTTTTACCGGATCAAAGCTGGGATTTTCCACCCCAAACGGAATGGCCCAGTCAATGGATCGGATCTTCTTCAGTTCCCATCTCTACTCAATCTCCTACCCTATCCACCTTGAAAGCCTGGATGCCTTATGTGCTATTGGGTCTAACTCTGGTCCTAACCCGGCTGCAAGCTTTACCGATCCGAGGCTGGCTTCAGGCGATCCAGTTTAGTTGGCCCCAGATCTTGGGTACAGAACTCACGGCTACTACTCAACCGCTCTATCTGCCCGCTACAGCCTTTCTATTGGTGGTTGCAATCACCTATTTTCTTCATCAAATGCAGCCTCACTCGATGCAAAGGGCGGTGCAGAGATCCTTACCTATGATCGGTAAAAGTACTCTAGCCTTGGGGGCAGCCGTCTTGATGGCGCGGGTCTTTATCAACTCGGGGGTAAATCAGATCGGCATCGACAGTATGCCTCTGATCTTGGCGGAAGGGATGTCTAGTTTGGCGGGTCAGACCTGGTCCTTTTTTGCGCCCATTGTAGGGTTAGTGGGATCGTTTGTGGCCGGGAGCGTTACGGTCAGCAATATGATGTTCTCTTTGTTTCAGTTTGGGGTGGCGGAACGGATCCAAACTCTACCGCTATTGATCCTGGCCTTGCAATGTGTGGGAGCTTC
>CAYSEO010000023.1:0-22768 GCA_964429885.1 uncultured bacterium
GTAAGTAGATCAGCAAAATCGTTTATAGAGTCTATATACTGCGTGTCAAAGCTATTTTGCCGATCGACTTAATCTAGACACCTAAGCCCAAGCACAGGATCTTCGGGTTTATCCCGAAAAGCTTGCAAAGGATGATCGAGTGAGATAACGTATTCAATGTCGGTTTCCCATGGATCCTACAGCTGACCCTTTTGTGGCAGAGCAGATCCGTGAAATTACGATTGTATTCATAAGGATTGTACCCTTAATCTGCAGTACATAGGGTATAACCTTATACGACTCGCGGGGTTCCCTGTTGGGCGACTCGTGACGATGGCAGGATCTTGGGTAGTGATGCTACCGGAGGTTGGGCATAGGGAGCGCTGGTTGGGCTGTCGTCAGAGCGGTTGCTGCGTTAGTGTTGGTTCCTTTCGGAGCCAAGACTATCTGTTGTTGTCATTACTAGGATCACAAAGGTCATGGAAAGGCTTACGGATCAGTTGATTTTTGATTGGAACTCTCAGGATCAGGCAACTCACAACCGCCCTGTCACGATTTTGGATGAGTCCCTACGGGATGGGATTCAGTCTCCCTCTGTTGTTGATCCCTCCATTGAGGATAAGATTCAGTTCCTACATCTAATGGAGCAGTTGGGGGTGCAGCACATCACCCTAGGGTTTCCCGGTGCCAGTCAGAGAGCCTACGAGGATGTGACTCGCCTCACCCGCGAGATCGTGGATCAGGGCTTAAAGATCCGCCCCGCTTGCGCAGCTCGGACCGTGATTCGAGATATCGAGCCGATCAATTCCATCAGTGCGGAGACCGGGGTTCCGATCGAGGTGATGACCTTCATTGGTTCCTCCCCTGTGCGGTCTTTGATCGAGGATTGGGATGAGGACACACTGGTGCAACGGACGGGAGAGGCGATCCGGTTTGCCTCAACTGCAGGTAATCCTGTTACCTATGTTACCGAAGATACAACACGGTCCTGTCCTAAGACTTTGGAGAACCTCTTCACCGTGGCCCTTGAGAATGGAGCCAAGGGATTGTGCCTTTGCGATACCGTTGGACATGCTACCCCTGAGGGAGCCGCTAACCTGGTGGCTTTCGCTCGTCGCATCATTGATCAGGTCAACCCTGCAGCCCTGATCGACTGGCATGGCCATAATGATCGGGGCTTGGCTCTGCATAATGCCCTGGCAGCTTATCAGGCGGGAGCCGATCGGATCCACACCACGGTTTTGGGAGTAGGTGAGCGGTGTGGCAATACCCCCCTGGAACAGTTGTTGATCAATCTCAAGCTGCAAAAGCTCTGGTCCCCGGAACTGCTGCCCCTACGCCGCTTGGTGGAGCTAGCCAGTGAAGCCATGCAGGTTCCCTTGCCGGCGAACTATCCCGGTCTGTGACGAGATGCTTTCCGGACGGCTAGCGGGATCCATGCTGCTGCCATCATCAAGGCTTCTGGACGACCAGAGCAGGCTCATCTAGTGGATCTGGTGTACTCGGGTGTGCCCGCTGCCATGTTAGGGCGGGAGCAGGAGATCGAGATCAGTCACATGAGTGGTGCCTCTAATGTGATCTTCTGGCTGAGGCGACAGGGCTACACCCCTAAGCCAGAAGTCGTGAGCACTCTCCTTTGCCTCGCCAAATCGATGAACCGGGTGCTTACTCCCGCTGAGATCGTTGGTGCCATGAAACTGTATTATGAAGAGCATGCAGCAGAGACCATGGCTCTACAGGCTTAACCTCTCAGTCGAGAAGCATGCGATACAACCGGTTAGGGAATAGTGATCTCGTTGTTTCAGAGCTGTGTCTTGGGACCATGACCTATGGTCAGCAAAATACGATGGAACAAGCCCATCAGCAGCTGAACTTGGCCTGGGAGCAAGGGATCAACTTCTTCGATACCGCTGAGATGTATCCGGTACCGGCTCAGGCGAAAACTCAGGGACTCTCTGAGATCTACCTGGGTCAATGGTTACAGAGTCAGCCCCGGGATCAGATCATCCTGGCCACAAAGATGATTGCTCCGGGGCGAGGGCTCGAATGGATCCGAGCGGGGCAACACAGCATCTCTGCTGCCACCATTGCGACAGCTGTGGAGGGAAGTCTGAGGCGATTGGGAACAGACTATATCGATCTCTACCAAATTCATTGGCCAGATCGTTACGTTCCTAGCTTTGGACAAACCCACTACGATCCCCACCAGGAGCGGGATTCAATTCCCATTCAAGAGCAGTTGCAGGGGTTTGCCTCCCAGATCGAGTCAGGTAAGATCCGGTATCTGGGTTTGAGCAATGAAACTCCATGGGGGGTTTTCTCGTTTTGTCGAATGGCAGATCAAATGGGCTTGCCCAGAGTAATCTCAGTCCAAAATGCCTACAGTTTGCTGAACCGCACCTTTGAGCTGGAGTTACTGGAGGTTTGCTCTCAAGAGCGAGTCGGGTTGTTGGCCTATAGCCCTTTGGCGTTTGGCCTACTAACCGGCAAATATCTCAACGCTAACCCGGCTGACAGTAGGCTAAGTCTGTTCACTGGTTTTGGGGGACGTTACCGAAAGTCTCAAGTGGATGGAGCTGTGCAAGCCTATGCCCAGATCGCTCAAGCCCGACAGATCTCACTGGCTCATTTGGCCTTAGCTTTTCTGCGTCATCGGAGGTTTGTCACCAGCACCTTGATCGGGTCAACCAAACTGGAGCAACTCAGAGATAACCTCAATAGCCTTACGATCACTCTGGAACCCGATCTCTTAGTCCAGATCGAGGAGATTCATCAGCAATATCCCAATCCAGCACCGTGAGCCACAGAGAAAGACTGAGGCAGATCAAAAAAATTAGTTCTACGACGCACCCACCTCCCCCACAAACAGCACTCATGTCTAATCAAAACATGGATCACTCGCCGCCTGTTTTCTCAGATTTAGAGACCTCACTTAGGAAGCCGGATTGGCTTATGTCTAAAGCCCCTATCAACTACGGGTGGTTGATTTTAGCTGTGGGGACCCTAGGGCGATTTATGTCTGTCCCTGGGCAAACGGTGGGTGTCTCGGGGTTCCTAGACTCCCTGATTCAGGATCTCCAGTTAGATCGATCGGTCGTTTCCTTCATGTTTTCAGCAGGCACCCTGCTTGCATCTCTATCGCTCACCTTCATTGGTCGTTTTGTGGATAGGTGGGGACCTCGGCTCAGCATTGTGTTGATATCTGTAGGACTTGCTCTCGCCTGCCTATGGATGGGGTTTGTGCAGGGAGCTGTCATGTTATTGATCGGATTCCTGCTGCTGAGGGGGCTGGGTCAGGGTGCCATGACCCTGGTGAGTGTGCAGGCTATTAATCTCTGGTTTGTCCGACGACGAGGGATGGCTATCGGTATCGCTGGTATGGGATTTGCCTTAGGTGGTGCCGTTTTCCCGATCGTCATCGAGCGACTGATCGCACTCTTAGGTTGGCGTCAAACCTATTGGTGTCTAGCTGCTATTGTGGCGATGACAATACTTCCCATCGGTGCATTGGTGTTTCGCGGTAGACCCGAGGAGTACGGTATGCAACCCGATGGAGCCCCTGCAGCCAAGCAACAGATCCCTTTATCTGAGGTGAACTATACTCTTGCAGAGGCACGTAAGACAGTCTCCTTTTGGTTGTTTGCTTTAGGAGACTTCTTCGTCGTGGGATTAGGAACGGGATTGATCTTTCATTTCTACGACATTGTGTCTTTAGGAGGGCTCGATCGAGAAACAGCATCTTTCATGTTTCTGGTTTTGGGGCCTACGATTGCCGCCAGCAATTTTATTACAGGTTTTGTCCTGGATCGAATCGCCCCGAAAATCCTCGTTAGCTTCATGCTATTCCTGCTTTGCGTGACACTGGTCCTGTCCGTCTATGTATCCTCTTTTTTCACCTTGGTTATCTTCAGCCTCTTTCTAGGTATCAGTGGTGGTATGAGAGGAGTTTTAGATGGAGCGATCTACGCTCATTACTTCGGTCGTTTGCACAGTGGATCCATCAAAGGATTTGCGGCAATGATCTCCATTGCGGGTACTTCTGTGGGACCCATTATCCTGGCTGTAGGACATGACCTTTTAGGAAACTACTCAGCTGTGACCTTACTGTCAGCCATCCCTCCTTTCCTGTTTGCTTGTATCATCCTGACGATACTGAAGGACTGAATCCTCAGGACACAAGAACTTTTTAGTCATGTCTACCGGAAGAGGATTTGGACTGGATTTAGATCAAAAAGCCGAAGGATAACCGACCTGAACTAGAAGATCTACCATCAAACCAGAGGCGATTCAGCTTCCTTTTGGGGAACTCATCCGCAGGGACAGGTGTTCTACCATGAAGGATCCGTGTGTTGTCGGCTATGATGATCTGATGAGCTTCTAGCTTGAAAAGGAATTGGTTCTCCAAAGACTCTGCATAGTCTTGGATCAGCTGAAAAGCGTTACGAGCTGCCGGCTTCGGTGTGATCGTGAGTTGGCTGTCGCTGGAGCGGTAAGCCATCATGACTCGACCTTGGCTCTGGGTAAAGATACGACGAGTCATGATGGACTGATCGACATCAGTGATCGTAATCGCATCAGGCTCCTGCAAAGCTTTTAACCCCTCAGGATCATGCTTGAGGAGATAATCGTATAACAACTCCGCTTGAACCAGCTGAGAGTATCCCCCATTCCTAGAGGCGACCTCACATTGGAGCGCAAACACCTTAGGAGGGTCCTCCAGGAAACTGCCATCTGTGTGGAACTTGAATTGCTGCCCTGTCAGTCCCTGGTAGGCCGCTCCGTCAGAGTTGACCACAGTTACGATCCCATCTGTCTCTGAATGACGATGATAGATAGGGGACCCCAATAGGGGTTGGAGGTCCACTAGATTGCTTTTGAGGTCAGAAGTGGGATCACAGACTAGTAGAACACACCCATACTCATTGAAAACCCTGATGAGATCGTCTTGCTCTTGCTCAGTCATCTGAGCAACTTGGGAAACCTTGAGGGTGATAGCATCAACTGAGCTGAATCGCAGATTCTTAAGGGCCATAGGAATATCTATCCATACCCTCTTCTTCTATCATGTTCATCGGATTTTGTAAAGCGTCGGAGACCCAGTTAAGTCCAGTCAAATGTGATCGCGCCAGCGACCCTTGGGGCATCGAGCTATCAGAGGTTTGGGGCTAGGAGCAGCTAAGATACTATCAGATCCTTTTGATTTCGAATCCATCGGAGTTAGAGCACTAGACTCAGGTCAAGAATGATGATTAGCTTCGTGCCCCAAAAGACCCCTAACCCAACTCAAGCTTGGGAACTGCTAACCCAACAGGGGGCTGTGATCTTGGTTGAGCCTGACACCACTCCGGAGGGCAGCCTCAAAGCCTGTCATCAGGTGTTGGGAACTGCTCTGCAAAGCATCGGAGATGCCTTCCCGGTCAAGGCGGGTCATGATCCTAGGATCACCTATTCCCCCAGTGCTGAACCCCTACCAAGCCATACTGATGGATTTGGGTATGGAGGAGGCTTGGGTCCTGATTACATCGGTTTACACTGCATCATTCAGAGTGCCCAGGGCGGTGATTCCTATTTATTGGATGGGTATGCCCTATTGGAGAAGATGTCCGATCAACCTGAGCATGAGGATCTGCTGGATGGGATGTGGTCTGAAGCCATCGATCAAACGAAGACAGGCCGAGAGCCCTACATCGGTCCTCTGCTCCGCAAAACCTCACAGGAGCGAGTTTGGATCCGTCATCATCCTCTCTATCTCGAACCAGCTCCCGATGCTACGGATCCGGCTCATCAACAACAGATGATTGAGCGTTGGCAGCAGCTGCTAGATCAAGAGAACGAGGCTGCTCTGCGGTTTAAGCTGGAGCCGGGGGATCTGCTTTTCCTTGATAACTACCGGTGTCTCCACGGTCGGGATGCGTTTGGCACCGAAATACGTTCGGAGCGACTGCTACATCGCATCTGGATGTGGTCAACAGCCTGTGCGGGGATTCCCGAGCGAACAGCCCTATCTGCTGTGTGAGCTCCCTGGGGAGTCGGACTTACGAGGCCTCCGGTTGCCGATTGGATCACAAACATGAAAACAAGAACAGACGGAGGAGCCCATAACTCCTGCCGTCTGACGGAATCGATCACCTGTTGGCTTTGCGAGGTCTACTCTCCCAGTTCAACCTTGAAGGTCTCCACAGAATCCTGGAGTTCCTTCGCCTTCTGCACCGTTTGTTGGAGCGAACTGGAGACCTGACGAGAGGAGCTTGATGACCGCTTCGAGACCTCAGCCAGGGCCTGCATCAGGGTATTCACCGATTCCGAGGTTTGGGCCTGGGAGACGGTAGCGGTAGAGATCGACTGGACCAAATTATCGATCTGCTGGGACACCTCCAACAGTTGAGTCAGGTTCTTCTTCGCTTCCTCCACCAGTTGTGTGCCCTGCACCACCTCGCTGGTGCCTCGATCCATGGCCTCCACCACCTCACTGGTCTCGGTTTGGATCGTCTCGATCAACTGTTCGATCTCCTTGGTGGCATTGGCAGACTGGGCCGCTAGGGCACCCACCTCCTCCGCAACCACCGCGAATCCACGACCTTCTTCACCGGCCCTAGCCGCCTCAATGCTGGCGTTAATGGCCAACAGGTTAGTCTGGAGCGCGATCTGATTGATCAAGGAGACCACTTTCGAGATCTTTTGAGAGGACTCACCCAGCCGTTTCACCTTTTTGGCGGTCTCGGCCACAGTCTCTCGCAAGCCCAAGATGCCCTCCACTGTTCGATCCATGGCTTCTCCACCAGCTTGGACTGTGGTTGACGCTGTACGGGCCACCTCCGCAGCCTGTCTAGCGCTCTCCGCCACCTCCTGAATCGATTGAGTCATGGTCTCCACAGAATCCAGGGTGCGGGTGATCTCCTCCGCCTGAGACAGGGCCTCGTCAGCCAGTTGACGGGTGGCTTGCTCATTCTCCCCCAGGGAGAAGTTGAGATCCGTCGTTGTGTCCTTCACCTGCGTCACAATGCTTCTCAGGTTCTCGATGATGGCATTAAAGAAGTCCGCAACCGTGCCCATCTCACCCGCCGTAATGTTGGCTCGGACGGTTAGGTCTCCACTGGCCGCTCCCTCAACTTCACCCAATAGAGTAATGAGTTGCTGCTGCAGAGTTTCCTTTTGCTGACGCTGCTCTTCTGCAATTTGCTCAGCCTGCTGACGGGCATCCTGTTGCTGTCGCAGGAGGTCCTCGATCTGATCTGCCATCTGGTTGATGTTGGAGCCTAAAACAGCCAGCTCGTCCTTACCTTTGACCTGCATGCGAGAGCGCAGATCCCCTTGACTGATCTTCTGAACCGTGCCGATCGCCTGGAGAACGGGTCGGATCCCCAAGTTAGAGAGAACGGCTGCAATTAGACCCACTGCCACTGCAGCAACGACGGTACCCGTGGCGAACTGAAGGACTAAGGCGCGTCGTTCGGTAAATGCAGTCTGAGTTGGCTCATATACGATAGTTCCCCAATCCGTCGAAATCCCCTCAATGACTTCTGGCACCGATGAATAGGTAATCAGGTAAGACTGATCATCTGCAGCTGAGTCTCCTACCAAAGTTTGGGTGCCGCTAGCCGCAATCAAGCCGGTGGTATCTGGGAAGAGGGCCTGGATCTCCTCCCCAATGCCTGAGTCATCATCAGACACGAACACCCGATTGGAGCGAATGAAAATATCCGCATCAACCTGGACAGGCTCACCATCCAGTTGAATCGTGTCGCCGTCCGTCTCAACCCGAAAGGCCGCATCTCGAATCTCCCTCAGCTCACCGTCCTCTCCAGGCTGGAAGTAGGCAGGGGACTCCACGAATACCTTGAACTTAGAGGACTCCACCGATCCACCCACTTCCGCAGCCAGTTCCGCTACATTCTGGCGAATGATCGTGGAGATACTCTCCGCTTGAGTGGGGGCATACACCACATGGGTGGGTTCTCCAGCCCGATTGAAGGAAGGAGCCGCCACATAGAAACTGGACTTGCCGCTGGAGGAGGAGATACGTAGGGGAATGATCGAGGTCTCTAGGGAGTTTCGTACCAAGACAAAAAAGTCCACGTTGCGATCGGCCCAGAAGGTAGGGCTCTCGAAGACAACTGGGTTGATGTCATTTCTGCCCGATGTGCTCATCAGTGGAACATCGTTGATGAAGGCAACCCCGCCCTGAGCTGTTGCAGGAACCACCAAGGTGAAGGTCTCGCTCTGGCGTTCCACCTCATCGAGGAAGTTGACCATGTCCTCGACGGGAGTGTTCTGTTGCAGGCTGGGATTGGTCAGAAAGGGAGCATTGGCTGCGACTTCAATGTCCTTGATCCGAGCCGAAGCAAACTCTGCCAAGTCTTGACTGATCGTTGTGGCCAGGGTTTGTTGTTCCTGATAAACCCTCTCTGTCAGATCCTGGTAAGCGTTGTAGGTTGCGATCCCACCCACCGCTAACACCGGCAGGGTACCCAGTGCAACCGCCAAGCCCGTCACCTTAGCTCGTAAGCTGAGCCCACCCAGAACCCCTCCGCCTTGAGAAGTGGGTGCACTTGGGGTGGGGGGCAAGGAGATCGGTGATCGGGTTGAGGGCAGCTCAGCGAGTTCGGGCTGGCTTTCTTGAGTTGAGAGGGGAGACTCAGTTGCAGAGCTATGTCCATTATCGAGCCCAAGGGACATCCTGCTTCCGTTGTGGCCATACCCCTCCTGAATAAAGCCATTGGTTGCTCGATCGGCTAGGGCCTCAGCGTCTAGCTTGGCAAGGGCGGCCCGAGCGGTCTCCAATACCTTCGGATCCGTCGTCAGCTTGAGGGTTTGTTGCAGCTGCACTCGGCACTCATCAAGACGACCCGCCCCGTAGAGAGCGTAGCCTAGCCAGAGGCGCACCTGGGGATCTTCCCCATGATCCACCGCGAGCATCGAGAGTTTTCGCACTGCCTCCTCGTAGTTCTTTTCTCGGTAAGCCTGACGAGCTTCATTGAGTTGAGCGGTTAGACGAGACTGATCGGATTGCATGGTCATGGCGACTTCCCCTGTTCGATGGTTCGTGATCTCAACATCTTTGTCCCACTGCCCTTGTCCTCACTTGGCCTGATCCGCGGACCACAAAGGCGAACGCAGTAGCGCTTTTGCATCCAATACCGTCAGGATCTCTCCCTCCGAGACGGTCACATGCCCGTGGGCATAGTGAGACAGCTGATCCTTGCCCCCTCTCCAGGGCTCCTGCAAGATCTCAGGGGATAGCCGTAACACCCCCATCACCTCCTGCACCGCAAATCCCAACGGGATCGAGTCCACCTGTAGGATCGAGACCACATAGGATTGGGCTTTGGACTCCAAAGCTGGGAGACCCAGCATGGCAGGCAGATCTACGATCCAATACACCCGGCTACGTTGATTCAGTAACCCCAGCACACAGGTGGGCACATTGGGCATAGGCGAGATCCGTTGCGCTGCCACCGTCAATACCTCCTTGGCATAAGTCATCTCCACCACGGCCACAGTGTGGGGATCCAGCCGTAAACGGAGGTAGACCTGTTCACGACCCGTCGCGGCAGAAGGAACTGGGAGCGTACCGACCATATCTTTACCCCACCAATGAGCGAACGGCCTGCAACAACTGATCCCGAGTGAAGGGCTTAGTCATATACACGTCAACCCCCTGCTTCATGCCCCAGAGCCGATCGATGTCTTGATCTTTTGAGGTACAGACCACCACCGGCAGTTTTTGGGTGTCAGGGTTGCGCTTCAGGCTACGGCATAGCTCATAGCCACTCTTCCCAGGCATGACGATATCGGTGATCACCGCATCGGGCTTCTGGCTCACCGCCTTATCCAGGGCTTCTTTAGCATCCGAGGCTCGGATCACACTGTAGCCCGCCTCCATCAGGTAGCGGCAGATCAGATCCAGCTCTGAGACCACATCATCGACAACGAGTAAAGTGCGCATGAGACCATCCTGAACAATCAATCGTGTTCGCCATCAACTCTGTTCTCAATCCTACTTTGCCACCTGCTGCGTAGGAAGATATCGCAACACCATTCGCCGCAGCTCCGCTGCCTCAAAGGGCTTAGTGAGGTAGTCTGTTGCCCCCACCATCGTAGCCCGAGCCCGATCCAGAAACCCGGTATGGCCTGTTACCATGATGATCGGGGTTTTCCTAAACGTGTCGTTCCTCCGTAACAATCGACACAGCTCGTAGCCATCCAAAAAGGGCATACCCACGTCCATCAAGATCAGATCCGGTTTCAGCCGCACGATATTCATCAGGGCCTTAAGGGGATCGTTGATGGCCACCACCGTGTTGCCCATGCCATCTAAATGACGGCGGATCTCGTTGGTGATGCTGGGGCTGTCATCCACACAGGCGATGGTGAAGGAAGGGGTGGCGGGTTGAACCGCTTGGGGCTCCAGGGTGGAGGTGGAGGGGGGAGGTTGTTCTGTGAGCCGGGGCAATTGATGATAGGGGGGTTGAGGATCCCGCAGATAAATGATCTTCTCCCGTACGTAGGGCACCAAGCTGCGTGCCAAGGCCAGCTCGTCCTGCCCCAATCCCATAGCCAGTTGCCGCAGGGTGATCCCCCGTAACCGATCCCGTAACTTATGATGCACTTCAGGCAGCTGTCGCTGGCGAGGGGTGGTTTGGCCCACGAAATAAAGACGCTGATAGGGAGACCAAAGCGCCCCCCCCATGGATCGCCAGGTACTGAGCCGCTTCTGACAGTCCTCCACCAGAGTGGTGAGATCCAGATTGCGAGTTGGCACCTGACGAGTGGAGCGACGGGCGAAACCGTAGGTGGCGGGAGAGAGACAGAGTAACGGCTCCATAGCCTCACGAGTCATGGCTTCCGCTACATCTGTGGTTTGATCAATGGACAGATGATCTTTTTCCACTAGCCATATCAGTATCTGATAGGTATCGTGGGGGGCAGTTCCCTTGGTCTGTGGATCAAAGAGGGTTCTAATCTGTTCACAAAATTCTGCAGATAGGGCAGGTACCCCACCATAGTACAGATGCTTGAGATGACTCAAGAGCCGACCTAGGGGATCCGCATTATGGGTGATGAACGTGATCCGACCCGAGTCGATGTCCACGTACCACTCTGCTGTCTCACCCGTGACCTTCAACTGACCGCTAGCCCGGTTCTGGCAAAGCTGCTCAAGAGGCTGTAGGAGTGAGACCGCTGACCCTGGCGCGCTGGATGGCTGAGCCGATGTTGGTGAACTCATGATCGTATGCCTTAGGGGGGTTATGCCGTCTTATCAACGCATCCCCATCGTCTCAAATGGGATGGATATGTCAGGAGTTCAGGATCTCCTAGCGCAATCTCCCAGCTAACGGGAAAAACAACACTAGATCTAGGTATAACCAACTCCATTGAGATTAACTCTATACCAGACATCTTCGGCAGTCAATACGTGATTACAACCAATTCAGCTTTATTTGTGGTAGCTATTCCATCTCTCCCAGAGTTCTTATTTCATCTTAGTCTCAAAAATTACAACAAGGTTCTAAGGAGATCGGCAAGAGAGGCCGGATATCAAGCTGGGACGAAGAAAGCTCGCAAACATGAAGTCGATGAGCGTATCATACTGAGCAGTGCCAGTCATTGATTTCTCCATGTCTTTAGAGTCGATCTCCGCCCAGATCCTGCAGCAGGTTCAACAGCTGTATGAGGCCTACCCATTTCCCCCAGAGCCGATCTCGACAGTACCCCCACCCGGATGGAACTGGCGGTGGAGCTGGCCCCAAGCCCATGCCTTCTGTACCGGATGTCACCCCGGTGGCCGACGGATTCGGATCCTGGATGCGGGCTGTGGATCGGGGGTGGGGACTGAGTATATCGCTCATCAGAACCCAGAAGCCGAGATCTGGGCCTTTGATCTAAGTCAACACTCTTTGGAGATCGCGGCCACTCGCTGTGAACGATCCGGAGCTCCGTCTGTCCAGTTTCAACAGCTCAATGTCTATGATTGCGATCAATTACCTGGAAGCTTCGACCTGATCAATTGCGTTGGTGTTCTGCATCACCTTAGTGATCCCACCTTAGGGCTGCAACGGCTGGCGGAGAAGTTAGCGCCCGGAGGGATCCTGCATCTGTTCCTGTATGGAGAGCTGGGTCGCTGGGAGATTCGGTTGATGCAACGGGCGATCCGCTTAGTGGTCCAGGGGGATGAGCATCAGGGGCTCCAGTCTGTGGAGCAGCTGCAGCGGGGCTTACAGGTAGGACGATCTCTATTCTCACTGTTGCCCGAGAGCAATCGGATCCAGCAGCAGGAACGGACCCGCTGGGCGACTGAGAATGTGGACGATGAGTGCTTTGCGGATATGTATCTGCATCCCCATGAGGTGGATTACACCATCGAGTCCTTGTTTACCCTGATCGAGGCCTCAGGATTACAGTTTCTAGGCTTTTCCAATCCCCAGTTCTGGCAGTTGGAACGGGTATTGGGTGGGGATCCGGAGGTGTTGGCTCAGGCCCGCTCCCTACCGGTGCCCCAGCGCTATCGCCTGATCGAGCTGTTGGATCCGACGGTGGCTCATTATGAGTTCTTTCTAGGACGCCCCCCCTTGTCCCAGGAAGTTTGGAGCGAGGCGTCGATGGATGCCCTCTCAGCCGCGATCGCTCATCGCAGCCCTTGCATCGGTCGCTGGCCCAGTCAGAGCGTCTTTAACTATGCCTATGAGGCGATCTCACTCAGTGAACCTGCGTTTCAGTTCCTGGAGGCAGCGACAGGAGATCTCACGGTCCAACAGATCCAAGCCCAGTTGCCTCACCCATTGAGCCCAGAGGAGTTGCTGCAGTTGATCCAAACTCAGTTATTGCTGCTGGAACCGGCAACGTCATGAGTGGGAGTGAAGGGGGGACTCTCGATCAGCGGTCAAGGCCTGCAGGAGTGCCCCCAATTTGAGGTAGATCTCATGCACCTCTCGATCGGGATCGGAATCTGCAACGATCCCGGCTCCGGCGAACAGTCGAAGTTGATGGGGCTCTAACAGAGCAGAGCGGATCCCGACGATGAATTCTCCATTGCCTTGCCCATCTAGCCAGCCCAGAGGGGCAGCGTACAGGGATCGATCTACTGTTTCCCAGTGACGGATCTGTTCACAGGCCAATTCAGTGGGAGTCCCGGCGACAGCTGGGGTGGGGTGGAGCGCGGCCACTAAGTCCAAGGGGCTGAGATGACTGGGGACAGATCCATGAATGGGGGTATGGAGGTGTTGGATAGTAGAGAGCTTGAGTAGGTGAGGGAGTGAGGAGAGGGTGCTCTCTAGCCCCAAGCGGGTTAGCTGTTGGGTGATGGAGGCAACCACTAGGGCATGTTCGTGGCGATCCTTGATACTGGTCAGTAACTGTTGGCCCAGCTGTCGATCTTGAGGGGCAGTCTCCCCTCTGGGGGCGGATCCAGCCAGGGCATCCACCATGAAACAGCCCCGTTGCAGACTGAGCAATCGTTCTGGGCTGGCCCCGAGAAAGGTGGGTCCTGGGCCTCGGGAGAAGGAGAAGACGGTGCAGTCTGGATAGATGCGGTGTAGGCGTTGGAGTAGGGAGGGAAGCGGCAGAGGATGAGGTAAGGGCAGGGTATGGCTCTCTGACAGGACAACCTTTTGGATCTGGTGCTGGTGAATGCGCTCTAGAACCGAGCAGATGGCCTGTCGCAAGGGTTGGGTGTCGAGGGCTGATAGATGGGGATCCTGTTGTGGTGGACACCAGGCTGGTGAGCCGGTGCGGGCAACGGTGGTGATCTGTTCCATCTGATGGGTGAGACCGATCATCAGATCCCGGAGGTGAGTCTCGGGGGTGATGCGCTGATTGACCACAGCGATCCAGCGATCTCCTTGCTGAGCGATCAGCCATCGGGGCAGAAATAGAGTCGTTGCGGGGAAAGGACTGCCATGGGGGACGGTGGGGAAAAAGCTGAAGCTACACAGGATCCGGGGACCCGCTAGGGGATGGGGATCGCCCACTCCATGGCACTGATTGAGGATCTGTTGGCTCAACTGTTTGGCCCGTGGGAACCGACCAGCTCCCTGTAAAGTGACCTGCCAGAGGGCACCTGCAGCCACCATGAGGGATCCCTGGGGATGATGCAGGGAACGACCAAAGCTGAACCGAGGCTCATCGGGATCACTGAGCTGATCTAAGACCGCATAGGGATCCAGCGCCGGGATCGCCTGGGAGAAGCTGAGGATCTGGGGTTGGCCCTGCTCAAGCGCGACCCGTTGACTGTGGTGCAGCAGGGAGCGCAGCTGAGCATCGGTTTGGGGGAGTCGGAGATCGGGGGCCAATACGGTCATGGCGAGGGATCAAGAGGCGAGTGCGTGAACGGGGAGGTATCGATAAGGAGATCGGCAAAACTGCTTTGACATGTATTAATAGTCTGTATAGACGTTTTTGTCGATCCACTTACCAGAGGTTCTTGGCATTATAGGCGTTAAGCCCGATTATGCTTTGGATCAGCAAAAACCCTCACCGATCTCAACAGTTAGCATTGCGGAGTGTTAAGAATGCAGGTACCCGCCTCGGAACTCAGGACAGAAGCGAGCCTTGATCAAGCTCAGCAGCGGCGGTTATGGATGGCGGCCATCAAGCCCCCCATGTATACGGTGGCGATCATGCCCGTTTGGGTTGCAGCGGGGATCGCCTGGAGCCTGACCGGACAGTTTCATCTCTTGAAGTTTAGCCTGTTTCTGATCTCAGCCATCTCGATTCTGGCCTGGGCCAATATCAGCAATGATTACTTTGATGCTCAGACAGGGATCGATGTCAACAAACCTCATTCTCTGGTGAACTTGACGGGGGATCCTCAACGGGTATTTTGGATAGGCAATGGGTTTCTAGCCCTGAGTTTTCTCGGATTCGGGACGATCAGCCTTCTCCAACAGGATCTGACGGTGTTGCTATTGTTGGTGCTGTGTTGGAGTTTAGGCTACCTCTATCAAGGCCCTCCCTTTCGACTGGGTTATCAGGGGTGGGGGGAGATCTTGTGTTTCCTGAGTTTTGGCCCCTTGGGTGGGTTAGCCGCTTACTATAGCCAAGCCCAAAGCTGGTCCTGGAGTGTCCTACCGGCCTCGATTCCCCTGGGTCTCGTCACCAGTTTGATCTTGTTCTGTTCCCATTTTCATCAGGTAGAGGATGATCTACAGGCGGGCAAACGTTCCCCAGTGGTGCGACTCGGTACCCAACGATCGGCACAGTTGATCCCTTGGATCTGTGGAGGACTCTACGCCATGGTGGGTGTAGCAGTGGCTGTGGGGAGCTTGCCCATCTGGACTCTGTTGAGTCTGGTGAGTTTACCCTTTGCGGTTCAGCTATCTACTTTACTGTTGAGGGATCATGATCAACCGGAGCGGATCAGTCACTCTAAGTTTATTGCAGTTAAGCTCCATTTCCTCTTTTGTCTGTTCTTGGGTTTAGGGTTCTACCTGCCTCAGTTCAATTAGGGATCCGACACTGAGTCAATAGCATCAGGATGGATAGACATGCTACGCTTTTGTAAAACATACCAGCGTAAGCGTGATGCCAGAGCAATCACCATCATCCTCTGATGTGGGAGGAACTAACCCTGAGTTTAGTGAAGGTCAACCCCTTAGGGATCTGCTCAGGGAGATCGCAGCTGGGGTTAGGTCCAACTCCCATAAGTTGGATCACCTGGAGCAGGAGCAGGGCAAGATTGGTGAGAGGCTGGGGCACCTGGAGCAGACGCAAGGTAAAACCAACGAAAGGCTAGAGCATATGGAGCGGGAGCAGGAGAAGCTAAATATCATCGTGGAGACATACCAGAAAACCTCCGGTCAGGTGGTCAACTTAGCGTTTGGACTGATCGCTACCGCCACCATCACCATCATCCTTTCCACCGTTTTAGGGAAGTGATCTGGCAGGGTATTTCGCATCTCTGGACAGGTGGAGTTTCGGGACACGGATAGTGTGGATAGACGGATCCAATCCTTCGGGATCTTAAAGAGACTCAACTGAGGACAACATCTATCAGGTATCAAGTACAGACATGAGGGAAACTTCTGTGCTAATCTATTGCTGTTCAGTTTATTTGGGATTAGGATAGTGACAGAACAGCCCTCTTCATCTGGGACGGAGACCTTAGCTTTGGATGCCGTTTTAATCGATGGTCAACCCCTTGAAGATGTGATCAGAGAGATTGCTCAGGGGGTCAAGTCTAACTCCGCTAAGCTAGAGCATCTGGAACGGGAGCAGGAGAAGTCAAACATTATTGTGGAAACTTACCAAAAAGCCTCCGGTCAGGTGGTCAACTTAGCGTTTGGACTGATCGCTACCGCCACCATCACCATCATCCTTTCCACCGTTTTAGGGAAGTGATCTGACATGGTATTTTACGTCTCTGGTCAGGTGGAGTTTCGGGACACGGATGCAGCAGGTGTGGTCTACTTCGCGAATCTGTTGGCTTTCTGTCACCGCTCCTATGAGATCTCTTTGATGGAGAGCGGTATCGATCTAAAACAGTTTTTCTCGGGTCATTCTCTAGCGATCCCGATCACGAAGAGTTCTTTAGATCTATTTCAACCTCTATTTCCTGGAGATCGCTATCAGATCGAGCTCACTCCCCAGGGATTGACGGAGCATAGTTTTCAGATCCATTACCGAATCTTGCCCGAGGACCTTACGGATAAACCGATCGGTTTAGTGATGACTCAACATGTCTGCATCGATCCCCAAGTGCGCCAACGTCGTCCTTTACCGACTGAGATCGTGAGTTGGATTGAACGCTGGGGTGAGGGTGAGTCCCATCAGGATCCTGAGGGTTTCTGAAGAGAGTTGCTTGCCATCTGCAGGATCTGAGCACGATTAAGTTTCCCCTGAGGATTACGAGGTAGTGTGGATAGATGGATCCAATCCTTCGGGATCTTAAAGGGACTCAACTGATCTCGCAGATAGCTTTGTAAATGCTTCTCTGTGATCTCAAATTGTTTCGGGACATAGAGGGCGACCACCCGTTGGCCCCATTCTGGATCAGGAACGCCGATCACGCAGACATCCGTGATCCAGCCGCTACTATGGATTACAGCCTCTACCTCAGTGGCTAAGACTTTCTCTCCGCCAGTGATGATCAGTTGATCGGTCCGACCTAAGACATGGAGATAGCCCTGCGGATCTAGATAGCCGAGATCTTGGGGTTGAAAGATGGGTTCAGACCACAGATCAGGGTAGTATCCTAAAGCTAAGGAACGCGCCTGGATCGTGATCAGACCTGTGTGTTTAGGGTTCAAAATCTGACCTTGAAGATCTTGAATGGTGATCTGAGCATGGGGTAAGGGACAACCACTGTTGATCTGCCCTGAGAGAAACTCTTGGGGTTTGAGGGTGGCGATCTGAGAGGCGGTCTCGGTCATCCCATAGGTGGGAGAGAGCGGTAACCCTTGGGAGCGAGCCTGATGGAGAAGATCGGGCCAACTGGGTCCACCCCCGATCAAGATGACTTTGAACTCAGCTAGCCAGGGAATCAGAGAGGGGATCTGTAGTAGACGGTGCAGTTGGGTGGGTACGAGAGACAAACAGAATTCTCTGGGATCTCCATTGATCTTTTCCCCTCGCTCCAGATCTTTCCAGGGCATCAAGATCAGTCTGCCTTGGGTGAGGAGACAACGCATCGCCTGCATCAAGCCACTGACATGGTAGAGAGGTAGAACACACAGGCTATTGATCTCGTTCAGATTGAAGTGAGACTGAAAGCCCCAGACGGAGGCGGAGAGGGTCGGCCAGGTATGGATGGCAAATCGGATCGAGCCACTGGATCCTCCCGTTGGAATTAAGATCCAGGGAGTTGAGATCTCCAGATCGGGCTGTGATGCGGCTTGAAATTGTAATCGATCATCCCCCGCGATCCAGGTGGAGCCGATCTGATGTAATACTTGATCCCGCTCGCTTGGAGACCAATGGGGTTGAGCTAGAAAAACGCTGTATTCAGCCAGGTGAGCAGCCAAAAACCAAGCCAGGTAGAAGAGGGGATCAGAAGATTGGATCAGTAACTTGCGGGGAGCAGATCGATCTAGGTTGTGCAGATGTTCATATCTGGATCTGACCTGATTGGTGAGATTTGATCTGGGTTCCAGTAGCTGATCCAGGTTCCAGTTGGAGGGATGATCTTGTCGATGCATTGGGGAGATTTAATTGTAGATTGACCCACCCCTAGCCCCTCCCAGGAGGGGAACAAGAGGATCTGGAGGTATGTTTTAGTGACCTAGGGGAGCATGGTAGGCCCGATCGAGGAAGTCTAGAGGGATCTCTAAACAGAGAGAATCAGCTACAGCTAAGGATAACGGATCCTCTGAAGAACTCACCTTACCGATATGAGTCCAGAGATCACCTAAGGTCTCAGTTAAGAAAGCTTCCCAAGCATCTTGATCTGCAGCTGCAATTGAGATCAAGATCCGGGCTCCCTGCTCGCCAAACAGGAACTGATCGAACCGTTGATCTGCTTTGAGATCTAACTGCAACTTGGCTCCGAGGTTACCACTGAGGCAGGACTCCGCTATCGCCACTCCTAACCCTCCTTCACTACAATCATGGGCGGATCGAATCCAACCTCGCCGGATCCCCTGCCGACAGGCGGACTGCACCCGTATCTCTCGATCCAGATCCACCCGTGCCGGTCGTCCCGATAACACTTGATGGATCACCTGTAGATAGTCCGATCCCCCTAGCTCACCGGAGAGCTCTCCCAGCAGATAGATCAGATCCCCAGGCTGACGCCACCCTTGACCACAGACTTGCCTGATGTCGGGTACTAAGCCCACCATGCCGATCACTGGAGTTGGAAAGATCGCTTGAGTGCCCGTGGCGGTAACGGTCTCGTTGTAGAGGGAGACATTGCCCCCTGTGACGGGTGTGTTGAAGGCCCGGCAGGCATCCGCGATCCCGCGACAGGCTTGGGCTAACTGCCAGTACACCACGGGGTTCTCGGGATTCCCAAAGTTGAGATTATCGGTGATCGCTAAGGGCTCTGCTCCTACACAGCTGAGGTTGCGGGCTGCCTCCGCTACAGCCGCCTTGCCCCCCTCATAAGGATCCAGATAAACCGTTCGACCATTGCCATCTACCGTGGCGGCGATCCCCTTCAAACTAGAGCGGATCTCTCCAACCGATCCCACCCCAAAAGCCTGTGACCGGATCCGGACCACCGCCGCATCCGCTTTGCCTGGCAGGATCACGGTATTGTTCTGCACTTGATGATCGTACTGACGATACACCGATCGTTTGGAGGCAATGGAGGGGCTGGAGAGCAAGGTTAAGAGGATCTGGCTCCAGGTCAAGGGACGGGAGTATCCCTCTGGGGTGATCCCCTCTGGGTGGGCTGGAGGGAGTTGATCGACAGTCCAGGCCCAGGCTTGCCGGACATACTCGGGAGGCTCTGACAGGATCTCACGGGGATAAACCGGGGTATTCTCAGCTAATGCCTTGGCTGGGATCTCCGCCACGATCTGACCCTCATGTAGGATCCGCACGACGGGATCGGCGATCACTCGCCCCGCCACTGCTGCTTGCAGCTGCCATCGTTGAAAGATCTCGATCAGCTCCGCCTCACGGCCTTTCTGGGCTATGAACAACATGCGCTCCTGGGACTCCGACAATAGAAACTCCCAGGATTGCAGATGGGCATCCCGTACAGGCACTTGATCCAGATCGAAGATCATGCCCATGCCTCCTTTGGCGGCCATCTCTGAGGTGGAACAGGTGATCCCGGCTGCCCCCATATCCTGAGCGGCCACCACGGCCCCAGTTTGAAATGCTTCCAAACAAGCTTCGATCAAACATTTGCCTAGAAATGGATCCCCCACCTGAACCGCAGGTCGATCCTGTTCTGACTCCTCTGAGAGCTCGGCACTGGCGAAACTGGCTCCACCGATCCCATCTCGTCCTGTTGTGGATCCCACATACAATACCGGATTGCCTACCCCACTGGCCCCTGCACGAATGATCTCGGGTGTCTCCAACAGTCCGATCGCCATGACATTGACCAGGGGATTACCTGAGTACGTTGCATCAAACAGGATCTCGCCCCCCACCGTGGGCACCCCAGTGCAGTTGCCATAATGGCTGATTCCGGCGACCACTCCAGACAATAAGCGGCGATTGCGGGGTTCGGAGAGGGGACCAAATCGTAGGGAGTTCAATAAGGCGATGGGGCGAGCTCCCATGGTGAAGATATCCCGCAGGATCCCGCCCACTCCTGTGGCTGCTCCTTGAAACGGTTCTACTGCTGAGGGGTGATTATGGGACTCGACCTTGAATACCAGCCGATCCCCATCTCCGAGATCTACGACGCCTGCGTTCTCCCCTGGACCTACGAGGATCCGTACTCCTTGGGTGGGAAAGCCTTTGAGTAAGGGACGGGAGTTCTTGTAGCAACAGTGCTCTGACCACATCACTCCAAACATGCCCAGCTCATTGGCGTTGGGATCTCGGCCTAGGCGGCTGCGGATCATCTCATACTCGGCGGGGGTGATGCCTCGGGCTTTGAGGATCTCTGGGGAGAAGGGAATAGCGGGGGTTGAGGTCACAGGTCGGGTGAGAGTGGAGAGGTTATTCTCCAGTGTCGCATCGCTCGGATCGATCCAAGCCTTCACCTGGGCTAAACTCTGAATAAGTAGACTGGCAAAGCAATCTTGCCGATCTACTCAGATAAGTAGATCAGCAAAAACGTTTATACAGTCTATATAGTGCGTGTCAAAGCAATTTTGCCGATCTACTTACCCACATGTGGTGGTTCCTGCTCTGAGGTCGCTGATGTCTACCCCTCGCCTCCTAATCTACACTGCAACAGGCTGCTGCACCTTACTCGGGATCCTGCAGAGCCCCCCAGTGATCGCGCAGCTGAACCCCAGCCTCTGTGAACAGTATCCTCAAGATCTGCGTTGTTCCCTATTCAACTACACAGAGAACCCGACCGCATCGGCTGCTGCTCCTCAACCTCCTCAAGACCAACCCCGGATCGCTGTGCTGGAGTTTGAAACTCAGGGTCAGGCCTCTCGATCCGTGGCAGCTCAGAACCTCAACAGTTTGTTGATCGATCAACTGGTGCGAGATGGCATCTACCTGGTTGCAGAGCGCGGGGCGATCCAAGCCATTCTTGGAGAGCAGGATCTGGGGGTTCAGGGACGGATCGATCCCAGGACCGCAGCTCAGATTGGACAGCTTCTGGGGGTGGACGCTGTGGTGATCGGAGCAGTGACTCAGTTTAATGTCAGCTCTCGTGAGTCCGGTGGAGGGTTTCCAGTGTTGGCTCCCCTGGGTCGATCACCGATCGCGGTTGGAGCGACTACCACAGACTTCGATGCCACCGTGCGGCTGAACGTGCGCTTAGTCAGCACCACCACAGGTCAGATCTTAACCACCGCCAGTGGGATCGGCACCGCCAGTCAGTCCAGCAGCACCGTCACGGTCGCAGGGATCGGGGGTGGCTCGGAGGTGGAAAATCAAGATCAACTGCTCAGTCAGGCAACAGATCAAGCCATTATCCAGATCACGCCCCAATTAAACGCGGCGGCCACCGGAATTCAACGATCCAATCTAGCGGTTGGGATCCCAGGGGTAGTCGCGGATGTGGAGGGTAATCAGGTGATCATTAATCGAGGCACGGGCCAGGGCTATCGAGTAGGCCAGATCTTAACCATTGAACGGGTGGTACGTCAGGTCAAAGATCCAGAAACCGGTGAGCCCTTGAGAGAGATCAAGGAGCCCATTGGACAGGTCCAACTGACAGATGTGGATGAACGATCTAGTGTTGGCGTGATCTTGAGTGGCATAGACCTGGAGATCGGTGACATCGCCCAACCGGAGCAAAACCAAGTCTCCACTCGCTAGATCCGATCACACCCTTATCTTGTGGCCCAATAGATCTTGAGCTGCTCCCAAGGGATGAACATCAGCTCGCGATCAACTCACAATTATCGTAGTCGCCACTCCCCTTGAGATGTCCGGATCAGGTGTACTTAGCTCCTCATTTACAAGCTTGATAGCGTCGTTTGAATTCCTGTTGTCTCTGCTTATGATCCACGATCGGATCGGGATAGCCACACCCCTGTCGTTCCTGTAATGCCCATTGGCCCGCCTTTGAGTCACTCACCTGCAATAGGGCAGGGGTATCCAGTCCTGAGATCTCGGGCACATACTCACGGATGTAGTCTCCTTCCGGATCAAACTTGGCCCCCTGCGTGGCGGGATTAAAGATCCGCATTGGCTTGGGATCGGTGCCCACACTGGCACTCCATTGCCATCCCCCATTATTGGCCGCCAGATCTCCATCCACCAACTTCTGCATAAAATATCGCTCTCCCCAACGCCAATCGATCAACAGATCTTTGGTGAGAAAACTAGCAACGATCATACGACAGCGATTGTGCATCCAACCGGTCTGATTCAGCTGCCGCATAGCTGCATCCACCATAGGATATCCGGTTTGTCCCTCACACCAGGCTTGAAAAAGATCCGGATCATTATCCCACTCCAGATCCCCATATTTCGATCGATACGGCCCTGTCTCCACCCAAGGAAAGGCATACAACACATGTTTATAGAACTCCCGCCAAGCGATCTCCTGTTGCCAGACCCTGACACTGATCCCCGCCTCCTCACTACGACTGCGATCCTTGGCCTCTAGGGTTGCCTGCCAAATCTGCCGGATCCCGATCGTACCCCAGCGGAGATGCGGACTCAGTTGGGAGGTGCCCGAGATAGAGGGCAGATTGCGACTCTCCTCATAATCAAAGATCTGCCGATCGGTAAACCGCTCTAGTAGATCCAGTGCCTCTCTCTC
>CAYSEO010000024.1:0-22765 GCA_964429885.1 uncultured bacterium
CATCAGAAGTTTACTCGACTTAATTGTGGGGTTTTAAGCGAGGCGAAGTCTAACGTCCTTGAGGCTAGCGGCGCGGCCAAAAACACAGAACGAAGCCTGGTGCATTAGCCTCCGCGTCCGCTGCGCTGAAGGGTTAGGCAACGCCTACCCGCGCAGCACTCTGAGGATAGCAGATTAATCTGCGCTCACGAAATGAATCTAAACCTTTGTATAGCTTGACACCTCAATTAAGTTACCATCTGGGTCACGAAAGTACACAGACCGAATTGGTCCAATTGCGCCAGTACGTGTGACAGGCCCCTCAAGAATCTGAATATCATGGCGGTGAAGTTGGACAACTACCTGGTCAATCGATGTATCAGTTATGAGACAGATATCTGCGGATCCAGGCGTTGGATGTGCAGCCTTCGGGTTAAACTCCTTCCCATGCTCATGTAGGTTGATCTTCTGAGTGCCAAAGGATAGAGCTTTTCGTCCGTTACCAAAGGTGACTATCTTCATGCCCAGTATGTGGCTGTAGAAATCGCAACTTGTATCGATGTCTGCAACAGTCAAAACAATATGATCGATGCGAGAGATTTGCATAGCTCAACTCTTTTGAAGCCTAACTCTTTATTAGAAGTCCGATCGCAAACTATATCCTGACACCTTTGCCAAGCCTCACAGCCCTAGATCTCCTTCCGACAGCTAGCACCAGAATTCTATCTCCACAGGATCCGCCTAGTCAAGTCCGGCACTTTGTCGGTATACACTTTCGCTTTCTAATCCCTGTACGCTTGTCCTGGTCAGCCTTTGACCTCCTTTTGGCCCCTGTTTTACGCCAGCATTCGGCTCCCGTACACTATCAATATTGGATCTTATCCAGCCTGTTATGACCTATACATCCAAGCCCAAGAAGTTCCTCGATCAGGTGCAGTCCCAAGGCTCCCTCAACTGATCTCCATAGCTGCAGATCCCCATCAACGTTGGCAGATCGCCAAGATCCATTTCTAAGGATGTGTCGATCGGTTGACCTCAGATTGCGCCTGATCCAGGCGTCTCCCCGTAGATGGGGATCGGATCTGTCTTGATGATGTGTACCGCCTAAGGTTCCGACAGGGATGAACCTGGATCGATCAGACTTCCAGTAGGGCGATCACCTCTGTGGGGATGGCTGTAGACCCTGAATTTGAGCTAGAGAGGCTGCCCCTGCAATGTTGACCCGCTGTAGGGCCGACACCGTGCGCTTCACCAACCCCGTCAGCACCTGACCCGGACCCACTTCCCACACTTGCAACACACCATCCGCCGCCATATTCTTGACGATCGTCTGCCACCGCACCGGTGCCGTCATTTGTTGACAGAGGTTGGCCTTGAGCTGATGGGGATCCTGAGTGGCTTGCCCCTCCACATTGGTGTAGACCGGCACGTTAGGTCGTTGGAACTCCACCTGATCGAGGATCTGAGCAAAGGCTGCCGCTGCCGCCGCCATCAGAGGAGAATGGAAGGCACCACTAACATTCAGGGGCTTGGCTCGCTTGGCCTGGAGCTGGGCAACCACCGCCTCCACCGCCTCAACGGTCCCCGTGATCACCACCTGATCGGGGCTGTTGTCATTGGCGATATTCACTCCCTCTGTCTCGGCACAGAGCTGATCCAAGCGCTCTCGATCAAACCCCATCACCGCTACCATCTTGCCGGCAGTGGCCTGATCCATTAACATGGCCCGTTGCTGAACCAGGTGTAACCCTGTGGTGAAGTCAAAGGCCCCAGCTGCATACAGGGCACTGTACTCCCCTAAACTGTGGCCGGCAGTACAGGCTGGCGTAGATTGGTGACGGCGCAACTGATCCGTTAGCAACGCTGAGGCGACGAACAGGGCCGGTTGCGTGTAGAGCGTGCGGCAGATCTGTTCCGCTTTTAGATCGAGCAGCGACCACCCCAGGATCGACTCAGCCAGCTGCAGCTGCTGCCGTACCCCCGGTAGTTCCACCAGATCTTGGCCCATACCCTCCGACTGAGATCCCTGTCCAGGATAGATCCAGGCTACTGTCATAGCTCACCCAGGAAACGATTGATAAACGACAGATGATAAAGAGGCTCAGGATCTAAGTCTAAGATCATTTGGCACCCAGATGTATCAGCCTCTACAGCATTTTTCAGAGACTGAGATCTAAAGCAGTGGGGGCTGTTGACAGATCTGCCTAGATGTGGTGGACCGCTTGGCGTGTTCCTCTGGATGAGAACTGGGATCAACGATAGAGCTTATCCTCTAGCTGTCGAAGCTGGCGCTCGATGCGGTCGATCCGGCCCCGTAGCTCATCCATCTCCGCCTGACGGGGCACCCCCAGATCCTGCAGGATATTGCGCACCTGACGCTGCAGATAGGCATCCCAGTTGCCCTGTTCCCCCTTGACCTGATTCATGAAGTTGTCGATCAGGTTGTTAGCATCCTCCTGATTGATCTTGCCTCGCTGGACCATGTCGTCGGCGGTCTTGCGTAGCTGCTCGGCCACCACGGTGGTGGTACCTACTCCCATCAGCAACAGTTGACGTAATAAGCTGGAATTGTCCATGATCACCTCCCTATGAATATCCATTCTCCTCAGCTTGTCCTGAATTTCGCAACCGGATCGGTGAGTTTTCCCCTCTCTACGGCTGGAGCTCAGGAGCTGAAAACCGCCCTGGAGGGTCTGTTGGCTCGCCTCACCCCCGCTGCTGGATCGATGCCGGGAGGATCGAACCAGGCACCCCTGGATTTCTGGCGTCAGGAGGAGGGGGTGTCTTTGGAGGTGTTCTGTAATCCCAATATCTGGCCCAGTCCCCATGCGGCCAAGGTGCTGGTGACCCTCAAGGCCAGTCCGGTACGGTTGTCCACGGAGGCGGAGTTGCCCCGTTTGCTGGAGGATCTGAGTCAATATCTGGAGGCGGTCTAGTGATGGAGATCAGGTTATGACGGAGATCTCGCTACCTACAGCGTTGGTGATCACTCAGGTTTTATCCTCCGAGGGTGTGGAGGCCGATCCGACACGCTCTGAGAGTCTTTGCCTCAGTTGGCACGCCCGGCAGCGCTGTCGGCAACGGGTGCATACCGATCAGGGCACGGAACTGTGTCTAGCTCTACCTCGGGGCACGGTACTCCGGGATGGAGCTCTGCTCTATCAAGATCCGGAGCGACAGATCTGGGTACAGGCGCAGTCTGAGGATCTGCTTCAGATCACCCCCCGAGATCGGATCCAATTGGCTCAGATCGCCCATCATCTGGGCAACTGGCACCGTTCCGCTCAGCTATTAGCGGATGGCACGCTCCTGGTGCAGCCGGATCCGCCCCTACTCACCTGGTTACGGGATCACCAGATCCAGACTGTCCCCGGTCATCGTCCTTTCGACCCCAATCTGTCTGGTCAGGCCCATTGAGGATCCCATCGATCGCTTGGGAAAGCGCTATCCTGAGAGGGGTTAATACTTCTTTAGGGTGGATCACCAATCGACCCGGAATGGCAGGGCAGGAGATATAAGGGTATGCAGGTAGCGATCATCGGTGCAGGTTTGGCGGGGTTGGTGACGGCGGTCAACCTGGTGGAGGCGGGTCATGCGGTGGAGATCTTTGAGTCCCGGCCCTTTGTGGGGGGTAAGGTGGGCAGCTGGCAGGATCCTGACGGCAATCACATCGAGATGGGGCTGCATGTGTTCTTTGGTTGCTATGAGCACCTGTTCGCCCTGATGCGCAAGGTGGGTGCCTTCGATAATCTATTGCTCAAGGAACATACCCATACCTTCGTCAACCGAGGGGGACAGCTGGGATCGTTGGACTTTCGCTTCCCGGTGGGGGCACCCTTTCATGGTCTCAAGGCCTTCTTCACCACGGGTCAACTGTCGATCCAAGACAAGCTCCAGAACGCCATTGCCCTAGGCATCAGTCCTATCGTGAGAGGCTTGGTGGACTTTAACGGAGCCATGGGGCAGATCCGGGCCTTGGATCGGGTCAGCTTTGCGGACTGGTTTCGCGGTCATGGTGGATCTCAGCAGAGCCTGAAGCGGATGTGGAATCCGATCGCCTATGCTCTGGGCTTTATCGATACGGAGGCGATCTCGGCCCGTTGTATGCTGACGATCTTTCAGTTCTTCGCCAGTAAAACCGAGGCTTCCGTCCTACGCATGTTGCAGGGATCGCCAGATCGCTATCTGACTGAACCGATTGTCAACTACATCACGGAGCGGGGAGGACAGATTCATACCCGTAGAGGGGTGAGCCAGATCCTGACCGATGATCACGATGCCCAGGTGAGGGGCTTACGTATGACCGATGATCAGATTGTTACCGCCGATGTCTACGTCTGTGCGGCTGCTGTGGATGGGGTGAAGCGATTGATCCCAGAGTCCTGGCGGCGTTGGCCAGAGTTCGACAAGATCTATCAGTTAGATTCCGTTCCTGTGGCGACTGTGCAGCTGCGGTTTGATGGCTGGGTAACGGAGCTATCGGGATCCGAACCTATTCGGGCGGCAGATCATCCTCAAGCGATCGGGATGGATAATCTGCTTTATACCGCTGACGCGGACTTCTCTTGTTTTGCCGATCTGGCCTTGACCAGTCCTGCCGATTACTACAAAGAGGGGGAGGGATCCTTACTTCAGTGTGTGCTGACCCCTGGGGATCCCTTCATCGCCAAATCCAACACCGAGATCGTAGATCAGGTTCTCCAACAGGTGCATGATCTATTTCCCTCCTCGCGGGATCTGAATCTCACCTGGTCCAGTGTGGTGAAGCTGGCGAAATCCCTCTATCGAGAGGCCCCTGGCATGGATCCCTATCGACCTCAGCAGCAGACCCCGATCCCCAATTTCTTTCTGGCAGGCAGTTACACCGCTCAGGATTATATCGACAGTATGGAGGGGGCCACGCTCTCAGGCAATCTCGCAGCTGAGGCGATCTTGAAGGCTCAGGTTGCGCAAGAGGTGCCAGTTGTGGTTTGATCTTTATGATCAACACGAGTCAGTCACCTCACAACAGGCTGATTCAGAGCCTTGATCTGGAGTGTCAGGATCAGGGCCTAGAGGGACGATTCAGTATTCCAGGACCCCGAATCACGGTTCTAGCGAACGGTGAAAGATCTGAACATCTGCTTGAACCGATCCATGGACAGCTCCAGAGTGTTGCCATAGGGGTTCTGGATGATGATGACGCCATTGGCCCGCTCGATCTTAAAGTTGGAGCGAGAGGCGGTGGGTAGACCCCGACGGGAGGCCTCATCCTTGAGCGTCTGGGTCTTGTTCTGGAAGTCCTGGGAGGTGGCATTCACCTGAGCCCGGTTGTTGACGGTGTAGCTGAGCATGGAGGTGAGCTGTCGATCACTGAACCGATCCAGGGGGAACTCACTCATGCCGGTCAACATCTGCAGGGAGCGGGCGACGCTGCCCCCTTCCACCTGACCCTCGCCCCGGATGTACATGGCGTAGGCCTTCTCCACCAACATGGCCCAGAACTCTGGCTCTGGAGGACTGACCATCTGTTCCCCAAAGAAGTAATCCCGTCCCGGCTGACCCACCGGCAGGACCCCATCCACCATTTGGGTCACCGGCACCTTGCGATCGCCACTGGGATCGCGGACGAAGATGGTGATGTTGAAGGTGCCATCGTAGTTATCCTGCACCCGTTTCTTGATATCCTCAGGAGCCTTATGGGCGACGGCCCGCATCTTGGCCAGCTCATAGGAATCTCCCACCTCGCCCCGCACGTTGGGGGTGTCGTTATAGATCCCCCGCATGTCCTCTTTCATAAAGGATTGCCGAGGCGGGACGTACTCCATGGCCACCCGATCGATCTCATCCTCGATCTCGGGCTCAGGGGCTTGTCCTTTGTTGCGTCTGTCCTGATCCTTCTCCTGGGTTCCCGAGCCCTCCACCTGTTGAGGGCTTTCCTGTTGGTTTTCCTTCTCCTGTTGCTGTTCTTGTGGGGAGGCGGCACTCTCATCCATTTCCTTGGCCGAGATCCGCTCTGCTCCTTGCTGCTGCATCACATGGGTGAGCTCGTGAGCCAATAGCTGCTTGCCCTGGATAGAGTTAGGCTCAAATTTGCCGGAATTAAAGAAGATATCGCTGCCATGGGTGAAGGCTTGGGCATTCAGCCCCTGATTCATCTGGATTGCCTCACCGCCGGTATGCACCCGCACCCCGCTGAAGTCCGCCCCAAAACGAGGCTCCATAAACTGCCGAGTCTCCTCAGGTAGAGGGTTGCCCCCCCCCTTACTGCTGGAGAGTTGTTGCTCCAGATCGGCCCCAGATCGGCCTGGGGTTGATCCTTGCTCGGACTCCTGCATGATCGCGGGGGTCTCCTCGGAGGCCTCGACCCGTTGCACGAAGGGATCTCCGGAGGCCCGCTGGCCCATGATCTGGGCGGAGGCAGAGAGCACAGGGACCCGACCGAAATGATGACCTAGACGATCGGCCCGGTCCAGCTGAGTCTGCAGATGCGGCCCCCCTCTGACGCTGGCCATGACATCCAGCTGATCATCCTGCTTTTGGATCGCCTCTGGGTGGGCGAGTGAGTGTTGCTCAACCTCAGAAGACAGTGTGGGGGTCTGGGTTGAGGGTGCGAGACGACGGATTCTTCTTCTCATCTCTGGGGCTCCCACCTCCGGCAGTGGATCTCAGGTGCAATGATCTATGCTCTAGATTCTAATACGACCTGGGGTGAACTCGGGAAGACTACCGGGACACGTTTGGATAAAGTTATGCGCAAATGTCAAGAGTTGCTCACCTGACGGACAGATCTTTGTGAGGATCCCTCCGCTCAGATCCAAGGGTTCCCTCAGAGGGGGAGGGAGTAGGATGGGAGCAGCCCGGAGAGGGGATGGTGTTACAGTAGCTATGATTTGTTCGGTGTGTTGGAGTGGACAGCCGGGATCGAACCACAGGATTCGGAACGTTGTAAGGGGGTAAGGCAAGATGACGACTCGGGATAACTGGACGGATGATCGGATCGATCGCTTGGCGGATGTGGTGGAGAACATCGCTAAGGGTCAGGGGATGCTCATCCAGTCGGTGGAACGGATCACCGAGACTCAGGGCAAGCTTGCCGACGCCCATGCTCTGCTCACCCAGCACCAACCCGAGGTCACCACAGCTCAGGCGGAGATCGCTCACTCCGTGGCTCAGCTCACCCGTACGGTCCTGCAACTGCGAGATATGGTGGTCTCCACCAATGCGGCGGTGGAACGGTTGGATCAGCTGATGGACTACCTGTTACAGCGGGATCTGGAGCGGGATTCGACCGTGGAACCCCAAGAGCCTGTGCAGCACCCGGATGAGTCCAATTCCTCTGCCGACTAAACCTCACCCCAGCCAGGGACCAACCTCTGCATGAGGGGACGGTAAGCTTTGAAGTAGGCGATCGATCCCACCTGCCGGAATAGAGACTTTTGTTGCGTATCTCCCCCCATACAGCGCTGACAAACAGGATTGCGCACCTGGAATCGATCAAATCCCTGTCGAAGATGGCAAGCGGGTTGATCTCCCAAGATCTGGACCAGGGAGTGATCCTTGAGATTTCCTAAAGGAATCAGACCCTCATAATCCTTGCAGCAGGGCACTACGGTGCCATCGTAGAGCACCCCTGCCTGACCAGAGGCCCCGTTGCAGTAGCCCATGCGAGCTAGAAACACCTGTTCGCTCTCCACATTGCCCCAGCTATCCAGGGGAAAGGTCTCGAGAGCAAAGCGTGGATCCAGAGAGATCCATTGCCAGCGACCGGGGCGATGGGAGCGGATCTGAGTTTGGATCCATTCTAGAGAGGGGGCTTGGGGCTGATCAGCCCAGATGCGCTTGGCCCAGTTGAGGAGCTCCTGCTGCATATCCGCCTCTGTGTCGATCACCGATAGCTGCTTATGGGGCACCAGAAAGGGATGGGGGGAGGTATCCAGGAACTTGAGATGGACGCGGGTGGGTTGATCGGAGCGCAGGTGAGCCTGAATGTAGCGGGTGATGCCGTCAAAGTACCGATCTGGGGTCAGTAGGGGCGGCGCCCCCCGAATGGTGAAGGTGTCCGGATCTGGGGTCTGTAGCGACAGGGTGACTTTGGGGATGCCAGAGTCCACTAACCGCTGGATATGATCGGGCTTGAGGGCGAAGGTGCTGCCATTGGTGGTGAGATGGAGATCGATCCCCCGCTCCACGGCCATCTGGATTCCCTCAAAGATATGAGGATAGATCAGGGGCTCTCCCATGAGGTGAAAGGTGACGGTCCGGGTGATCTGGGTGGAGGCGATCTCATCCAAGGCCTTCTCCAGCAGGGCCAGATCCATATGACCCCGGCGCCGATTCATGATGGCATCAGGGCAGAATTCGCATTTGAAATTACAGACATTGGTGACCTCTAAATGGAGTCGCTCCAGTCTCATACCAACCTCCGATCGACGCTGTGATCTTAGCATTGGCAAGATCCTTCTCCAATTCGGCGAGGACCTGATTTGGATCAACAGCTCAGATCACGATAGAGCATCCATACTTTTTCAAGCAAATCAGGATCTCTTAGGGCTGATTTCCGAATAAATGCTTAGGAAGTTAAGATAGTGAGCTACCTGAGCCTCACGTTCCAACCCATCAACAATTGCAGACACTTGCTGTGTTGTGAAAGATGACAAGTACAGCACATCAGTCTGCTGTTCTGGCATGACCCGAATATACACTAGTTCTAATCCTGTCGGGTATATTCCTCAGGAAGTGGCTGGCCTCTGGGTAAGCCTGCCAAGTAGTCTTCGAGTTCTCCCGGTGACTTTGCAACATCAATAGCTCTGTCGACTGCTTCTAAGCCCATGAATGAACCAAGGTTCCAGATTCTATACTCTTCGTCAGGAGTGAGGTGACGACCAAGCTTCTTCTCTGCGCTAGCCTGAATCGCCGCAGACATTTCTCGATTGATTTGAGCAGGGTCTAACATGATGTCGAACGATTGAGTTTGGCTGCACGAGCGACTACGTTTCGGGGAAGCCGATCCTGTACCCTGCACGTCCGCTACAATGAGGTGTTAGGTGGATACTTAGAACTTTACGCTGGAAACGACAGCAGAAACGATCGAAATCCACAATCTTTAATATTCGCAGTTGCTCCCTGACTAGGGTAAGATTACTCTATGAGACAAGCCTCTAATCCTCTCACAGAGCGGATCTGCATTGGAAGTCTAAGTGCGGGAAGGGAGTAAGTGAAAACTAGCAAAACTTGAAGATCTGTAACAAGCTTTGAGTGGCCTAAGCCTTTAATCCTGGCAAATAATGATTGACTGCCGGAAAGTTAAGATCCTGTCAAACCCAATTAATCTGCCCTGGCTTTGTGGATCCGATCGTACCTACAACAACGATCGCGCCGACCACGAAACCCCTTATTCTCGCCAAAATCCCTTTGGATTCGCCAAATACTTATCTAAATCTGTATCTTCTATCGCGTCTACTTGTTTGTTTATGACCTGAAACTTAGAACCTAGCGCGTTACGGATATCTGCCAATAGCTTTGCTGCCGCAATGTTAAAGCGATCACATTCCTCCTGTCTCCAAGGACCTGGATCAAGAGGATAATCCCAATTGAGAGATGTATCATGCCATTCAGCCATCGTCCAGCATTGTGCAAGCAATTCTTTGGGAAGAAGAAGAGGACAAGGATCTTCATCGTATGGCCCAAGCCCAAAATCTTCGTAGCAAGTATCGCTACCAGGCCATAAGCAACCTCCACCCCATTCGAAGTAGAAATGAAGAATATATCTAGGAGTTCCCATGAGTCCAATAATCAACACTAACGAGAGGAATCACTTGTGGATCCAAGATGTAGAAAGATGCCCGTAGGCTCTGTCATCCGTAGCATCAAGTACATGCACGGGTTAGACGTCTGTAGCTACTATATCAGCTTGCGAAGTCAAAGGAGAGCTGTCAATCCAACTCATATACCAGTCCATAAACGACTGTTTATTTCTTATTATACAATTTTGTGTGCCGTCAAAGGCCCATACTTCCCCTTTGCACGGGCCATTAACAATGAGATTCCGTGTTTCGCCACAACCATACCCAGCTAGTACTAGGTTGCCAGCAAACATAATATTATCTTGGAATGCAGTTATGAGTGAATCACAGAATTTTGTATCTTGAGCATCCAATCTATCAAGTAAATCATCTATGTCGTCATCTGGTTTATGATCGGCCATGAGAATAAATGGTTTTGAGCACCATTTCAGCGCTTCATTGTCATTAACGTTAAAGCTATTCAAGCCATATCCAGGGCCAGCTCCGCCATTTCCAACTTCAGTAATAAAACGCCTATAATCATCTGGGAGTTGAAAAGAGTATCTTTCTTCTATAAGCCTTACCTTTTCTTCTGATATGGGACCTTCTAAATGATATTTATGCTTGCAGGCGCCAAAAGCCTTGAATTCTAAATCTAGTTCTCTTTTGCGATCCAATTTTCTTCGGACATCTTTGTACCAAATCATAGAAAAAACCAACAATCCTAACGACGGAGCTCTCCGGTCGGCAAGAGATTCCAAGACGAAGCCAGAAAGCTTAGATCTGCAGATCCAGGTGCAGTGAATGTCAGATGGGGCTCATGCACGCCAGCTCTCCTATTACATTTACTCGAATCTTGGGGCAGCCGTCAACCCTGGCGAGCCAAGTAACCTATAACTGCCGACAGCTCCTGGGTATTTGATCCCATCTCGGTTTAAGTAGATCGGCAAAATTGCTTTGACATGCACTATATAGCCTGTATAAACGTTTTTGCTGATCTACTTATTGCTTATCCTGACGGAAGTATCAGCTCACGAGTCATTCCCGATCGCGGTATCTAGGCTACTAGGCCTCAGTGCTTTAAGCTGTTCCTTTCTTTGTTCACCAATCTCATTCCAATGTCTGTCAGTCAATGCTCCTTCGAAAGAATAAAGGTAGTAGCAAACCGGTAGCATTTCATTTGGATACTTCTCCTGGATCATTTGATGTGCGCCAGCTGCACCAACAAACCTGAGTTCTTCTTCGGAGGAAATCCCCACTTCTGTCAACCGAACGGAATTTCCTGCAGATACCCCGTGTGGTGAATATCACTACTCTTGTGTTTCTCACCAAGCCTCCAGGATGCGAGGTGTGATCGTTGTCGAGGAAGAAACTGATACCTGATTCGGTGGATCCTTACGATCGTGCTCCTCTCGTTGCTGCAGCAGTCTATTCCGGATAGTTTGCTGCTCTCGACCTGAGGCTAAGTGCTCCAAGGGCCGTTTCCGTCAGGTACGGTGGAGGAACGCTTACGATCTTGGTGTGGAGCTCCATGAATACTGTCGTCACCCGCCCCTCTGATTCCCCACTTAGCATCGTGATCCTGGCTGCTGGTAAGGGCACCCGCATGAGATCTGATCGGCCTAAGGTATTACATCAGCTGGGCTCTCTGACCCTAGTGGAGCGGGTGGTCCAGACGGCTCTAGCCCTCCATCCCATACGGTGTTGGGTGATCGTCGGCTACGCCCAAGAGCAGATTCGGGCCGCACTGTCAGCCTACCCTGTAGAGTTCATCGAGCAGATCGAGCAGCGGGGCACGGGTCACGCCGTCCAGCAGGTGATCCCTCATCTCCAGGGGGCTGAGGATGATCTGTTGGTGATGTATGGAGATCTTCCCCTACTTCAGGTAGAGACGTTGCGATCTCTGATCCAAACGCGACGGGAGACGGAGGTATCGGCGACATTATTAACCGCTCAGGTTCAGGATCCCACGGGATATGGTCGAGTGTTCTGTGATGCTCAGGAGCGAGTCTTACAGATCGTTGAACATCGGGATTGTACTCCGCAACAACGTCAGCATCAGCGCATCAACGGCGGCATCTATTGTTTCCATTGGCCCGATCTGGTCCCGGTTTTGCCCCAGTTATCCAACGATAACCAACAGGGGGAATATTACCTGACGGATACCGTGGCTCTCCTGCCTCAGGTGGTGGCCATGAATGTAGCGGATCCCCAGGAGATCATGGGGGTCAACGATCGGGTGCAATTATCTCAAGCGGAGCAGATCCTGCAGCAGCGTATTAAGCTCCATTGGATGGGCCAGGGGGTGACCTTGATCGATCCGGTCAGCATCACCATTGGGGAGAGCGTGCAGCTGGAGGCGGATGTGGTGATCGAGCCCCAAAGCCATCTACGGGGTCGGACTCAGATCCGAGCAGGGACACGGATCGGTCCGGGTAGTTTGGTGATCGATAGCACCATCGGTAGCCACTGTCAGATCCTGTACTCCACTGTCAATCAAGCCCATCTGGGGGATCAGATCACCGTCGGACCCTATGCCCATGTCCGTCCCCAGAGCCAGATCGCCGATCACTGCCGGGTCGGTAACTTTGTGGAGGTCAAGAACGCCTCGGTCGGATCTCAGACCAACGCCGCTCATCTGTCCTATATCGGGGATGCGGAGCTGG
Organism: uncultured bacterium; assembly: GCA_964429885.1. Lineage (GTDB taxonomy): Bacteria > Cyanobacteriota > Cyanobacteriia > Thermostichales > Thermostichaceae > CAYSEO01. The sequence goes on from CAYSEO010000024.1 coordinate 12,410, forward strand.
GGGAGCAGGTGAATATCGGGGCGGGTACCATCATCGCCAACTATGACGGCTACGCCAAACATCACACGATCATTGGGGATCGGAGTAAAACCGGCGCCAACTCTGTCCTGATCGCTCCCCTCACCGTGGGCACCGGGGTCACCATTGCGGCAGGATCCACAATTACCGATGATCTGCCCGATGACTGTCTGGCCATCGCTCGGGCTCGCCAGGTGATCAAACCCGGTTGGAAGCTGTCTCGTCTAAAATCTACGGATCAACAGTCCTCCCGCCCTCGATCTCAGCCCGTTCCAGATCTCCAGGTGTTAGTGATCCGCTTGAATCCCGAGCAGGATCTGAAGCAAGCACTGCAACAATTCACCCAAGATCAACAGCTCACCGCTGGGTTTATCCTCACCACCGTGGGCAGTTTGCACCAGGCCGCCCTGCGCTTTGCGGGTCAGGAGTCCACCCAGATCCTCACGGGACGATTTGAGATCCTGTCCCTGGTGGGATCCCTCAGTCCGGATGGGGTTCACCTGCACATGGCGATCGCGGATCACCAGGGTCAAACTCGAGGGGGACATGTCCAGACAGGATGTCTGATCTACACCACCGCAGAGATCGTGATCGGCACCAGTCCTAGCTACCGATTCTCCCGAGCCTGGGATCCAAAAACTGGTTATCTGGAACTCCAGATCGAAGGACAGGAGTAGGAAGAACCGGGACCTCTCACACCACGCTAGAGAGAGGAGCCTGCTGTTTGAGGAACTCCGTATTCACCCCAGACTCCCGCACCAGAGCGACCAACCCCGTCCGTGCGATCTCGCGAATGCCAAACCCCGATAGCATCTTGACGATGGCCACCATCTTGCCGGGATCGCCAGTCACCTCCAAGGTGAGGGACTCCTCCGCCACATCCACGATCCGAGCCCGAAACATCTGAGCTACATCCATAATGTTGGAGCGCGTCTCTGGGGTAGCATTCACCTTGATCAGCATCAGCTCCCGCTCCACACAGGGCACCTCAGTGATATCCGTCACCTTGAGGACATCGATCAACTTATAGAGCTGCTTGGTGATCTGCTCCACCGCGCGACCATCTCCCGGTACCACCATCGTGATCCGGGAGACCCCCGGTCGTTCCGTTGGCCCCACCGTCAAGCTATCGATATTAAAGCCCCGGCGGGCGAACATCCCCGCGATCCGGGTGAGGACACCGGGCTCATCTTGGACAAGGGCACTGAGGGTATGTTTCATGATTCGGATGGATAGTGGCAGATCCGATAAGTAACCAGCATCGCACTCCATTCTGCCATACCCAAGCCAGCCCGAGGATCCCGTCAGATCTCGGGGGCTCAGGTTTGCTCACCCCAAGGGTTATCCATAGGAGCCACTATAGATTCACATAGGCCATACTGATCACATTAGGTACGTATCGCTCGGATTCACACTAACGGTAAGGTGACATGGAGAGATCAAATTGGGAGGAGACAACCCAGGTCCCTGGCGAGGTATTGGAGACGCTACGGGAGCCTCATCTGGCGCGCCCTTACCTGGTGGTCTTGACGGGCTCGGATATGGGCAAGCTTTGCTCCATCGAACGGGAGATCTGTGTGGGTCGTAGCCCCATCGCTGATCTGTATTTGAACGGGGGAGGGATCTCCAGATTACACTGTCGGATCTGTATTGAAGACGGTCAATACATGTTGGAGGATCTGGACAGTCGCAACGGCACCTATATTGAGGGAAACCGGATTGACTCCCATCGTTTGCAAAACGGCGATCGGATCTGGCTGGGCACCACCGTTCTTAAGTTTGTCCTCTGTGATCCGGTGGAGGAGGCCTTTACAGTCCAGATGACCCATTGGGCCTTTCGGGATTCACTGACCGGGGCTTATAGCAAACGGTATCTCCTGGATCGGATCGACGAAGAGGTGTTGCAGGCTCGTCAGTCCCATTCCCCCTTGTCTCTACTCGTATTAGACCTAGATCACTTCAAACAGATCAATGATCGCTATGGACACTTGGCAGGGGATTACGTGCTGATCCGGTTTGCGGAACAGATCAGCCAACGGCTCCAGGAGAACCATCTGTTTATCCGCTATGGAGGTGAGGAGTTCGTGATCATGGCCCCCGGAAGCGATCGGCTACAGGCCATCGAGCTGGCGGATCGGCTACGGGCGGCCACAGAGGCAATGACGCTACTATTCGATGATCAATCCATCGCTGTGACGGTGAGTGTTGGACTGGCCACTTTACCCGATGATCAAGTGGAAACCCCCATGGATCTGATTGCTTTGGCGGATCGAGCCCTCTATCAAGCCAAGTCGCGGGGGCGTAACTGTGTCGCTTTCTGCGGGGATCAAGCGATGGATACCACCTGTCCGGACTGAAAGCGGGTGAGAATGGCAGCCCGCTCCTAAATCGATGGGTACGCTATCCTAGGCCCAAGCGAGTGACCCTCTGGAGAAGCGATGCGTTTGATTGATGATCCACACCTGATCCACAAGCTAGCGGATCCATCGTTTTGGCTGAAACTGCAGCCTGCTCTCCATATCGAGGGCAAAGGCGAAGCAACTCAGGAAGATGTCCCCAACCCTTCTTTAGCTGAAGACTCGCTTGTGAATCCATCTCAGGATGAGCTAGCTCAATTGACTCAGGATCTGCGCAAAGATGGCTATTTTCAGCTGGAATCCGTCCTGCCTTTCTGGGACATGATCACATTATCGACCGGCATCGAGCAGATCTGGAAGGAGGGGCTGCCCCCACTCTTTGTGTTTCTTTATGATGAGTGCTGGTGCTGTTTTGAACGCTTACACCTTGTCCTACAGGCAACTCTAGGTCCTGACTACCAACAGACCGCCAATTTCTGGTCCTGGTATGTGGAGACTTCAGACCAAGGTTTAGGATGGGGTGCCCACCGAGATCGAGAGGATCTCCTGCTGCTGGATGGTAGTCCTCAACGGGTGACGATGTGGATCTCCCTCACGGACTCTACACCTCTGAACAGCTGCATGTATATTCTGCCTGCCTATCTAGATCCCATCATTGCGGACCATCAAGGCAAAGTGATCCCCAATTGGATCAAGATCCCCAATACCCAGGATATCCGTGCCCTACCCGTACCGGCAGGCTCAGTGTTGTGCTGGAGTGATGTCGTTGCCCATTGGGGCAGTCGTAGTAGTGATCAAGCCCCTTTTCCTCGACTGAGCATTGCCTGTGAGTTCCAGCGAGGAGATATCGATCAATTTGACAATGAGTACACGATCCCCTTTCCCGTCCTCAGCCGCAAGAGACCCAATTTCTCCGATCGTCTCAGACTGATCAGCAAACAATTGGTCCATTATGGGCATCGATACCCGATCCCTGCCCCGCTTAAAGAGCAGATCCTATTATGGAACTCCGAGGCGCTCGTGGCTCCCTAATGGAGAATCTGAAATTAAAGTACCGAGTCAGAAAGATTGGAATGGGGATCTTGGCTCCCAGGTTCCCCTTAGAATTCAATATCCTCATCCTCAACCAGATCCTCAGCACTCATAGCAGGCTCTGGATCACTGAGTTGCTCAATCACCAGATCAACCTGGGCTTGTTTCTGCTGTAGAAAGGTTCGACAGGTTTGTAAGGTTTGGGAAGCTATCTGAAATTGTTCGACCACATCCTCCAGATCCAGTTCACCGGACTCGATGCGTCGGATCGTGATCTCAATATCCTGAATCGCAGTCTCGTAACGCCAGGGATCAGCTGGAGGGTTGGACATAAAGGAAGCCATGCAGAACTCTTGATGGGATCGTAACAGAGGGAAGTCTGTCGAGCCTGTTATTTTGATTCATTACTGAACTCAGGTTCTGTTGCCTCCGCCTCGTAGAGCTCATAGACCTCGATCTGTAAGGCAACATGTTCAGCGTGTTCACTGTAGGCCCAGAAAAAGGAGATCGGCTGCGGTGGATCGTAAGCGATCTGGAGGTGTTTGCCCGACACACAGCGATAATGTTTCTGATTGCTATCCCCACAGTGAACGGAGACATCTCCAGGCTTGGTGGTGACTATGATTCGAGCCGCAGGGGGATCGATCTTGACCTTCTGTTTGGAGGCTGTGGTGATTAGAGGCAACGAATAGGTCCGGATCGGTTCCTGATCAGGTAGGGGTACTGATGGATCCACGGGCGCAGAGCTGACAGGTGTCTCCAGAGCTGGGATCTCAGCGGCGAATGTAGGGATGCCTTGGCAGAGGAGCAGAATTGTGATCATCAGCATCAGGCCGAGGAGCCGAGGAATCGAGTGTGTGAGAGTCATCATCTTAGGGTTGGGGATTTAACGGATCAAAGCTTCCAGAGACTTTTGTAGATCAGTCGTCAGGTCAGTCACAGCTTGTCTGGCCCCTCGCCGATCCTGCTGATATTGGGACCATCGTTCTGAGATCGATAAGGGTGGACCGGAGCGCACGATCACCCGTTGGGGAGCCAGCTGAGGTTGTTGGGGCATCACTTCTCCCTCCAACTTTTGAACCAGATCCCAGATCGGCAGTAGGGTATCGGCAAAGCGCTCCGCCGTAGGCTTCTCCGCTACATAGCGCCCTGTTACTGCCACAAAGCTCTCCACCAGCCGCATATGCCACATACGCAGATTGGCCTCCTCCGCCACCCGGTCCGCCAGACCCCGCTCCAAAGCAGACAGCTGATCCGACTCCAACTCCTGCCGAAAGATCCGATCCCAGCCCGCCTGTTCGATGCGACGACACCGATCGATCACGGTCCCCTTAGCGGTGAGGCCGAAGTAGTCCTCTGCCACCTGGAGCGCCACATTCAAGAGAGCCTGCAAGCGGTGATGGATCTGAGCCTGAGGTGTCTCTGGCTCCCCATCAGAGGCTGGAGTGGTAGAGATCTCCTGGGGATCTTTATGATAAAAGCGCTGGTAAAAGCTCTCCATCTGGTTCAACAAATGTTCTCCCAGACGGATCAGCCGCTGATAATGCCAATCCCACTCAGAGCTCTCAGACGGTCGATCCCATTCAGGCAAACCACAGTCTCGTTCCAGCCTTTGCAATAACGTCTCTAACTCAGGCCAAGGATCCCCTTCAAAACGATATTGTACTCCCACAGGGAGGAGCCAGATCTGCTCGGAACGGCCCGCCTTGTGCAGATCCTCCATGGCCCAAAATCCCAGCTGAGCCGCCCCAGGCTCTAAGGGTCCGACGATCTCGTTATGGCCATTGGTCCCCCCTTCAGGGGCGATAGCCAACGGAAAGGGACCGTTAACCAACAGATCCCGAGCTGTCTTCAAACCCATCCGATCCGGACGCCCCCGTTGGATCGGTGAGGCCGCTACCCGAGGCAGGATCCAGGCCACCGCTGGTCCAGCCCAGATGGGAATGCCCCGATCGTAGATGAAATGAGCATGGAGAGGAGGTGTCAACTTCACCCGCTGTCGCCGAGCCGTCTGGGGCAAGGTACGAGCCAGCAGATGGAACAGCACCACCGGATCCCGAGGGGTGGGATGACGATAGGCCAAGATCAGCCGGATCTCACCCGCCTCAAACCGTCGATAGGCTTCCACCAACGTCTCCAGATTCTCAGGTTCCACCTGGGTGACCCCCGCCCAGATCTTGAGTCCCAAGGGAGAGGAAACCTGCGCTGCTTGCAACACCCACCGATTCAGTTGGGGGGCACGAAACGGCATGGGGGGCTGAGCGTGGCGAGGCAGGAACGTCAAGGGCACCTCAAGGAGAGCAGGATCGGGAGCGGGGCCCGGCGGGTGATGAGTTAAGCAGCCGTGGGGTATCGGGGATCAGCTGCCAGCCAAAGCGTCCATCCGCTGCGCTAGATTGAAATCCATCTCCGTTAGACCTCCAGCATCGTGGGTCATCAGATCAACGGTGACTCGATTGTAAACGTTGGCCCATTCCGGGTGGTGTCCCATGGTCTCTGCTACCAAAGCCACGCTGGACATCCAGCCAAAGGCGGATACGAAGGAGTCAAACTGAAACTGCTTATGGAGCTTGCCTTCCGCCACGGACCATCCGGAGACCTGTCCCAGCTTGGCCTGGATCTCAGCGTCGCTTAGCTTTACAGGAGCGGACATAGTTACCTCTGTTTCGACACTTGCGTCACCCTCATTGTAAGGGCCAGATCGGCACTGCCTCTAACTCTTCGAACTTTGCTTAGATTTAGGGTGTTTATTGTAGCTCCCTGATCCTAAGTTAGTGGATTCCTGCCATCCCATCACGCCGGCAGGATCCTGGGTCGGTATCTGCTTTGACCATGAGGGACTGGACTTGCCCCTAGGCTCAGGACATGGGATAACACCTGTTAGTTTTGGAGCTGATCACCCATGGCCTCTCAACCTGATGTCGCTCAGTATGTGGATCAGATGGCCCACATGATCAACCTGCCGCTCCCGCCAGAGTATCGGGAGAGTGTGATCGAAAACTACGCCCGCATCCAGCCGATCGCCCAGTTGATGCTGGAGTTTCCCCTACCTGCCGACACCGACATCGCCCCCTACTTTCAACCATGACCTTCGATTTTACTCAGGCTGATGCGGTAGCCATCGCGGGTGCCGTCCGATCGGGCCAAGTCAATGCCAGAGCCGTGGCCACCGCTGCTCTAGATCGGATCTCTGCCCGAGATCTGGAGCTCAATTGCTTCACGACCATCTTGTCGGATCAGGCCCTGGCCACCGCCGATCAGATCGATCTCCAGATCGCTCAAGGTCAGGATCCGGGACCCTTGGCGGGGGTGCCCTTCGCTGTCAAGAACCTGTTGGATATCCAAGGGATCACCACCCTAGCCGGATCGAAGATCAATCAGGAAGATCCCCCCGCGACAGAGGATGCCACCAGCATCACCCGCCTCAAACAAGCGGGAGCGATCCTGGTCGGGGCACTGAATATGGATGAGTACGCCTATGGGTTTGTGACGGAGAACACCCACTATGGACCGGTTCATAATCCCCATGATCTCACTCGGATCGCTGGGGGATCTTCTGGAGGATCAGCGGCCTCAGTGGCAGCAGGGTTGGTGCCCTTGACCCTGGGATCCGATACCAATGGCTCGATCCGGGTGCCAGCGGCGTTGTGTGGGGTCTTTGGCCTCAAGCCCACCTATGGTCGGTTATCGCGGGCCGGGTGTGTGCTGTTTGCCTTCAGCTTCGATCATGTGGGACCGTTGGCTCGCTCCGTGCGGGATATCGCTACCGCCTTTGACACCATGCAGGGACCCGATCCTCGGGATCCCATCTGTACTGACCGTCCGCCGGAACTGTGTTTACCTCAGCTGCAACGGGGGATCGAGGGACTACGAATGGGGGTGTTGTCAGATCATTTTGCCCAGGGAATGCAGCCGGAGGTGAGGGCCGGGGTTGACCGGGTCATCAAGGCCCTGGGGGTGGAGCGTGAGGTGATCTTGCCAGAAGCCCGTCGTGCCCGAGCCGCCGCCTATGTGATCACGGCCAGTGAGGGAGCCAGTGAGCATCTGGATAACCTCCGTACCCGTCCCCAGGATTTTGATCCCACCACCCGTGATCGGTTCCTGGCCGGGGCGCTATTGCCCAGTCAGTGGGTGTTACAGGCCCAGCGATTTCGCTCCTGGTATCGGGAGCAGATGCGGCAGATCTGGCAGACCGTGGATCTTTTAATCGCTCCCACGACTCCCTGTGCCGCTCCGTTGATCGGTCAGACAACGATGATGATCGATGGAGAAGAGGTTCTGACCCGGCCTAACCTGGGACTCTATACTCAACCCCTCTCCTTCATTGGTTTACCTGTGCTGTCAGTGCCGATCCAACAACCAGGAGGGTTACCTGTGGGGGTGCAGCTGATCGGGGCTCCCTACCAAGAGGCGGCGATCTTACGAGCCGGGGCAGTCTTGGCGGCCCAAGGGCTAGTGAAAGCGGCTATTGTGTGATCTGGACGGATCTGGACAGCGCAATGACCGACTCCCGCTCCTCTCTACGGCACCGACGGATCCGGTATGGGGCGCCCTGGTTGGCGATCTTGGAGGGGTACGAGCGGCTACATCAGGCCCATGATCGCTTGCAGTGGGCGTTTCTGGCCTTGTGTCAACAGGTTCAGAAGCTTAGAGATCAAAACCAGGTTCTTCAGGATCGATTGGCCTTGGTCCACCAGCAGATGCGATCCTTGGGATCTCAACATCAGGAGCTCAAGGAATCCTTACTCCGTTCCCGAGTTCAGAATCAACAACTGCGGGATCACTATCACCAAGCGATCTCAACGGGTTATCATGCTGAGATCAGAGCACGCAGGGCGGAACAAGCCTTGGTGGAGCAGGAGGCGGAATATCGATCTCTGGCTCGGCGATATGAGATCCTGCAGCAGTTGGAGGCGCAGCTCTTAGCAGATCGAGTGCGGTCTTCACGGCAGTAAACTGAGAATGATCTTGATCAGATCCAGCCTGGATTCTCGCAGAAAAAAGTGTCCACCGGGTAACCCATGGAAGCTAAATTGATGAGTGGTATGATCCTGCCAGGCGCGCATCTCTGCTACGGGAGTGAGGAGATCTTCTGTGCCATAAAAAACGTGGATCGGGATGGGTAATGGGGGATCCTGAGGCCACTGATAGGTATCCAGGATCTGAAGGTCGGCTCGTAAACCCGGTAGAAAGACAGCTAGACTATTGGGATCCTCTCGCAAGGCCTGAGGAATGGCATTGTAGCGTTCCTGAATGGCGATCACCATCTGATCATCGGGCAGGGTTGAGAAAAGGGGAGGAACCTCGGGCAGATGAGGGGCTCGACGAGCAGCAACAAACAGTCGTTGGGGTAAGAGATATTCTCGGCGACGGAGTTCCTGGCTGAGGGCATAGGCGATCCAGGCACCCATACTGTAACCCAAGAACAGATAAGGAACTCGGGAAAACACGGGACCGAGATCATCGGCCAGAGCCACAACCAATGCTTCCATGCTGGTGAAAGGAGTTTCTTTGAGTCGATCCTCTCGACCTGGCAAGATCACTGGACAGAGATCGATATGACTGGGTAGATGAGATCGCCAGCTGCGAAAATCAGCGCTACCCCCACCTGCGAAAGGAAAGCAGAAGAGTCTGAGAGCAGCCGGTTCAGACAGGGAACGGATCCAGGGTTGGGTCATGCCAGCAATTGAGGTGGACAAGATCTGCTCTTGATCATAAAAGATCAATCAAGCGATAAGTAGATCGGCAAAATTGCTTTGACACGCACTATATAGACTGTATAAACGTTTTTGCTGATCTACTTAACCCGGCTGCATCACCCAAACTTGAGCTTAGACCGGAAACCTGCAGCTGATCATCGATGCTAAGCCTCCGTCGGATTCAACTGGATCATCTCCCAAGTGACATAGGTGCCCACAGGACTCCACAACAGATAGGGCAACAATAACCCCACAGCCGCTCGGGAGTGGGGCCAGATCCACAGCGCCAACAGCCCTCCCCATAGACAACCCGTCAAACCGATGATCACCCCCACCTGCAGCCGACGCAACCGACACATGATCGGCATATAGGCCAGGATCAAGATCTCTAGAACTCCATATCCCGCCATCCGCAGCCAGGTGATCGAGGTGCTGGGGTCCTGTCTCCACACCCAATAAGCAGAGGCGATGCCGCATAGAAAGATCGTGGTCCAGATGGCTGGGATCGCCCATTCAAAGGTCAGCCAATCCGGGCGCCGTAGCCTCATAAACCAACGGACATCACTGGGAAAGACTCGGTTAAAAGCCAGAGCGAAAGCGGTCGCGACCACTCCTATTGTCAACCAGGCAGGCACCATAGCATCGGATCCAGCATCGGCTTCTCAAGCTTAAAGGATCCCGACAGATCCCGACTCATCGCAGCAGTCGCATGCCTTGCTGTTTTGGATCGAACCCTGCCTCAAACTGACTGGTGGCATCATAGCGAGTTCCCCTCAGGTCGGCCCGATACAACCGAGTCCCACGCAGATCGCACTCTCGCAGATCCGCTCCACTCAGCTTGGTCTGGATCAGATTCGCACCTCGTAGATCACAGCCCCGCAGATCCGCCCCCGTCAAGTTAGCCCGCCGCAGATCCGCGCCCAGCAGCCGCGCCCGCCGCAGATTGGCCCCACTCAGATCCGCTCCCCGTAGATCCGCCCGAGTCAAGATCCCCTCCGTCAGATCCACCGCGATCAGGTCCGCCCCCCGCAGATCTCCTCCTTGTAGATCCGTCTTTGTTAATGTGGCCTTACGTAATTTCACTTGGATCAGACAAGCCTGACTCAGATCCGTTTGATGTAGGATCGCCCCACTCAGATCACAGCCTCGCAATCGCGCCACGCTAGCATCCACCTGCGTGAGATCCGCGCCGCTGAGATTAGCTCCCGAGAGATCGCTCACCCCCAGATCCGCCCCTTTGAGGGAACAGC
>CAYSEO010000025.1:0-22404 GCA_964429885.1 uncultured bacterium
CGATCCGGAAGCGGACTATTGGGTCTTAGTTCAGGGATTGGAGCAGCACTATATTATTGGCCATGGGGAGGGGCATCTCTGTCTTGGCTATGTGTGGCCAGGTCGATCGGTTTTTCCAGACTTTCTCCGATCCGAAGTCCGGCAGTGGTGGGGGGATCTGCATTACGAGCTGGTGGCCTTGGGGGTGGCAGGGATCTGGAATGATATGAATGAGCCCGCGATCCATGGCCGTCCCATGGTGGATGGGGGCGGGTTGATCGATCTCCCCTGGGATATTCCGCAAGGGTCCGTGGAGGAACCGACGGATCATGGTGAGGTACACAATCTGTATGGACTGATGATGGCCCGAGCTGCCGCAGAGGGCTTGGGCAGATGGCGATCCCAACAGCGATCCTTTGTTCTGACTCGATCGGGGTTTGCCGGGATCCAACGCTGGTCTGCGGTGTGGATGGGGGATAATCAGTCCCTCTGGGAACAGTTGGAGATGTCTCTCCCGATGCTCTGCAATATGGGGTTGTCAGGGGTGGGATTTGTGGGATCGGATATTGGTGGATTTGAAGGCAATGCTACGCCGGAATTATTTGCCCGTTGGATGCAGGTGGGGATGCTCTATCCTCTGATGCGGGGTCATTCCGCCCTGTTGACCCGACCCCATGAGCCCTGGGTATTTGGATCCGAGGTGGAGGAGATCTGTCGCTCCTTCATCAACCTACGCTATCAATTGTTGCCCTATCTCTACACCCTGTTCTGGCAGGCGACTGAGACCGGATCTCCCATCCTGAGGCCATTGCTCTATCACTTTCCCCAAGATCCTGCCACCTACTCTCTGGGGGATCAGGTCATGTTAGGACCGTTTCTGATGGCCGCCCCTCTGTTACGACCGGGCTTGACTCATCGAGCCGTTTATCTTCCAGCCGGATCCTGGTTTGATTGGTGGACGGGAGAATCCTTCACAGGCCCGATCCATATCTTGGCGGCAGCCCCCTTAGCGCGAATGCCTCTCTATGTGCGAGCGGGAGCCGTGATCCCCATGGCCGGAACTCAGCAAATGACCTCGTCGATCCCCTCTGATCCCCTCAGGATCCGGATCTGGCCTGGGGAGGGGGATTGGAGTTTATATGAGGATGATGGTGAGAGCTTTGACTATCGACAAGGGATCTGGAGCACCCTGAGATTTCAGGTGACTCAGATCGAAGGTGAGCTTCAGGTGGCCCTCGGAGCCCGTCAGGGAGCTTGGATCCCCCCTCAGCGAGATCTGATCGTGGAGGGGGTAGGAGTGGGAGAACAACGGATCCCGGATGATGGAACCAGCCGGATCCTGCGGTTTCCCTAATTTCAGATCTCACACTTCTGCCATTTGTGCTGCCTGCTTTAGGGTCTCTGCGATCACCTCCGCTGGTTGAGCCCCCGACAAGGCGGAACGACCGTTGATCAGGAAATGGGGCACCCCAGAGATCCCCATCACCCGAGCTCGTTCTTCCTCTCGTCGCACCTCAGCCAAGCCTCGCTCCCCGTCAAGCAGCCCTCTGATCTGGGCTGGATCTAAACCACTTTGACTACCGATCTCAATCAAAACCTGAGGATCGCCGATATCTTTAGCCTCTAAAAAGTAGCCTTGAAACAGGTTCTCCACTAGGGCATCCTGTACCCCTTCCTGTTGAGCCAACCCGATCAACCGATGGCTATCCAGGGTATTAGGGATCCGTTGCATCTGCTCAAAAGCGAAGGCGATCCCCTCCGTGGCCCCCACCGCGATCAGACGGACATCCAGGGCTTGGGACTGCTCCCAACTGCCGAACTTGGCGGTGCGATAGACCTTCCGATCCATGCCTTCCTTGGGCATACCGGGGTTGAGCTGAAACGGCTGCCAGGTGATCTGTACCTCCAGGACCTGATCCTCAAGCTGATGTAGAGCATGCTCCAACCGCCGCTTGCCGATGTAACACCAGGGACAGATCACATCTGAAACGATCTCGATCTGTAACGTCATGATCTTCTCCTTGCTAACAGTTTGCATATAAACCTTCTGTATCCACTATGGCATCTCTCGATGGATCCACCCACCGGGCTGGGGTTCCCGGATCCAGTCCCAGGGATGAGAACCGCTAAAATCGGATCACTGCACGCTATTGGCATCCCATCAGATGACACAGGTCAACCCACCCCAGGTCCCGGTCGACCGACTTTCCACTATCCTGGAACGATTCATCGACGCTACGACCGCACGTCTGGATCAGCAAGATAGCCGCCTGGATCGCCATGACTTATTGATCAGCCGATTAGCGGATGTTGTCTTGGAGCTCAGAGAGACAACCTCGGAGTTGAGAACCGCAAGTCGTCGCCAGGATCAGATGTTGGAGGAGTTGAGAGCTGCCAATCTGCGTCAGGAATGGATCAACGATTTCCTCATTCGTAGGCACCCCCAAGACGAGGACCCCGAGGGATCTCTCAGTTCTGATCCTCTCAGTACCTCTCAGTGCCTCTCAGGCAATCTGTAGCTCAGGTTAAGGACTGCCGAGCCGTTTGACAGTATCGATAAGATCAAGGTCTATGGGTTATCATTACCCGAATTTCCAGGAGGTAGATATGGTGGATCAATCAGCGGCGGTCATGCCCCTGCAACAGCCGAAGGATGTCTCCGTCAGTGAGATCGAGCAGGAGCTGGACAAGATCTGGTCCTCCAAGGGGGACAATGTGGCGGCTCGGGCTGCCACCTTCAACTTTCTGGTCTATGAGTCCCTGGATGAGACAGCAGCGCTAGCACCCTCCTCAGCTGTGGATACCATCGCCACCCAAAACCCCTGCCGCGTGATCGAGATGCGGGCCAAGCGATGGGGTCAGCAGGATGATCCTGTAGAAGCCAATGTCGCCGCCTACTGTCCGATCACGCGGGAGCGCACCTCGTTGATCTGCTGCGAGTACATTACGCTCCAGGCCCCGGAGGCGGGCTTCCTACGTATGTCCCATACGGTCTCCTCCCTGCTGATCCAGGAGCTGCCCACGATCCTATGGTGGCAAGGGGATCTGGATCATGACAGCCAGTTGTTTCAGCAGTTGGTGGCCACCAGTAACCGGGTGATTCTGGACTCCCGTACCTTTCAAGCCCCAGAGACGAACCTGCAGCAGATCCATCAGTTGATCTCAGCAGGCCACCATTGTAGTGATCTCAACTGGCAACGGATCGGTTCCTGGCAGGAGTTGACGGCCCAAGCCTTTGATCCTCCAGATCGGCGCCAGGAGATCACCAAGGTGGATCGGATCGCCCTGGACTATAATGCCGGCAATCTGACTCAAGCCCTGTTGGCCCTAGGTTGGATCGCCAGTCGGTTGGGATGGGAGCCTCAAAAGCGGGTTCAGGTCAAGGAACATGACTATCTGATCGATCGGATCACACTACAATCCCCGGAAGGGAAGACGGTGCAGGCTGAGCTTGCGGCTGTGCCTCTGGCCAGTGATGCCACACCCCCTGGGGATCTGATCGGGTTACGCCTTAGCTCCACGGATACCAGTGCCGATGCTTGTACTGTTCTCTGTTCCGAGACTACGGGCTGTATGCGGATGGAGATGATGGGGGGAGCTCAAGCCTGCGCCATCCGTCAGGTCTCTCCTATGGAGCATGAGAGTGTGGAGGTGTTGTTAGCCCAACAGTTGAACTACTTTGGAGCGGACCTGTTGTACGAGGAAAGCTTGGCGGTTGCCATCCAGATCTTGAAAGTCACTCAGTCGTGATCTGATTCATCCCTGCAGGCCTCCGAGATCGATCGGGGGCCTTGTTTCAGCCACAGCGCTTCATCTGACAACTCCGCCAAAACATCACACCCCAGAGGATCAGGGATCACGACTCGGACACAATGGCCGCAGCCACTCGCATCTCTGTCTCACCCGTTGTGGCCTTCTGATCGATACGAGTGATCGTCAAGTTCATCGCCCCCAGAAACACAGACACGATCGGGCTGAGAATATTGAAAAAGCAGAAGGGCAGATAGCCAAGGGTGGGCACGCCCAACACCCCAGCATGAAAGGCTCCTCCCGAGTTCCAAGGGATCAATACCGAGGTGACTGTACCCGCATCCTCCACAGCCCGAGAGAGATTTTTAGGATGCAATCCATACTGCAGATAAGCGGAGCGGAACATGCGAGCCGGAACCACGATGGCAATATATTGATCTGAGGTGGTGGCATTCATAAATAGGCAGGTAGCCACCGTCGATCCCACCAGGGCACCGGCCCCATGGGCTCCCACCAAGATCGAATGGGCCAACCTTTGCAACATGCCACAGGCTTCCAACATGCCCCCGAATAACATGGCGGTGATGATCAACCACACCGTATTCAACATACTGCTCATCCCGCCTCGGGAGAATAGGGAATCGATCACCGGGTTCCCTGTATCGATACTGAAGCCCTCTGCCGCCACTCCGATCAACACTCCATAGGCACCACTCCAGCTAAAACTCCCCTCCACCATCGATCGGAGCAGAGCTTGTTGAAAGATCAGAGCCGCCAAACACCCCAATAGCACGCCGGAGATCAGAGCGGGCAGGGCAGGCACCCGCAACGCCACCATGATCACCCCTAGAATGGGCACAGCCAGCAGCAGCAGGTTGATATTAAAGTTCCCCTGAATCAGCCTCTGCACTTCCAGGATCGACTCCCCACTCAGCTCACTGCCTTGATAGAAAAAGCCCAACACCAAAAATCCTAAGAGAGCCAACAGGATCGCCGGTCCAGAGGAATACACCATATGGCGAATGTGAGTGAACAGATCCGTGCCCACCATAGCCGGAGCCAGATTGGTGGTATCCGAGAGGGGGGACATCTTATCCCCAAAGTAAGCCCCCGAGATCACCGCCCCAGCCACCATACTCACAGGCACATCCAAGGTTTGACCAATGGCGATCAAGGCGATGCCGATGGTGCCACTGGTGGACCAACTACTGCCGGTACAGAGGGAGACGATACAGCTCACCAGACAGGACACAAACAGAAAGATGCTGGGGTTGATGAGCTGCAATCCGTAATAGATCATCAGAGGAACGATGCCACTCAGGATCCAAATCGAGATCAGAGAGCCTACAACGAATAAGATCAAAATAGACTGCAAGGCCATACTGATGGAGCGAACCACCTGTTTCTCCAGATACAGATAGGATAGCCCTAACTTGAAGACCCCGATCAGACCAGCCACCAATGCCGCCAGGATCAGGGCCAGCTGATTGGGACCAAACGTCGCATTATCTTTGAAAAGGATGACATTGAACATCATCAACGCGATCAGAACGCCGATGGGGGTAAGGCTCAGAGGCAGGGAGGGCTCTCTCTGCTCCATTGTTGAGGACATGACGATCGTTTGACCTCAGATAACCGCAGTCAATGATAATATCCTCAGGATCCTGTTCATTTTGTTCTAATGGATACCGAAGGAGGCTCCGGAGCATATCCGGTACAAGGCTCTCCTCTTGGCTTAAGCAACGGGTCAAAGCGACTCTGACTCAAAGGACTCCATGGCTTCTAGCTCCTGCTGGGTTTCGATCAGCAGACTGATGCCATTGCCCAAGAACAGGATCGATCCGATCAGATAACAGACCTGGCAGACGACCGAGTCCTCCGGTCCACTCATGCCTGGGATCCGGAACCCGAAGCTGGCCCCAAATAAGAACAGGATGGAGCCGATCAAGGCCGACTTGGAGACCCACCACCCGACACCGTTGGGCGGCCATACCCAGTAAGATCCCAGCTTATCCAGGGTGAGCAGAAAACTGGAGATGGTAAAACACAGCGCCCCCAACAGGCTGGGCAAAGCCACCAACAGATCCTTGCCGATCACCCCCAGTTGAGTGAAGAAGGCGGCGATCGTCTCCAGATTAAACAGCAGCGAGCCGATCAACAGGATCAGCAGCCCCCGCCAGTTGAGCAGATAGGGATACCAGCCCCAAAAGCTCCAAGATCCCAGTCGCTTACCATTGATCACCTGAGCAAACTCCAGATAGATCCCTCGGGTAAACAGAGCTGCCCCCACCAAATAAGCCCCACAACTGAAGGCATAGGCGGCTTGCTCCGTCAGATAAGGCTCCGGCACCAGGGCTGCCGCTGCCCCCACCACAAACAAAAAGGATCCTGCCGTGTAGATCCCAGGGATCAGATAAGGAGTAATGAAAGGCCGCACCACCACCGGCTTGGGGATGTCGAACTTAAGGCGGGGTCGGTGCAGACGGGGAGGCCGAATTTTGGACTTAGCTGTTCTACCTGAACGTCCCGGCATGAATCCTTTAGGGGGCAACCGCATGATCTTGGCACTTGGGGGGGTGGAACGCAAGCCAAGGTCACCCGAGGCGATGGCGGGATCTTACCCAAAAAAGGGCCGAACTGGCCCCCAATGGATGTTTAGATCACTAGATCGTCATCGAGATCCCAGGGAGAGACTCTCAGTCACAACCCAGTGGCACAGGCTTACTTGACGGAAGCCTTGGCGCCGGCGCCCTCCAGCTTGCCCTTGATCTCCTCGGCATCCTCCTTGCTGGTGGCCTCCTTGACCGCCTTGGGTGCTGCCTCCACCATCTCCTTGGCATCCTTCAGACCCAGGCCGGTGATCTCGCGCACCACCTTGAGGATGGCGATCTTCTTGTCGGAGGGCACTTCCTCCAGCACCACATCGAACTCGGTCTGTTCCTCCACTGGCTCAGCCGCAGCCTCACCCACCGGAGCCCCAGGCATCATCCCAGGCATCGGCATCACCATGCCACCAGTGGGAGCCGCTGCGCTCACCCCAAAGGTCTCCTCGATCGCTTTGACTAGCTCGGAGGCCTCCAACAGGGTCATGGCCTTCAGCTCTTCCATGACCTTTTCAACACGCTCAGACATATGTCCTTCTCCCAATCAGTACGGTTAACAACTCATTTCACACACAAAGGATCTTCCACAGATCAGGTTGAACGGGATCCCAAGACAGGACCGCAGACTCCCGATGAACCTGCCGATCCCTAAGCGGCCTCGTCTCGCTGGGACATGGCCTGCAACACCCGGCCCAGAGAGGAGGGGATCTCGTTGATGCCAGTGGCCAACTGGGTGGATACCCCATTGAGGGAGGTGGCCAACCGTGTCGCCATAGCATTGATCCCGCCTGCTGCCTGAGCCAGGAGCACCTCCTTGGGGGGCAGATCGGCGATCGCCTTAGCCTGCTCCAGATTCAGCGCCTGCCCGTCGATGGCAGCCCCGCGAAACTCGGTCTTCTTGGCCTGCTTCTGAAACCCCTCGTAGGCCTTGACCGCCTTACCAATATCCCCCCGGATCAGGATGAACGCCGAGGGTCCCGAAAGATACTCCCCCAGCCCGGCCCAGGTGGGTCGATCGGCAATGGCCCGACGCATCAAGGTGTTCTTGACCACCATGCACACAGAGTCCGACTCCCGCAGATCCCCACGCAGCGTATTCATCTCCGTGACGGTCATGCCCTTGTAGTCGATCACCAACACCATCTGGCTGCTATCCAGCAGAGTGCTGACCTCATCGACGATCTCCATCTTCTTGGATAGCGGCTGTTTGCCCATGGGTACTCACCTCCTTTCCCCTTGCCTATGGAGATCCGCTCTGGACGGATCTACTGACCTTGACCCGAACAACACACAAAAAGCAGCCCCGGTGACCGAGACTGCAGCGGAACGCTCTAAGTGTGGAAGGAGGAAGACAGGAGTCTACTTCACCCCTATCATCTTCAGTCCACACCTCGGCAGGCCATTTCAGCCCAAGGCCCCTGCTGTCTTCGGTATGGGTATGTTTGTGGTTGGGTGAACTCGATTAGATCCCTAGGCTGCCGCCAGCTTCAGATCTCGCAGAGCGCCAAAGTCCACCTCAATCGAGGGACCCATCGTAGCAGAAACATACATGGATCGCCAGTACTTACCCTTGGCTCCGGAAGGACGGTTGCGATCGACGGATTCCTGTACCGCCTTGAGGTTCTCCATCAAAGCCTCTGAAGCGAAGCTGCACTTGCCGAACTGGATATGCACGATCCCAGACCGATCCGCCCGGTACTCCAACTTACCAGCCTTGAACTCGTTGATCGCCTGAGCCAGATCGAAGGTGACGGTTCCTCCTTTAGGAGAGGGCATTAACCCTCGGGGCCCCAACAATTTCCCCAGACGGGCCACCTTCGGCATCATGTCCGGGGTGGAGATCAGCCGGTCGAAATCCATCATGCCCTTGCTGATCTCATCGATCAGATCCTCCGAGCCATAGATATCGGCCCCAGCCTGCTGAGCCTCGTTCACCTTCTCACCCCGAGCGATCACCGCCACCCGGATCTGCTGACCCGTGCCCTGTGGCAAGACCACCGTCGTTCGCAGCTGCTGATCGGCATACTTGGGATCGATCCCCAATCGAATATGCACCTCCGCCGCCTCATCAAACTTGGCCGTGGCCGTCTCTTTGAGCAGATTGAGGGCATCCTCCGGGCTATAGGCGATCGGTTGCACCTTAGCCATCAACGTTTTCAGGCGCTTTGAGTATCTCTTGGTCATGTTCTTCTCTCCTTTGGGGTCCTAGCGAGCTGTAGCTCTGCCCCAGTCCTGTTTTGCTTGATCGACAATCGACATACGGGACCTATTCAGCGGCCACCGTCACACCCATGCTACGGGCGGTCCCCTCGATCACTCGCATCGCCATCTCGATATCCTTGGCATTGAGATCGGGCATCTTCTGCTCAGCGATCTGACGCAGTTGGGCCTGGGTGAGCTGTCCCACCTTGGTCTTGTGGGGTTCACCAGAACCACTCTCGATCCCTAGGGCCTTCTTGATCAATACCGAGGCAGGCGGGGTCTTGAGCACAAACGTGAAGCTGCGATCCTCGAAAATCGAGATCTCCACGGGCACGATCATACCCGCCTGATCGGCAGTCTTGGCGTTATACTCCTTACAGAAGGCCATGATGTTGACCCCATGCTGACCCAAGGCGGGGCCAATGGGCGGGGCTGGGGTGGCCTTACCCGCCGAGATCGCCAGCTTGACGATCGCAACCAGCTTTTTAGGCATAAAGCGGCACTAATCCTCCTTTTTCACTTGGCCAAACTCTAATTCTACCGGAGTATCCCGACCAAAGATCGAGATCAGGGCCTTCAGCTTGCCCCGATCGGGACTGACCTCCACCACCTCCCCATGGAAACCCTGGAAGGGACCGGAGAGCACCTCGATCTTGTCCCCAGCGGCCATGTCGATCTTGAGGGGCACTTCCTCCACCTCGGCGGTGCTGAAGATACGCTGCAGTTCCCCATGGCTGAGGGGCTTGGGCTTGACGTGACCTCGACCCCGACCGGTGGCGCGCCGTTCCTCTGTGCCCACAAAGTTGATCACATTGGGGGTGCTCTTGACCACCTGCCAGGAGTCATCACTCATGATCATGCGGATCAGGACATAGCCGGGAAAGATCTTCTCCTCCGTGCCCTGCCGCTTGCCGCTCTTGTCCAGCTTGAAGCCGGTGCGCTTCGGGATCGCCACCTCGATGATCTTGTCCCGAGCATCGAGAGCAACCGCTCGCTGGATCAGAGTGCTCTGTACCTTGTTCTCGCAGCCTGAGGCCACCTGAACCGCGTACCACCGGGGCGGGATCTTCTTATCAGACGCCTCACCTGAGCCGTGGCTCTCCAGGGCTTCTAATTCCTGCTCACTATCCATCATCATGCCGAGATCACTCCGGTCTTATATCCTGTCAGGCCCGGATCTGCTGGTTGACGGTCGAGGTGGCCAACGGGCCGATCATACAAAGATCTGTTGGGCGATCCAGCTGAAGGCTTGATCGATCAGGAAGATGAAGGACGCAAAGGCTAGCACGATCATCAACACCGCAACGGATTCACTAAAGAGCTGCTGGCGGCTGGGCCACACCACTTTATCCAGCTCCTGACGGGCTCCTTTGAAAAACCCGATCAGCCCCTGGGGCTCCTGAGCCTCGGATTTAGGCCGACCCCGACTGCCTGGATCGAACCGCTCAGACTTTTTGTCCTCGTCCTTCTTAGACACGTTGCTTTTGACCACGATGGCTTCCTCCTAAGGTACGGTCAGACCAGGGACGAATGGAGCGGGCAACTCCGACCGTATCCACCAATCCACAGATCAGTAGCCTCATTATCAGCAGAGAGCGCGCCCTGGAGGACTCGAACCCCCGACATTCGGTTTTGGAGACCGACGTTCTACCAACTGAACTAAGGACGCCTATCCGGTCTTGATCTTACCTCCTTAGGATCAGTTTGAGATCCGAAGCCGGTAACTCTCTCAAGCTTATCAAGCGTAAGTCAGCGACTCAAGAGTTGTCAAGGATAGACAGGAACCGGGCAACCGCTGTCCGTTCCCCACTCAATTTTCACGATCCCCGTCAGAGTGAAAGGCGAATCGAGAGGATCATTAGGTTCGAGATCCCCCATTCACTTGTTGCGGGGCTCGGTGCGCTGTTTGATCCGGGTTGCCTTACCCACCCGACCTCGTAAGTAGAACAACTTGGCCCGTCGCACCTTGCCGCGTCGCATCACCTTGATCGAGGCCACCCGTGGGGAGTGCAGCAGAAACACCCGTTCCACCCCGATGCCCTGAAAGATACGGCGGACGGTGATGGTGCGGTTGATCCCTCCATTACGGGCTGCGATCACCGTGCCCTCGTAGGGCTGGACCCGCTCCTTGCCCCCTTCCTGGATTCTGACCCCGATCCTGACCTGATCGCCCACGTTGATCTCGGGCAAGTCCGTCTTAAGTTGCTCCGCTTCGATCTCGCGGATGATCTGCTCAGCGTTCATAGTGTTTCCGAAATTCCGTAACGATCTATAGTAACAGAGTTCTGCCCCTGCTTAAGGTGATCTGCAGGAGAATGGCGGCGATCCGACAGCAGATTGGAGGCGATCCCTGTTGCCGTAGGGGCCGGTTTTTTCCATTCTAGAGATAGACAAACAACACCCATGCAGAAGCAGGCAGAACAACCGTGGCACTTGACACTCGATCCTCATCGTCTCGGCAGCAGCATTCCGGTTACACCTCCGGGGATGCCTGGGCCGATCTGTCCTGGGAGGAGGAGCGCTCTGGCTCCCGCTGGATCCCACGGTTGATCCTGGCGGGGTTGCTCTGTGCGGGACTGGCCGGGGGCGGATACTGGTTCTGGCAACGATCTCAGGAGCGGGCTACGGAGCAGTTGCTGGATCTGGCGGTGCCGGTGCGATCTCAAGATCTGACCCAGCGGCTCCGGGTGAGTGGTCGGGTGCAGGCGGTGCGCCAGGTGAATGTCAGCCCCCGGGAGTCCGGACAGTTGCTAGAGCTCTATGTGGATGAAGGGGATCAGGTGCAGGCAGGCCAGCTGCTAGCCCTGATGGATTATGGCAATCTCAGCGGGGGATTGGTGCAAGCGCAGGGACGGATCGTGGAGCTGGAGGCCCGACTGGCGGAGTTACGAGCTGGGGAGCGGCAGCAGACCATCCAGGCAGCTCAGGCGCGGGTGGATCGAGCGCAGGCTCAGTTTGAGTTGGCCCAGTCGGAGGCGGAGCGACAGCAGATGTTGGCGGCGGAGGGGGGGATCTCCCGCAATGAGTTGGAGGTGAGACTGACGGCGTTAGATCAGGCACAGGCGGATCTGGAGGCGGCTCGTCAGGAATTGGAGCAGTTACAGGCGGGGACTCGCCCGGAGGTGATCCAGCAGATAGAGGCGCAGCTGCAGCAGGCACAGGGGGCTCTGGAGACCCAAGCGGCTCGGATCGAGGATACCCAGGTGAGAGCACCCTTCTCGGGGGTGGTGATCCAGCGCTTTGCCGATGTGGGATCCTTCGTCACTCCCACCACCTCTGCCTCTGAGGCCACTGCCGCTTCCTCCAGTTCAGTCCTCTCTCTGGCTCAGGGATTGGAGATCCGCGCCGATGTGCCGGAGGCTCAGATCGGGACCGTGCAGGTGGGTCAGTCGGTGGAGATCCGTTCCCCTGCCTTTCCGGATCAGGTGATCGCCGGTCAGGTCAAACGCATTGCTCCGGCTACGGTAGTGGTGCGGGAGGTAACCATCTTCCGGGTGATCGTTGCCCCTCAGATCGAGCCGGGATCGGACAGTGCCTCGTTGCGGATCGGCATGAATGTGTCGGTGGATTTCATTGGGGAGGAGCGACCGGAGACTTTGACGGTGCCCTCAGTGGCGGTGATCTACGAGAACAATCAGCAGGGAGTGATCGTCTGGGATGAAACGGAGCGGCAAGCTCGCTACCAGGAGGTGGAGACGGGCATTACCCAATCGGGATTGACGGAGATCATGACGGGGCTGTCGGAATCGGATCGGGTGTTCACCTCCCTGCCTCCTGGTAAAACCTTGGAGGAGCTGAAGCGGATGGATGAGGCAGATCAATAGCAGCTCTCGATCGATAGGGATCTTGTTTCAGACAGGACGATAGAGTAGGAACAAACGCAGGAGAACGGAGATGGGATTGTTGACCTCAACCCGCATGGCCTGGCAGATGGTGCGACGGCATCGGCTGCGGACGGGGTTGACCATGTTGGGGATCTTGATCGGCAATGCGGCGGTGGTGTCCATCGCGGGCTTTGGCAATGCAGCTCAGGAGCTGGCGGTGGATCAGTTTCGGGATCTGGGCACCAATCTGCTGATCGTGTTCTCCACCAGTCTGGGATTAGCGGATGCCAACGCGATCCGGCCCATTACCCTGGACGATCTACGGGCGATCCAGGCGGAGGTACCAGCGGTAGAGTCTGCCGTGCCCAGCATCAGTACCAATGTGCGAGCGGTGCGAGGGGGTGAGGATCGGCGCTATGAGGTGACGGGCACCTGGCCTGATTATCTGTCGGTGTTGAATCTGGATCTGGAGAAGGGGCGATTTCTGAACCCGGTGGATCTGGAGGAACAGCGGAATGTGGTGGTGTTGGGCAGTGAGGCAGCGGAGCAGCTGTTTGGGGCGGCCCGGACCACAGCGGTGGGGGAGACGGTTCTGTTGGATAACATTCCGTTTGAGGTGATCGGCACCCTGGAGAGCAAGCCGACGGTGTTTGGCAATAGCGATGCGGGCCTGTTCATTCCCTCCAATGTGGTAGCGGATCGGTTTATCGGTCGGGTCTCCCCCTATGGCACGGAGCTGACGGCGATCTTTATCTCAGCCAAGTCTCTGGATGAGCTGTCGGCGGCGGAGTTTCAGATCCGTAACCTGCTGCGGCAACGTCATGAGCTGCAAGGGGAGGATGACTTTATCCTGCGGAACCAGAAGGTGTTGTTGGATGGGGCCAGCACGATCCTGGGCTTGCTACGGGTGCTGTTGACGGGGACGGCGGCGCTTTCTCTCCTGGTGGGCGGAGTCGGGATCATGAATGTGATGTTGATCTCGGTCTCGGAACGCACCCATGAGATCGGAGTTCGTAAGGCGATCGGGGCCGATAGTCGGGCCATTCTGCAGCAATTTGCCATCGAGGCGACCCTGCTGGCGGTTGCGGGTGGAACCTTGGGGATCCTGTTCAGTAGTGGTCTCCTAGTAGTGGTGCAGTGGGCGACCCCGTTGGCGACTACCATCGATCCGGTCGCTGTGGTGATCTCTTTTGCTCTATCCACAGGCATTGGGCTGGTGTTTGGGATCTTCCCAGCTCGTAAAGCCTCTCGTCTGGACCCGATCGAAGCCCTGCGCGTTTAACACCTCACTCTGATCCACTCTCCTCACTCTGATCCACCATGGCTCATACCCACACCCGCAATGGCTCCTCCCCTCACTCCCGTGAGACCCCGAGGGTTCCCCTCACCACTCGTCCCCCGACGATCCGGTTGGAGAAGGTGTCCAAGATCTATCAGCTACCGGACAGTGTGTTTCAGGCTCTGCACGAGATCGACTTGGTGATCCAGACCGGGGAATACTGCGCCATCATGGGACCCTCTGGATCGGGCAAATCCACCACCATGAACATCATCGGCTGTCTGGATCGGCCCTCACGGGGGCGTTATTGGCTGGATGGGGTGGAGGTCTCCACTCTGACGGATAGGAAGCTGGCCCGAATCCGTAATCGTAAGATCGGGTTTGTCTTTCAGCAATTTCATCTACTACCGGCCCTCACCGCCCTAGAGAATGTGATGATGCCCCTGGATTACCGAGGGATATCGGATCGGGAGCAACGACAACGGGCTACGGTTGCCCTAAAACAGGTGGGGTTGGGGGAGAAGCTCCATCAACGTCCCGCTCAACTCTCCGGCGGACAACAGCAGCGGGTCGCCATCGCCAGAGCCATCGTCAATCAGCCCGCTCTCCTGTTAGCGGATGAGCCCACCGGCGCCTTAGACAGCAAGACCAGTGAGGATGTCATGGAGATCTTCGCCGATCTACACCGTCAGGGGTTAACGATCGTAATGGTCACCCATGATCAAGAGGTGGCTAACCATGCTCAACGGATCGTTCACTTCAGTGATGGTCATATCCTCACCCCTGAGTTGCCCAAGTTATAGGATATCCCCAGGAGAAGGTGATCCTCTGTGATTGCTCGCCGGATTTTGATAACAACCCTTTAGATCTGATGCGTCAGTTCAACTGCAGAGCTGGCCTTCACCTCGGTGGGGGGCGCTGTGTGCCGAAGGAGGATGTTCTCAACCTGCTGGACTATTTGGAACGGGTCACGGATCTCGATCGCAGTCGCAGATCAGGGCTACTCTCATAACCCCCAGATTAGGACCCACCCACGGGATCTACTCCAGCAGGGTGCGATGGGGAGATTCAGAATGTTGGGAGTCCGGCTCATCGGGCAGGAAGACCACCTCCACCTTGAGACGCAATAGCCCCTTACGCCAGATATTGCCTGGAGCCAGGACCTCACATTCCCAAGCCTGATCGTTCATCAGCTCCCCCACTGGGGACTGTCCCTCCGGGATCACGGCCCGTTCAATCTGGGCTGACAGCTCATTCACCTGGGTGTACTTGCCCAGTTCCGGAGCCAGGGAGGTGAGGTTAGGACACTTGATCACCGCGTTCTGGGGCAAACCCTCGGAATATGACATGACAGACCTCGTCAGATCCAGATCACCTCTTATGCTAGACCCAATGGGGGACATACGGCTGTTCTCCCCCCTAGCTTTAGACTCGCTTCATCCTCCCAGCTTACTTTACCTAGAATTCACAATTGCCGATCAAGTGATCTAGAGGATCTAGAGACAATCTGGTGGGCTCTGGAGGATACTAAGGGAGATGACGGGTATAGATAGATGCAGAAGCTCTTTCCTGGGATCTTGCTAGTGTTCGGGTTGACGGTGGTTGCCCTGCTCTCCGATATAATCGGGGTCACTTTTCAACAGATCACCCATGAAGTGGATCCGGTTGAGGGTGTCCCAGCAGCAACGGAGGTTTACCGACCCGCTCTGCTTAGGGGAGGGATCCCGCCTCACTAAGATCACAACCCCTGAGGTCATCCGTCGCCGCTGGGATTTAAGCTGCACCGCGAACCGCAATCCCCGTCGGGTACAGGCCCAATCGATCCCCAGATCCTGTTCCTCAGGCGTGCTCGCCATCACCTACCACCCCAGATCCCGCAGCCCCTGGCTCACCTGCTGTGCCAACGGAGTCTCACCCTTAACCCTTCCCCCATAGCCTCCCCTGGATCGGCAGTCTCTTGGTATTCCTGTATCCTAAATCCCTGAATGCCCCTAAAATCCGTCCGGAGACAGAGACTCATTCTATAATTTACGTCCATCGATAGAGGTAAAGCTGCAGCTTGGACCGAGACTAAGCTTAGTAGCAATAGATCCTACTAGATCTATTCTGCCGCTAGCGTGATCCTCGCTCTCTTCCACTGTATCCATGGGTTCCACAGAGGGTTTCGAGGGATCCCAGACTTGACATTTATTGAGGCAGCGAGAGCAGGGGTTAGGCTTGTGATCCTTACTGCAGAAGGGAAACGGACTCCCACATTGAAGGAAAATCATCCATGTGATAACCTATAAGCACCCCTTGGCATCAGAACCTGAGGCCGATCGCTTTCCGGATCGAAATGCCGAATTCATAGCCCAGTTTGCTTGTCGATCGTTATGGAACCTGAGATGAACATGCGTCGCACCAAGATTCGTATTGAGAATTTGGTCAAGATCTATGGCAAAAATCCGGATGAGGCCCTCAGCCAATTCCGTCAAGGCTATACACGAGACACGATCTTTCAAGCAACGGGCAATGTCTTAGCGGTATCCGATGTCTCCATCTCCATTGGGGAAGGGGAACTCTTTGTGATCATGGGCCTATCAGGTTCTGGGAAATCCACTCTGATCCGGTGTTTGAATCGCCTGATCCCGGCCACTGGCGGCCATGTCTATGTAGATGATCAGGATGTGCTGGCTGCCGACGAGGAGCAGCTCCGTCAGATCCGTCGCACCAAGATGGCGATGGTGTTTCAGAAGTTTGCCCTCTTTCCCCATCGCACTGTGGCGGAGAATGTGGCCTACGGTCTTAAGGTACAAGGGATGCCCTTTGAGCAACGGCGGCAGAAGGCCTTGGATACTCTAGATGTGGTGGGTCTGAAGCAGTGGGCCGATCGCTATCCTTCTAACCTGAGTGGGGGGATGCAACAACGGGTGGGCTTAGCCCGCGCCCTGGCAACGGAGCCGGATATTCTGCTGATGGATGAGGCGTTTAGTGCTCTGGATCCCCTAATCCGGAGGGGCATGCAGGATGAGCTGATCAAGCTGCAGGAGACCCTACACAAGACGATCGTGTTCATCACCCACGATATTCAGGAGGCCCTCAAGATCGGGGATCGGGTGGCCGTGATGCGGGATGGCGCCTTTGTTCAGGTGGGCACTCCGGAGGATATCGTCACCAAGCCGGTGGATGAGTATGTGGAAGGGTTCACCCTGGATGTCAACCGGGCTCAGGTGCTGAAGACAGGCTCGATCACGCGTCAGACTGTGCATGTGATCCTGGGTGAGTCCTCCCTGCGGGCGGCGTTGGAGCAGATGCGCACCCATGAGCTGAACAAGATGTATGTGGTGGATCGACAAGGCAAGCCAGCGGGTGTGGTCTCCCGTTCGGATCTGGATCGGGCTCTGTCGGAAGGTGTGGAGGATATCAACCGGGTGATGCAAACAGATTTCCCTCAGGTGGATGCCACAACCAGCCTGGACGAGCTGTTCCACCTCTGGCATCGCGAGGTGCCGATCGCAGTGGTCGGCCCAGAGGGACGGTTTAAGGGTGTGGTGGAGCAGTCCGACATCCTGGCCAGCATCGGGCGTCTCAGTCACTCCCCCGAGGAGAAAGAGGAGCTGACGGAATCTGTGGTCTCCTCCGTGGCCAGCTAACGGATCCAGCCCTTGGGATCTGTGGTGCTCAGCCATGGATCCTGTTATTTTCCTGAACTTTTTTATTCTTTCTTCACATTGGAGATCTCACCTATGCTTGACTTGCTCCATGATCCGTTGGTGTCCATCAGTCACCTGTCCGGATCTCTACATCTGCAGACGATTCTGAATCCTTTCGATACCCGCGATCCGATCTTGCCCTTGGGAGATTGGATCGAAGGCATAGTGGAATGGCTGGTGGATAATTATCGGGATGTCTTCCAAGCCATCCGTCAACCGATCAGTTGGGTCCTGGACGGGATCGAGACCCTGTTGCTCTCCATTCCGCAGCTGGTCTTCATCGTGGTTTTGCCCCTGATTGTCTGGCAGATCGCTAGCCCCGGTGTTGCTTTATTTTGCGTGGGGGCGCTGATCCTGTTGGGCTTGATGAATACCTGGGAGGAGTCGATGGTGACTCTTTCCTTGGTGCTGACAGCAGTGTTTTTCTGCGCCCTGATCGGGGTGCCATTGGGGATCCTGAGTGCCACCAATGACCGGGCGGAGGGCATTATCCGACCGATCCTGGATGCCATGCAGACCCTACCCGCCTTCGTCTATCTGGTGCCCGTGGTGATGCTGTTCGGAATTGGCTCTGTACCTGGGGTGATCGTCACCTTCGTGTTTGCGGTGCCCCCGTTGATCCGTCTCACCAACCTGGGGATCCGACAGGTACAGGAGGATGTGATCGAGGCGGCCCTGGCCTTTGGCTCCACCCCCAATCAGGTATTGACGGAGGCGCAGATCCCCTTGGCGATGCCGACCATGTTGGCGGGATTGAACCAGTCCATCATGTTGTCCCTGTCCATGGTGGTGATCGCCTCTCTGATCAGTGTGGAAGGGTTGGGTCAGATGGTGAACCGAGGCATTGGTCGGGTGGATATCAGTCTGGCCTCACGGGGAGGACTGGGGATCGTCTTTCTGGCCATCATGTTGGACCGGATCACCCAATCTTTGGGCAAGCCGAAGCGGATTCCTTTTATGAAGCGGGGTCCAATCGGGTTGGTCATGTCTTGGGTCAACAAGGATGAGGCCTCTGCATCCACGAGTCCTTCACAGGCTTGATCTACTCTTGATCTCGATAGCAATGGTGTGGGAAGAGATCCGCTGCTTACAGTGAGTTTGGCAGATCTCTTCTGTCTCGATCAGAAGCCAGCATCCCATAGTGAGATAGACCGTCTAAGGGCCTTGCGATGTTGATCTCATCAGCAAAGTTTGGGATCAAATCATGGGAGGTTCCTGTCACATTACCTGTCACATTACAGGGGCTAGGGGTTTGACGAGTGACACAATTGAGTTACCCTAGCGGTGGTCCACTGTTACGCATCCTGAAGAGGGATACCTATTCCGTAACAGAGGGCGGGAACATTTTTTGTTCATAAGACTCTGGATCAATTAGGCCCAAAATCAAATACAACCATGATCATGACTCTACACAAAACCCTGACAACCACCCTATCTGCTGCTCTGGCAGCAGGGGCGATCCTAGCTCCCGCTACCTTGGTGTTCGCTCAAGAGACCCCTGGAGAGGGTGTCGAGGTCAAGCCCGCCTATGGTGTGCTAGAAGAACTGTTCCAGACCGAGATCGTCAACATCGGCTTAGAAGAGCTGGGTTACGAGATCGACGACCCGGCTCAGATCGAGTACGCCACCATGCACATCGCGATCGGCAACGGCGAACTGGATTTCTCCCCAGCCCACTGGCGTGAGCTACACACCACCTTCTACGAGGGGGGCGGCGGCGACGAGACCATGACTCGGTTGGGAACCTTTGTGGATGATGTCTTACAGGGGTACCTGGTCGATAAGGCTACT
This sequence comes from uncultured bacterium, assembly GCA_964429885.1. Lineage (GTDB taxonomy): Bacteria > Cyanobacteriota > Cyanobacteriia > Thermostichales > Thermostichaceae > CAYSEO01. The sequence goes on from CAYSEO010000025.1 coordinate 19,121, forward strand.
GCTGAGGAGCTAGGGATCACCACCATCGATCAGATGAAGGATCCTGAGATTGCAGCTCTCTTCGACAGTGATGGCGATGGGGCGGCCAACCTGACGGGTTGCAACCCCGGTTGGGGCTGTGAGCTGGTGATCGAGCACCATCTGGAGGCCTATGAGCTGTCCGATGCTGTGCAACATGATCAGGGCAGATATGAGGCGCTGATGGCTGATACCATCACCCGCTATGAGCAAGGGGAGCCGATTTTCTACTACACCTGGACCCCTTACTGGGTGGGCGGTGTGCTGACCCCTGGCGAAGATGTGGTGTGGTTGGAGGTGCCTTTCACCTCTCTGCCTGGAGATGAGGATGTCTCTGAGGAAGCCACCACCGCTGAAGGGATCGGCAACCTGGGCTTCGAAACCGATCGGCAGCAGATCGTGGCTAACAAGGAGTTCCTGGAGGCCAATCCAGCAGCGGCTACCTTCTTCGAGGTGGTCCAGATCCCCATCGGCGCCATCAACGCCCAGAACCTGCTGATGCAGGAAGGTGAGGACTCCGAGGCCGACATCCGGGACCATGCCGAGGAGTGGGTGGCTGAGAACCGTGAGCAGTTCGATCAGTGGCTGGAAGAGGCTCGGGCTGCGGCCAGTTGATCCGGTCTGACCGACTGATCTAGATCGAGATCATGCAGGGGAGGGGAAGCAGATGACTTCCTCTCTCGTTTTTTGGGTGGGCTGAGGTTTGATCTAGACTCCTCTCAAGGGAAAAGAGCCCACAGCCGAACATCTGTGAGCTCTCAGGAATCCAAGGTTTGGAACCAGTTTGCCGGATCCCATGGCGATCGTCAAAAGACGGACTGTCCAAGGGGAGTGAGCTCTGTATCCCTCGCCGATCCCGCAAAACCATGCAAGACTGGACGGGGATCAGTGCAGGAGGAGCCATGGCATTGGGGATGATGGTCAAGGGCCAATGGGTCACGGAGCGGCAACAGGAGGACCAACAGGGGCGGTTCCTGCGACCCTCCACCACCTTCCGGGATCAGATCACAGCGGATGGCTCTAGTGGTTTCCAAGCGGAGGCGGATCGATATCATCTCTACATCTCCTGGGCCTGTCCCTGGGCACACCGGACGGCGATCCTGCGACAGCTGAAGGGGCTAGATCAAACTATCAGTCTCTCGGTGGTGGACCCCAAGATGGGGGATCAAGGTTGGGCCTTCTCCGGCTTTCCAGGCTCGATCCCTGATCCGCTATTCTCCATGAGCTATCTACGAGAGATCTATGCCAAGGCGGATCCGGAATACACGGGGCGGGTGACGGTGCCGGTGCTGTGGGATAAGCGGACGGGCACGATCGTCAATAACGAGTCCCGCGAGATCATTCGTATGTTGGACCATGAGTTCAACGGCTTCGCCACTCAGCAGATCGATCTCTGTCCAGAGGATCTGAAGCAGCAGATCGAGGCCACCTTGGACGCCATCTATCAACCGATCAATAACGGTGTCTATCGAGCCGGCTTCGCCACCCAACAACAGGCTTACGAGGAGGCGGTGACGGAGCTGTTTCAGGCCCTAGATCACTGGGAAGATCACCTGGGTAAGCAGCGTTATCTCTGCGGGGATCAGCTCACAGAGGCGGATATCTGTCTGTTCACCACCCTGCTGCGATTCGATCCGGTCTATGTGGGTCACTTCAAGTGCAATCTGCGCCGGATCGGGGATTATGCCAATCTGTGGAACTATCTGAAAGATCTTTATCAAACCCCGGCGATCCGATCCACCTGCTATCTCGATCACATCAAGTTGCATTATTACCAGAGCCACCCCGGTGTCAATCCGACGGGGATCGTACCCAAGGGACCGCTCATTGACTTCAACGAGCCCCATGATCGGGAGCGCTTCCGAGGGAAATCATGACACCCTTGCCTGCTGATCGGCGGATCATCGTTGCTCTGGATACCGCCTCTCTCCCCGCCGCCCTGGATCTGATGGATCAGCTCTCCACCGTGCTGTGGTGGAAGGTGGGTCTGGAACTGTTTACAGCAGTGGGAGCCCCGATCCTGCAGGAGCTGCGACAGCGAGGGAAACGGATCTTTCTCGACATCAAGCTGCACGATATCCCCCATACCGTCAGTCGAGCTGTACAGGCGGCCCTCGCCTATGAAGTGGATCTAATCACCCTACATGCCCTAGGGGGATCGGAGATGATGGGAGCTGCTCAGGAAGCCGCCCAGGGGAGTGACTGTCGTCTGCTGGCGGTGACGATCCTCACCAGTCTCAGTCCCGATCAGTTGCAACAGGATCTGCAGATCTCTCAACCCCTACCGAATTATGTCCTACACCTGGCTCAACAGGCCCAAGCCCAAGGGATCCCTGGAGCGGTCTGTTCCCCTCAGGAGGTGGCCCGGTTGCGGCACCATTGCGGTCCTCAGTTTCTCCTGGTCACCCCAGGGATCCGCTGGTCCGCTCATCCAGAGAGCTTAGAGGATCAGAGTCGAGTCTGGACCCCCCAGGCCGCCTTGGCAGCAGGCGCTGATTATCTGGTGATCGGAAGACCTCTGACTCAAGCAGCCGATCCAGCCGCCGCCTTTGCTAGCCTTTGTGCAGCCCTAACGATCTAGCCCTTTCAGGGTCTTGGTCTCGCTCCCACCATTCCTATGTCCTCTGCTCCACACCCCAGGTCGATCCCAGCCCTACTCACCCTCTGGATCGGTCTGCTGGCCGCTGGATTCCCCTCCCCCTCTGTCTGGGCTACCTCCGTCTGTAGTGCTGATCGGCAAGTATGGTCGGAAACCCTCACCCAACAGCTGCCTCTCTACGCCAATCTGGAGCTGGCTCGCCTACAAGCTTCCTTTCGGGTCATCCTGGTGGGGCTACCTGAGATCGAATCCCTCTCCCCCGATCAACTGTTACGGCTACAGGTGATGGATCCCAATGCCGAGGAAGTATTCGTGCTCTACTTCACCACCTTAGAACGGCGCCTGTCCCGAGGAGCGGATCCCAACGTGCCCTACTCCGAGAACTTTGAGGGACGTACAACCGATAGCCTACAACTGTTCTATCGAGCCTTCGTGGTCCGCTCTGCCCAGCCTAATGCTCCCTGGCGATTGTTTAGCCTGCAGGTGATCGGGTCTGGGATCCCCAGTCGGGATATCACCAACGGGGCCATAGCCCAAGGGATCCGAGCTTGGCAAACCCAGGGATGCCCTCAACCCGAGGACTTCCAGGTGATCGGCCCCCCCCAACCTCCACCTTGAGACTCATGGCCCACGGGTTTGGGTGGCGAGAAGGAAGGGAACAAAAGGT
>CAYSEO010000026.1:0-22229 GCA_964429885.1 uncultured bacterium
AGTGAACCGGCCTCCTGAGTCATGCGCAGCCGGATCTCTGGTCGCTTATCGGGCGCGTGATAATGGGGCCTACCGGGTTGACAGAGGCGGGCACTGATCGACTCCAACATCAAGCCCAGGCTGACATTGACCCGTTTGAGTCGTTGCATCTGATCTGCAGTTAAGATCCCAGCATTGGTATGGGGCAGCAGCCCCCGCTCCACCGCCTTCTCCCCAGCCCAGATCAGATACTCCGTCGTATCCCTAAAGCCCCATGCCGATAACAAGTGGCGATAGCCGAGAAACTGATCCGGAACATCTCCTAAACAGAACAGCGCCTCAATACACCCTTGATCGCGGGCCTGATCCAATGTCCGTAGCACCTGATCGGGAGTCATGGTCCACTCCCCCGCATCCCCAGGGGAGCGACGGAAGGCACAGTAATCACACCGATTGCGGCAGAGATTTGTGAGGGGCAGAAACACCTTGGGGGAATAGGTGAGGGTCCGTCCCCAGACCTGATCTCGAATCCGACCTGCCGCCTGGATCAGCTGAGCCAGATCGGAGCCCGAGACAGTGGCCCAGTTGAGGGCCTCCTGAGCCGAGATCAATCCGCCGTGGGTCTCAAACATAAGGGAGCTCAAGATCATCTGCTGTCAGCTGGGTCTTACTGTCGGAGAAAGAAGATCTCATAGGTGGTCAAGAGGGTCTCCACAAAGATTAGCCCTAAAATGTACCACTCCAAACGGATACCGCTGCGATGTTGCATCAACTCCAGCACCGTAGAGGCCGTATCCGAGATCAGTTTCAGTTTACGCTCCAGAGCCCGGTGGCGTTCCCGGATCTCGTACTCATCCTCCAGCCTCAGATACAGCCGATCCAGCTCCGGATGATCCCACAACAGCTCTGGCTTCTCCTCAATCTCCACCAACCCCACCATGGTCTGTTGGATCAGTAACGAGTTACCAATGTGAGTTAATAGCTCCGATCCAGGTTGGCGAGAATGTCTCTGTCGCTGAAAGTTGGCCGCGATCGGCTCAATGCGAGCAAAAGCCTGGGCGATGCTGGATTCGTAGTGGGAGAGCAGCACACTCTTACCCAGAATATCCGCCACCGTCTGTAACCGTTCCAAACTGAGCTCCTGTAGCAGGATACTGGCATCCGGTCGTACCTGCTCCTTACTGGAGGGATCCAGCAGCACCATGGCCTCCTCCACCTCCGGCTTCTCCAGAACCTTATCGATCCAGGTGTTGAGATCGTGAATAAAACCGGCCTCCTCCAAGGCATCCATGTTGAATAGCACCACCGTGCCGTACCGCTGCAGAACCACCAATCCATTCTGGCCCGCCTCCACCGTCAGGGGCTGATGATCCAGACAGGGGGCATCTTCTAGAGGCTGAAGATTGATCCGTTCTCCCACAAACAGAGCCCGAACCGTGATCGTACCTTGAGTTGAGAAATCAATCATAAATGAGAGCACGCGAACCGAGTCGCAAGGAAATAAGAGGAAAACTGTTGCTCGACATAGCTAGAGGAAGACCTCTCCACATCCCATCCTCCCAAGGGCAGAGTCCGGATCGGAGAGGCCATGACGAGTTAGAGGGGAACGGAGCCCCTAGGCTGAGCCCAGGGTTGGATCACTGAGATGTCGATCGCATTGATCACTTGTCGCCACTGGCAAAAGGATTGTTGCCCTTATCGCCAAACAGCTTGGCCTCTCCTTTAACGGCGGCCTTAATGATGTTGAATGCAGCCCAACCCACCACCAGCGCAATGGGACCGAAGACGATCAGCGGACGAAGATCAAGATCACCCATGATGAATGACAGCTCCTGATTTGATGAATAGGACAATCCTTAGGATCCAACCCACGGGATCCGAGGTTTGGGATCCTGCTCTTTAGACTATCTTAATCTGTCACTGCCCTAGGCGTCTGGAGTTGAGATCTCGGGATCGGCCCCCAGATCTGTCGATTGCACCCTCAGCAGGTGATCTCCCACTTGGACCCAATCGCCAGGCTGTAGCTTGCGCCCCCGGCGGATCTCCAGTTCCCCATTCACCCAAACCTCCCCGGATTGGATCAGCACCTTAGCCTGCCCGCCGGTATCGACGAGACCACTGAGCTTAAGAAACTGATCGAGTTTGAGGATGCGGATCTGGGGTGTCGCCATGGCCCTCACCTTGCTGTTCAATGGAGGGGACGACACAATGGGATGATGTGGCCGTGCCTCTGATCCCCACCGCTATTATGCTGAACGCCTTTCGTGACCGCCATCCCATGGGAACTCTCGATACGAACCTGGTGCAAGTCGAAAAGGGCATTTTTATCGTCAAAGCCCAGGTCGTGGTCAATAATACGGTGCTGGGGACAGGGATCGCAGGATCCACTACGGTCGAGGCAGCAGAGGATGCGGCCCTACAACGAGCCCTCAACCATGCTGGGTTCAGCAGTGCCCACCTCAACCTCACCCTCAACTCCGAGATCAAAGCCTCTACCCCCTTGCCCATCGGTAGCCTTAATCCCGAAACGGTGGGCCATACCCCAGTGACCAACGGTGGACGCGCCGGATCCCCCTCATTGCCTCCAGAGCCCGAATCTCCAGCGGATCCCTATGATGGATACACTCCCCCAGAGCCCGAGCTGCCAGAGCCCTCTGCCGAGCCCGAGGATCTGTCCGATATCATTGCCCAGACCGATGTCCAACTGCGACGGATCGGGTGGACCGCCAAAGAGGGTCGGGAGTTTCTTGAGCAACGGTTCAATAAAAAGTCTCGTCATCAACTTAACGAGGCCGAGTTACGGGAGTTTCTCCGCCATCTAAAACAACAGCCAGCCCGATCCGCTCGACAGGAGTCGCCGTTCTGATCGGGTGTTTCTCTTGGCTCAAGTAAGGATCAGGGATCACCTCAGGCCCCAAACTCAGGATCTCCCCCCAGAGTGAGAGGAGATCCTGATCGTAGAAGTACAAGCTCAACAAGCTCAGTTAGGGAGCTTCCGTCAACACTGAGGCTGAGATCGGCTTGGAGACAAACTGTCCGCCTTCCGTCAACACCACCTCACGGGTGCGGGGCGAGATCTGAGTCACCTGAGCGCTCTGATAGTTATCCCCGGAGCGGACTACCGCTGGTTCCTGTCCACTGGCATTCAGGAAGGCAAAGGACTCCCCATCGATCTGAATGATCCCGGTGACATCCACCATGCGGGCAAAGGCGGCTGGATCGGGGGTCGGCGTGGCTACAGGAATGGGGGCCGGGTCCTCACCAGGAGTAGGTAGTGGCGGCAGTGCCACAGGCGGCGGGGGCTGGTCGATGGGGGGCAAGGTGATGTCGGGGATCTCTGCTTCCGTAGGGGAGATCACGATCTCATCCAAAGGCTCAAACGGGTTACGGCGTCCCGCCCGGTTGAGGGCGTTGCGGGTGGCCTCATCGATATCTGTAGGAGAGATCAGAGTTGTCGAGGAGGTGGTGGTCTCCAGCAGGGATTCTGAGTCTGGGGCTTGACCGATGGCGGGCACCGATCCGTCTTGAGCCAGTAATAGCTGGAGCTCCTGGGCGCCTCGGATCAGGGTGGCGTTAATATCCTGCTGCCAGTCCCCGGCCTGATCCCGTTGCATCCGTACCTGGATCCGTTGGCCCTGATAATCCACCAGCACCTCTGCCGTATCGACATCCAGAGCCTCAGAGCCGATGATGGTTGCTCCGGCGGGTAGAGCTTGCTCCACCGCTACCTCAGCCGCAGTCACCCGCTGATCCTGAGCCCATCCCGAGAGAGATAGACCCAAGCTTCCTCCTAACACTACCCCCGCGATCAGATAGGGCAGCACGCCTTTCCTAGCCAACAGTGCCATCGACATGATCTCTTGCTCTTCATCACGGTTTCACTCGCTAACATACCCAAAGATCGAGGCAAAGGCTAGATTGCGTAGTCGATCCCTTGCCCGCTCAGATCCGCATTCGGGTGTGGCCCACTCTGATCTTAGATCCAGATCTCCTCCTCAGGGAGCCACCGTTTCCCATGGGGATCTGTCATACTAAGAGGAACGTAACATTTTGTTAAGCGATAGATGACTACGACCTCAACAACAGTGGATCTGGAGCAGATCGCCGCAAGACTGGATAGCGAACGCCCAGCGGATCGGATGGTGGCCTTGGCCCATTTGCGGCAGGTGCCCGATGAGCAGGCAGTGCCTCTGATCCTACGGGTGATCGAGGATCCCAATCTACAGGTGCGATCCTTTGCCGTATTTGCCCTGGGGGTGAAGCGGACGGAGGAGTCTCTACCCAAGCTGCTGGAGATCCTGACCACCGAGGAGGACTACGGGATCCGGGCCGATGCGGCGGGCGCCCTGGGCTATCTGGAGGATCCGCGGGCCTTTGAGGCTCTGGTGCGGGCTTTCTATGAGGATGTGGAATGGCTGGTGCGGTTCAGTGCTGCGGTTTCCTTGGGCAACTTGAAGGATCCCCGTGCCTATGAGGTGTTGCTGCGGGCTCTGGAGAGTGACGAGGTGCTGTTACAGCAGGCTGCCATTGCGGCTTTGGGTGAGATCGGGGATCTGCGGGCCGTTGAGAGGATCTTAGCGTTTGCTCAGTCGGACGATTGGTTGGTGCGGCAACGGTTGGCTCAAGCCCTCGGCAATTTGCCCACCGAGAAGAGTCGCTCGGCCCTCAACTTCCTGGCTCGGGATCCCCACGGCAGTGTGGCGGCGGCAGCTCTGGCTTCCTTAAGTGCTCTGGATGAGAAAGCAGCAGCCGGATCGGATCAGGCAGGCTAAGGCTTAACCGGAACAGGCTACCCTGAGAGCGACAAGGCCTAGCACCGGGAGCTCATCACCATGGCAAAATGGCAGCCTCTTCTGATCGCGACTCTCTTGACCTTCACCACTGCCCCAGCTCTGGCCACTGATCTGGAGGTGGTGGCGGAGATGCCCCCAGAGGTGGAGGTGGGGAATGTGGCGGTTACTCAATCAGGCCGGATCTTTGCCAGTGTCCATCAGTTCTATGGTGGCCCGATCCGGGCGGTGGAGATCCTGGGAGAGGAGGAGTGGCAGATTTATCCCAATCAGGACTGGGGGGATGAGCCTGCCGATGCCGGTATGGACTGGGCGGGTCTGAACAATACTCTTGGCATTCAAGCTAATGGATCAGGGGTGATCTGGTTTCTGGATAATCCCGGATCCGACTTCCCTACGGGTCGCCTAGTGGGTTGGGATACTCGCTTGGAGCAACTCCATCAGGTGATCTATCTACCTGAGCCGGTGATCACAGAAACCCCGTTTCTCAACGATCTGGCTGTGGATCCCAAACATGAGGCCATCTACATCTCCGATACGGCGGAGGGAGAGGAGGCAGCCCTGATCGTGGTGGATCTCAACACGGGTCTAGCTCGCCGGGTTCTGCAGGGTCACGAGTCCGTGGTGGCGGAGGACATTGATATGGTGATCGACGATCGCACGATCACGATCAATGACAATCCAGTGCGGATCGGTGTGAATCCCATCACCATTGATCCCGCCTATGAGTGGGTCTACTACGGGGCCATGAATGGCACTCAGATCTACCGGATCCGCACCCAGGATCTGTTGGATCCCAACCTCAGTGACAGCGAGCTGGGGGAACGAGTGGAGACCTATGGAGAGAAACCGATCAGTGATGGCATCACCGTGGATAGTGCGGGCCATGTGTACGTTACAGATATCACTGCCAATGCTATTGGGGTCACGGATCCGCAGGAGGGCTATCGAGTGCTTTTTCAAGATGATGAGTTACTCTCCTGGCCTGATGGTCTCGCTGTGGGACCCGATGATTTCATCTATGTCACCGTCAATCAGCTGCACCGATCCCCAGTCCTGAATCAGGGAGAGGATGGCTCCGAGCCTCCTTACCGGATCCTGCGTTTCCCCGCTCTAGCCCCTAGCTCTGTTGGTCGCTGATCGGGATCGGGTTGAAAGGTGACTGTCTGATCTAACCCAGAGCTCACCGAACCTGAGTGATAGGATTGAGCCACACTAAGCTTCTCTTGTCACTCATCTAGCCCGCAATCATCATGGAGACCTTTGCCTCAGCTACTACCCTTGCGGCAGGACTCGATCACATTCAAGCCTCACCCACTGATCAAGGTAGGGTGAAACTGATCGTGATCCGACCCAGCTCCAATCAAAGACACTGTCCTGATTCTGCCTATCTCTCCCCAGAAACCGGTCTGGAGGGAGATCGATGGCAACAGGGGCGCAGCCAGGATCCGGACATGCAGGTTTCTTTGATGAACAGTCGGGTTTTAGAGTTGGTGGCAGCGGCTCCCGACCGGATGAGTTTAGCGGGAGATAACCTGATCGTAGATCTGGACCTCAGTGAGGAGAATTTGCCGGTCGGATCCCAGATTCAGATCGGTGAGGTGATCTTAGAGATCACGGCTGTTCCTCACACTGGTTGTCATAAGTTTAATCGCCGGTATGGCAAGGATGCTTTGCAATTCGTCAATGCCCAGCAACACCAATCTCTCTATCTGAGGGGACGATTTGCACGAGTGATCCAATCAGGAACGACCCAAGTTGGAGATCTGATCACGAAGCTGATCTAAGTCACTATGCCCTTAATTCGATCTCAGCCTCTCGATCAGCAAGCCTGCGATCACTTACTCAGTTGTGATCCCAAACTAGCTCGGATCATGACGGTAGTGGGTGTCCCTCAATTGCGATCGGATCCACAAGGGTTTCCGGCTTTGGTAGATGCCATTGTCTCCCAACAGATCTCAACTAAAGCAGCAGATGCGATCCTGCGTCGATTGCAGTCCGCCTTGGGAGAACTGAGCCCTGAGGTGATCCTAAGCCACACTCCTGAGAGCTTGCGCGAGTTGGGTCTGTCTCGCCAAAAAGGCACCTATTTGCTCGATCTGGCCACTAAAATCGATCAGAAGATCCTGGATCTGGAGCAATTGGCTCAGCAAGAGGATGAGGAGGTGATCGGCCATCTGACTCAGGTGAAGGGGATCGGTCGTTGGACGGCGCAGATGTATCTGATCTTTTCCCTAGGTCGACCCGATGTTTTGCCTGTGGACGATCTGGGATTACGGCAGGCACTGCAACGGATCTATGTCCTTGAGGAGCTGCCAAAGAAACGTCAGTTTGAAACGATCGCGAGTCCCTGGAAACCTTATCGGACTCTAGCGTGTTGGTATCTATGGCGGAGTTTGGATCTGGATCTTAAAACCATTCCTCTAAGCGACCCAACTGATCCTGTAGACCATAGGTAAGTTCTCGATACCAGTCCCGCACCTGCATCTGATCGATGGATCGGCGTAGGAAGTTACGGCAGCGGGCGATGGGGGCGCGGGCTTCGGGGGAGAGCTCCTCCTGCTCAGCGATCTGTTCCAGCAGGGCCAGCTCGGTCTGCAGATACAGGATCAGATTGGCCACATCCTGGGGGTGGATGGATCCGGACTCTTGAGATCTCGACATGATCGCTCTGCCGTAGGGACGATTGACGTTTACCCTAACATGTCCCTATCCAGTCGCTACCTGGGGATACCGATCCTGGTCTGGAAGGGGATGACCGATGCCCAGGGACCTCTGGACTTTCCTTAGATGCGTCATTGCCTGTGCCTGGAGTGAGTGTTCAGGATGTTCAATATACTGATATTCTGCTGGCTTGCACGCGCCATTTGCTGCAGGAGATGAGAGAGGCCAACCCAGATCCGATCCTGAATTGGCTCAAGTCACGATTGCATGATCTGAGGGATATCTTACTGACGGAGATCAGTATTGATGATGTTGACTTAGAGGTGGGGCTCAAGGAGTTTGCTAAGCTGACAGCGACAGTGCGGACAGAACCTGGGCAACGTCAGAGGATCCGGGAGCGTCTCGAACCTCATACAGAGACCTTGATCCAGGCTCTCAATACCTTTATCGAGGATGGTAGTAGACGTCTAGTAGAGAAGACAAAATTACTGGTGATCGTTGATAATCTTGATCGGATCGGAATGATGTTTAGTTTTCTGCTTTCCTTAGCAAAGGGGGATAAGGGGTATCCTGGGTTCCTCTCAAGAGCAACAGATCCCTCACTGAGCTACCACCACCTGATCCGTAGTGAAGGTGTCCAGTAACACCCAGAAAGCCGCGATCCCATCATTCGTGCCAGCCTCCAACACCGGAGCCCATCGACCATCCAACATCAAGATCGCCGCGGGTCCCAGTACCGTCGCTCCCTCGGGGGTCAACTCCAGAGCCGTCTCCCGTTCCACCCCAAAGGCCACCGTCTCCGGATCATGAAAGATCTGAGCCACGGATCGACCCGCTCGATAGTCATAGAAAGATCTGGGCTCAAAGGCCGCCCCTGGGATCAATCCCAACCCCGGCACGATGAACGGATAGGAGGCCAGATAGGGAGGGCTCGCCTGCTCCTCTTTAGCCTCCAGATCATCCGCAGGCCGATCCTCAGAAGTCATCCACTCCCCTACAGCTGCCGCCGCTGCATCATCAAACAACAGGATCCGACCCCCCTCGTTGAGTTCCCCCAGCTTGAGGGCCTGCAACTCATCCACCCGATCCGCCACAGTAGACTGTTGGGTGCCCAGGATGTAGATGGCATCCGCTGCCGCTAACTGATCATAGAGATCCTCAAGGAAAGAGTCTGCAGTCAGGGTCGCTTCCTGTACCGTCAACCGGCGTCGATCGAGGAACTGGCTCAACCGTCGGGCCTCCGATCGAGTCAACTCATCATCCCCCACCGCCAACAACAGGATCTCTCCCCCAGCCTCCCGAGCCAGATCGATAAAGTGACTCAACACCGACCCTCGCCGTAAAGCCTCCCGTCGCCCCACCGGCTCGATCACCCCAGGGCCATCATCCAACAGATCCCCAGCGATTAGGAGCGGCCCTGCGCCTGCTGGACGAGCGAGAAAGTCAAACTGACGATCACCCACCGTGGGGGGCTCCACTGGAGATCCATTCAACATAGGACGTTGATTCTGTAGATCGTAGCCATACCCTCCAGCTGGCAGCAGATGGAAACCCACAGCATGGAGCGAGAGGGAACGTCGATCCCCCTGGTAGCTAGCGGAGTCCGCCGCCCCCCAAGTCTCCTCATCCAAGACATAGGCACTGGTCAAGCCCACCGTCTCCGTAATCCGGTGTCGATCCTCGATCACCACCCCCGTGCGCCAATCTGGACCGATCCCGATGCGCGGTCCTGGTGCCTGTTCCACCGCTTGCAGAGACCGGAATAAGCGTCCCCGTTGTAGAGCATGTTGCTCGATCACGGCTAGATCCAAGCCAAACATCAGACCCCGATTGGAGCGTCGATCCCGACCATCGGCCAGATCCACTGCCCCCTCCTGTAACCCATTCCAAGCGAAGTTATTGCCCGTATAGCCCGCGATCATATTCCGACTCTGGATCGCTGCCCCAGCACTATTGCCCGCGATCGGGACCCCCTGCTGATGTAGCCCCAGCAGAGTCGCCTCCAAAGGGGTGTTGGCGATCACCTGCATGGCGATCACCTGATCTCCCCCCAGACCGTAAACCCCATCCACATCCAGACCAAACTCCGCCACCTTGTCCGGATCCCGAGCATCGGATCGCACCTGAATATCTGGCACCGTCGTCTGGCAGGTTAGATCTGCAGCCGCCAACTGTTCACAGACCGCCTGGATCTGATCCGCGCGCACCTGAGCGTCCTCTAAATTGATCTGGCGATCCTCTGGCCCTTGAAATAAAGCATTAGAGGAGAAGGAGGGCAGTAACACCCGTAGCTCTACCCGATCATCGGGGTTGTAAGCCAAGGCCCGTTGCACAAATAACCCTAGGGTATCCGGTTGATAATCCGCCCCGATCGGGATCAGATCTCCCACCGTTTCCCCGGCAGAAAGGGCGCTCACGGCCTCCAGATCCGGTGGACGAGTGGCAGTCGGGGAACCCGATCCACAGGCCATCAGGGTCAAGCTCAGGATCAGGCTCAACACACAACACCAGCCCAGGGCACGGAGACGGGCGATCATGGATAAACTCCTTATTGGTGTGGGGCGACAGCTTCGGATCAGTGACGGCTGGAAACCAATGGTTGAAAGGTTTCGGCCTGTTGTTGCCAGCGCTCAGCCACACGATCACAGACCAGATCACAGAGTTGAAAGATCAAGGGATCCGCGATCTCATAGTACACGCTCACCCCACTGGGACGCCGAGAGAGAATGCCTGCTTGTGTCAGGGTTTTCAGATGTTTGGAGACATTGGCCTGACCCAAACCCGTGGACTCCACGATCTCCGAGACATTCATGGGACCTGAGCGCAGACAGTTGAGCACCTGGAGCCGACTCACCTCCGACAACACCTTAAAATAGTCAGCCACATGGGCCATGGCAGCAACCGATGGATTGGACATAGGCTGATCTTGAGACTGTGATCACTACGTTAGCGTGTTCTGGGAAGGAGTCACAGCCTGGATCCCTTGTCAGCGCGTGCCAAACAACCGATCTCCCGCATCCCCCAATCCAGGAATGATGTAACCATGCTCATCCAATCCCTGATCCACAGCCGCCGTATAGATGGGAATATCTGGATTCAGATCATGAAAATGAGCGATCCCCTCCGGTGCCGCCACCACACAGATAAACCGCATCGAACGAGGTTGAGCATCCCGCAACCGTTCCACCGCCGCCGCCGCCGAGTGTCCTGTAGCTAACATGGGATCCACCACAAACATATCCCGCTCCTCGGTGTCATAGGGCACCTTGAAGTAATACTCTACCGCGATCAGGGTCTTCGGATCCCGATATAAACCGATATGACCCACCCGTGCCGAGGGCATCAGCTCCAACATGCCGTCTAGAATCCCCTGACCCGCCCGCATGATCGATACGATCACCAGTTTCTTCTCGGGGGCCAGCACCGGGGCCTCCATCTCCGACATGGGGGTATGGATCCGTTCGTGTTTCAGGGGCAGATCGCGGGTCACCTCATAGGCCATCAACATGCTGATCTCTCGCAACAGGCTGCGAAACTCTGCCGTGGGAGTCTCAGCCCGGCGCATCAGGGTCAGTTTATGTTGGACCAAGGGGTGCTCGATGATGGTAACCTCGCCTGCCATAGGATCTCCTTCATACCAGGAAACGGGCGGATGGACTCATAATAGACCTATGTCACTCAGGTGATGTTGTGATCTTCCCTACCGCCAGAACAGTAACCCTGCAGTCTTTCCAACCCGATCTAGACTCAGACCTGTTAAGGGCATGGCTAGCTCGTCCCCATGTTTGTCGTTGGTGGGGCGATCCTGATCAACAACTCGCCCTCTGTCTGGATCGTCCTGAGACCAGTGGACATGTCTTGATCTGTGTCAACGATCAGCCCATCGGCTATCTGCGATGGCAACAGGTGGATCCTGAGGATCTACAAGCCCTTGGGTTGGATCACATTCCGGAGGGGGCTGTGGATATGGATATCTTGATCGGGGAGACGAACTGGATCGGTCAAGGGATTGGGCCTCAGGCCATAGAGCTCATGGTGGATCAATTGCGTCGGGATCGACAGGTTCCCCTGGTGGGCATGACCACCTCAGTCGAGAATACAGCCGCGCTCCGAGCCTATGAGAAAGCAGGCTTCCACAAACTGATGGAGTATCAGGATCCCAACTATGGTCTGTGTTGGATCATGGTGATCTGAGAGCCCTTTTTCCGTGCAGCCAAGACTCCAGCCGCCATGATCCCACCGATGAAACCAAACAAATGTCCTTGCCAAGAGACTCCAGGCGTGGAGGGCAGTACCCCAAACACCATGCCCCCGTACAGGACTCCTACCCCGAGCGACACCAGGATCGACACCAGACTGCGTTCAAAGAAACCTCGGAGGAGCAGGAACCCTAAATAACCAAAGATCACGCCGCTGGCCCCCACAGAAACGGTAAAGGGAGGTGAGATCAGCCAGGTTCCCAATCCTGCCACCAAAGCTGAGATCACAGTGGTGATCCAGAAATCTCGAACACCGTAGAGCATCACGAGCCAGCCCAGGATCAGAAAAGGGACCGTATTGGCGCTGAGGTGAGCCCAATTGCCATGTAGGAAGGGAGCAAACAGGATCCCCCACAAGCCATCCACATTGCGAGGGGTAATGCCATAGCGAACCAGAGATCGACTCGTCATCCAGTTGATCCCCTGGATCAGCCAAGCCACTGCCACCAGTCCCCCCAAGGTGGTCCCCTGGATGCGAAGCTGAGTCAGGATGGATCCAGCCTTCTCTTTCATGGTGTCACTCCAAGGAATCGACGATCGTGCGCTTCTACTCTAACGTCATCTTTCCCCGGCTGATGGATCGCTCTATGGCTGGGACAGATCTGGCCTTCTACCGTCGGGCTGTCTTAGGGCAAGTGCAAGGAGACGTGCTAGAGATCGGCTTCGGCACCGGCCTAAATCTCCCCTACTATCCCCCCGGAGTCACCCAGATCACTGCCCTCGATCCCAATCCAGGTATGCGTTCTCTAGCCCAGAACCGGATCCAGTCCGCTGGGTTCCCCATTGAGTGGCTGAGCAGTAGCGCCGAGTCGATCCCCTTACCGGATCAGTGCTTCGACAGTATCGTCAGTACCTGGACCTTGTGTAGCATACCGGACATCGATCAAGCCCTCCAGGAGATCCGCCGTCTGCTGAAGCCCAGTGGGCGATTTCACTTTGTTGAACATGGCTTGAGCCCCGAGCGAGGGATCAGGACCTGGCAGCGATGGATCAACCCGGTTCAGAAAGCGTTGGGGGATGGGTGTCAGCTGACCCGTGAGTTTCCTGAGCTGATCGAGACCCATGGCCTGAGAATGGTGCAGCTCGAGACCCACTACGCGGACTCATTACCCAAAGTCTGGGGCTATTTTTACCGAGGGATCGCGGTTATGGATGGCTAAAGGAGCTGTTGTCACTCAAGTGCGCTGAGGCAACACTCCCAACACCTGATCTACCATGTCCTGATGATCCACCACCGGCTTGGCGATATAGCCATCGGCTCCGCTTTGGGCCAGAAACGCCTCCCGATCCCCTCGCATGGCATGGGCCGTAACTAAAATGATTGGGATCGGTTGAGTTTGAGGATCTCCCTTCAGCAACTGAGCGATGCGAATGCCATCCACCGACTCTCCCCGATAGGTGCTTTGGGACAAGGAGACATCCAATAGGATCACATCGACACTACCCACCTGAGCCAACTGCAAGATCTGCTCCACATCCTGACTGAGCACGACCTCAAAGCCGCCTCGCTTCATTAAGACCTTCTCAAACACCCGTGCGTTGACCGGATCATCTTCGACGAGCAGCACTGTGGTCATACTATCTGAGGAGCGAGCGTAACGGGATCGGTTTGGATCAGAGCCTAGGTCCAATCCGCGATCCCCCTTAGCTTACTGCGGTTTGTGGCCAGATCAACGTCCGATCCACTTGGTAAGTAGATCAGCAAAAACGTTTATACAGTCTGTATAGTGTGTGTCAAAGCAATTTTGCCGATCCACTTAGTACCTGAGTGACCGGAATCGGCTCGGGATTGAGGTTGGGGAATTGGCTGATCCAGTACAGAGCCCTAGGAGCATTGACCCGTAGAATAGGGAGACTGTCTGTCGATGCAGAGGAGCGCCTCTATGCCACGCCGGGATGATCTGCACAAGATCCTGTTAGTTGGGGCCGGGCCGATCGTGATCGGTCAAGCCTGTGAGTTCGATTATTCGGGCACCCAGGCCTGTAAAGCCCTGCGAGAGGAAGGCTACGAGGTGATCCTGGTCAACTCCAACCCCGCCACGATCATGACCGACCCGGCCACGGCCGATCGCACCAAGATTGAGCCTGTCACAACGCACTTAGAGGCTCCCATCATCGAGCCGGAACGCCCGGATGCCCTATTGCCCACCATGGGAGGCCAGACGGCTTTGAATGTGGCGGTGGCTCTGGCGGAGTCGGGGGTGTTGGATAAGTTTGGGGTGGATCTGATCGGGGCCAACCTGCAGGCGATCCAGAAGGCGGAGGATCGGCAGCGATTTAAGCAGGCCATGGCCGATATCGGATTGGCGGTGCCGCAGTCGGGGTTGGCCACCACCATGGATGAGGCCAGAGGGATCGCTCAGCAGATCGGCTACCCGCTGATTATTCGTCCCGCCTATACCCTGGGGGGAACTGGGGGCGGCGTGGCTTACAACCAGGAGGAGTATGAGGAGATCTGTTACGCCGGTTTAGATGCCAGCCCGGTGAGTCAGATCCTGGTGGAGGAGTCTGTGATCGGCTGGAAGGAGTTTGAGCTGGAGGTGATGCGGGATCTGGCGGATAACGTGGTGATCATCTGCTCCATCGAGAATCTCGATCCCATGGGGGTGCACACCGGCGACTCGATCACCGTGGCCCCAGCCCAGACCCTGACGGACAAAGAGTACCAGCGACTGCGGGATCAGGCCATCCAGATCATCCGGGAGATCGGCGTCGAGACCGGGGGATCGAATGTGCAGTTTGCCGTCAACCCCGAGGATGGTGAGGTGCGGGTGGTGGAGATGAACCCCAGGGTGTCTCGTTCCTCCGCTCTAGCCTCCAAGGCCACCGGCTTCCCCATCGCCAAGATCGCCGCCAAATTGGCCGTAGGCTACACCCTGGATGAGCTGCCCAACGACATCACCCGCAAAACCCCCGCCAGCTTCGAGCCCACCATCGACTACGTCGTCACCAAGATCCCGCGCTTCGCCTTCGAGAAATTCCCCGGATCCACCCCGATCCTGACCACCCAGATGAGATCCGTGGGGGAGGCCATGGCCATCGGACGCACCTTCCAGGAGTCTCTGCAAAAGGCCTTGCGATCTCTAGAGATCGATCGACCGGGCTTGGGCACCGATCGCACCGAAAAGCTCCCCACCCTCGAGGAGCTCAAGGCCCAGCTGCGCACCCCCAACCCCACCCGCATCCTCTCGATCCGTACCGCCCTGTTGATGGACATGGAGCCCGGCGAGATCAGTAAGCTCACCCAGATCGATCCCTGGTTCATCGATAAGTTACAGGAGATCGTGCAGGTGGAGCAGAGCCTCAAGGCGCGAGATCTGGACTCCCTCACTGCCGAGGATCTGTACTATTGCAAACAGATGGGCTTCAGCGATCGGCAGCTGGGCTTTTTGCTGGGGGTCAGTGAGGATCAGATCCGGGCCAAACGTAAGGAACTGGGGGTGATCCCCGTCTACAAAACCGTGGACACCTGCTCCTCAGAGTTTGAAGCCCAAACCCCCTATCAATACTCCACCTACGAACGGGAGTCCGAGATCTTTCCCTCCGATCGGCAGAAGGTGATGATCTTAGGGGGAGGACCCAACCGCATCGGCCAGGGGATCGAGTTCGATTACTGTTGTTGTCATGCGGCTTTCTCCATGGCGGAGGCAGGCTATGAGGCGATCATGGTCAACTCCAACCCCGAGACCGTCTCCACCGACTACGACACCTCCGATCGGCTCTACTTTGAACCCCTCACCCATGAGGATGTCATGAACCTGGTGGACATTGAACAGCCGGTGGGATTGATCGTGCAGTTTGGTGGCCAGACCCCGTTGAAGTTGGCCCAAGGCTTAGCCGCAGCTCAGGCCCCGATCTGGGGTACCACGCCGGACTCCATCGATGTCGCTGAGGATCGGGAAAAGTTCGGTCAGATCCTTAATGATCTGGGGATCCTACAGCCCGCCAACGGTATCGCCCGTAGCTATCAGGAGGCCCTCAAGATCGCAGGCAAGATCGGTTACCCGGTGGTGGTGCGACCCAGTTATGTGTTGGGGGGACGGGCCATGGAGATCGTCTATGCGGATCGGGAGCTGGAGCGCTATATGCAGCTGGCAGTGGCGGTGGATCCGGAGCGCCCCGTATTGGTGGATCAGTTCCTGGAGGACGCGGTAGAGGTGGATGTGGACGCCATCGCCGATCGGACGGGGGCAGTGACCATCGGTGGCATCATGGAGCACATTGAGCAGGCCGGGATCCATTCCGGGGACTCCGCCTGTGTGTTGCCCACCCGCACCCTGCCACCAGGGGTGTTGCAGGTGATCCGGGACTGGACGAAACAGTTGGCCAATGCTCTAAATGTGGTGGGATTGATCAACGTGCAGTATGCCGTCAAAGGGGAGCAGGTTTATATTCTGGAGGCCAACCCCCGAGCCTCCCGGACGGTGCCCTTCGTCAGTAAGGTGATCGGTCGACCCCTGGCGGGTTATGCAGCCCGAGTCATGAGCGGTGAGACCCTGGCGCAGATCGGCTTTACGGAGGAGGTGATCCCACCCCATCTGGCGGTGAAGGAGGCGGTGTTACCCTTCAATAAGTTCTCAGGTACCGACACCCTATTGGGTCCGGAGATGCGATCCACAGGGGAGGTGATGGGCATCGACACGGAGTTCGGGCGGGCCTTTGCCAAGGCTCAGATCGGAGCGGGACAGGAGCTCCCTCAAAAGGGAACCGTGTTCATCAGCGTCAGCGATCGGGATAAGCAGGCGGCGGTACCCGTGGCGGCAGAGCTGATCCGACTGGGCTTTACCCTGGTGGCCACGGAGGGAACTCAACGCTTCCTGCGCAGTCAGGGGCTAGAGGTGGAGAAGATCCTGAAGCTACACGAGGGACGCCCCCATGTGGTGGATGCCATCAAAAACCGGGAGATCCATCTGATCATTAATACCCCCACCGGTATCGAGGCCCAACAGGATGGCCAGACGATCCGACGCACCGCCTTAGCCTATAAGATCCCACTCGTGACCACACTGGCGGGGGCACGGGCGACAGCAGCAGCGATCCGAGCTCTACAGGAGAGCCAGATCGGGGTCAAGTCCCTGCAGGAGTACCATCACCAAACCTGATCACAAGGGTAGCCATAGAGCAGCAAGTTCCTGTGGAGACAGATCATGAGCAAAGTGCAACAGCTTGACTTCCTCCTATTTTGAGGGTCGGATCACTTTCTCCATCTGTGTCGAAGTTTGAAAGGGAAAGATCTCTTCCAGTCCGTGCAGTGACTTCGATCGAGTCTCCTGGTAACCCAGTTTCAGATATAGAGATCTGGCCCGAGAGTTGGTATCAATCACATCTAGGAGCACGGAGCGAAAGCCCCGCTCTTGAGCATAGCTTTCAAAAGCAGAGATCAATTGACTGCCGATACCCAAGCCCCGATATTCCGACGCCACTGCGATCCCATCCAGATAGAGTTGATCTGGCCCTACATCCGGATCCAGAGCCATCATCAGGTAGGTCTTATACAGGCCGGCAAACACCCCGTAGTGATCCAGAATCTTACCGATGGAGGGACAGAGAAATCCACCCTGCTGATCTTGCAAGCCCAGGATCCCCACCACTTGCTCCTGTTGGATCGCTCCAATGGCTCGATTCAGATCGACCTGATCGATCAGAAAACTGAGGGAGGCCTGCGGGGGTCCGAAGATGGGCTCCAGCTTCTCCCCCAGCACCCGCACATACAACTCCAGGGCCTGCTGTCTAAAGATCTCAGGTAGGGGGTAAACACAACGCTGCTCCTCTGCCATACCCACCTGCCCCACCATCGCCCCAACTGCTCTACCCTAGCCACTGGGATCCGAGATCGGATTAGATAGAGGATGTAAGGAAATGTGTACCGCTCTCAGGAGCCAGGGATCCCATGCAGCGAATCATCTTGATGACAGGCAAAGGCGGCGTCGGCAAGACCTCCATGGCGGCAGCGACCGGATGGCGGTGTGCTGAGTTGGGATATAAAACCCTGGTCTTGAGCACTGATCCCGCTCACTCCCTGGCGGATAGCTTTGATCAAGCTCTGGGGCATGACCCGGTGGAGGTGAAGCCCAACCTATGGGGAGCGGAGTTGGATGCCTTGGTGGAGCTGCAGGAGAATTGGGGGGCGGTGCAGTCCTACATCACGGATGTTCTTCAGGCTCGGGGCTTGAACAGTGTTGAGGCCCAAGAGCTGGCCATCCTGCCCGGCATGGATGAGATCTTCTCCCTGGTGCGGGTCAACCGTCACTACGACGAGAAGGAGTTTGATGTCCTGATCATTGATTCAGCCCCCACAGGCACTGCCCTACGTCTGCTCAGCCTGCCCGATGTCTCGGGTTGGTATATGCGCAAGTTTTACAAGCCCTTCCAAGGGATCGCTCAAGTGCTGCGTCCTCTGGCGGAGCCGATCATCAAGGGGGTGACAGGTATCCCATTGCCCAACAATCAGGTGATGGATGCCCCTTATGAATTTTACGAACAGATCGAGCGACTAGAAAAGATCCTCACAGACAACACGATCACCTCCGTCCGCCTCGTCACGAATCCTGAGAAGATGGTGGTGAAAGAATCCCTGCGTGCCCATGCCTATCTGAGTCTCTATGGGGTAGCAACTGATCTGATCATCGCCAATCGCATTATTCCCGATCAAGTCGAGGATCCTCATTTTACGGGTTGGAAACGCTCCCAGCGTCAGTATCTTGAACAGATTCGGTCTGACTTTGCCCCCCTGCCGGTGAAACAGATCCCGCTCTATGCTGAGGAATTAGTGGGGTGGGCGGCGCTAGAGCGATTGAAGGGAGATCTGTGGACAGATCAAGATCCAGCCCAGGTGATCTATAGCGAGACCACCTTATCTGTCAGTACCGAGGCGGGTCGATATCAACTGGATCTCTATTTGCCGGGAGTGCCCAAGGATCAGGTTCAGCTGACCAAAACGGGAGACGAGTTGAATATCCGGATCGGGAACCACCGCCGCAACCTAGTGCTGCCCCAAACTCTGGCGGCCCTGCAACCGGCTAAGGCCAAGATGGAGGACGATCACCTCAAGATCGACTTTGCCGCCTAGAGAGCTGATACACGATTCCAGATCGTCATCCCCAACCTTGTCCCAGAGGGAACGGGGCGTTAGAGTTCTGCTTCCGAAAAAGGCTCCAGGGAAGAGTGATCACCTCTTTTCTCAAGGGCAAGAACTGGAGCCTAGATGTCTCGGCTAGCGACCCACCTCCAGGGCTCGCTCCACCTGATCCAATTGCGCCAGCACCCGCTCCTGACGACTCTCCTTGAGAGGACGGGAGGAGCGATAGTTAGAGGCCAAGGTATTGAACACCGTTCGGAGGGTGGTGAAGGAGATCATCTTCTTATACCGATCGGCATGGTAGCGACCTGTAAACTCCTCGATGGCCAGCTTCGCCTCAGTTTGAGCTGCCTGGGCCGCATCTGGATCGTCAAAGTCCTGTAAGGAAGTTCGTAGCACGGAGACCACCGCCCGACCATCCTCGGTGTAGTTTCCGTTCAGTTGCACGGCTTGGGCTGGACTCGCCAGCTGGGCCACCGCCATGATCACAACCGTCAAGATCGTGATCACCCTCATCATGAGTCCCTGCAGCATAATCACCTCGGGCAAATAGTTCTTTCTAAGCATAGGACACTGCCTGGACCGATTCCCAGAGGATCTAACCTGAGCCCTAACTAGCTCTTGAAAGAGGGATCCTCTCGCTCTAACTTCCAAAGCAACGCTTGCCACTCTCAAGATCCCTGGGGTGATCCATCCCCTTAACTGAGGTCATAGGTCGGGCCAAGATCGGCGAAATGGCTTTGAGAGGCATTGTGATTCAGTAGGGCAAGGGCCTGGGGCCTAGATCAGGTCTCTGCCGAGATCTGCTCGTAGCGCACTGGTGGCTGTAACGTGGATTCGATCCACGCCAAGATCCGCTCATTCACCTGTTCCGGTTGCTCATCATGGGGACAATGGCCAGCCCTCAAAAAGTGCTCTGTGATCTGGTGATAGTGGGCATGGTAGAGCTCCGATCGTTGATGAGCTGCCATCCAAGGGTCCTTCTCCCCCCAGATCAGTAACAAAGGCCGCACCAGGCTACGCAACAGCTCATCGACGGAACGCCCCCCTTGTCCTCCCCCTCGCAACAGTGCAGCAAAGACATCCGCTGCCCCCGGATCACAGCTAGGACGGTGGATATCCTCCACCAGCTGATCCGTGATCGCCTCCGGATCGAAGTAAACCTGCTTTAGCTTTTGTCGGATCACAGAGGGTTGACGCAGGTAGTGAAACAGGAGGTAGGCCAATGGCTTTTGGTTCAATCCCCAACGGATCAGGGGGCGTAGCAGCTGTTGTACCGCCGCTGACTGGGATGGAACGGAGGATGAGGCGAAGGATCCTGCCCCATTCAGCAACACCACTCCACGGGTCCACTCCGGCAGATCGGCAGCCAAACTCAGGGCCACGTAGCCTCCTAGGGAATTCCCCACGGTGATCACAGGTCGCCGAATCACCTGCTGACAGAAGTCCCGTAACTGATCTCGCCAGATCTCCGTGCGATAGTCCCAGTTGGGCTTAGCGGACTCCCCAAACCCCAACAGATCCACTGCATAGACCTGATGGTGCTGGGCCAAGACAGAGATGTTCTTGCGCCAGTGCCGGGTGGAGGCTCCAAATCCATGGATCAGGAGCAGGGTATGTCCTGGTGTGCCCTGTCGAGTATAGTGAACGGTCTGTCCTCTCCAGGTCCAGAAGGTCGATGTGGGGGTGGGAGGATCGGTGAGTGTCGTCATGAACCGGTGGGCCAGAGGAAGATCTATGCACAATGCGACGTCAAGTCTATCAGGATTCAGCCTTCCCGTCAGTCTGGATTAGGGTGATATCCGAGGATCTGGACTGGGATCGACTTAGCTAGGGACAATGTCTCTGGTGTAAGATCGGGTGGCGTTCATAGGCTGATGTAGCTCAGTTGGTAGAGCAGCTCACTCGTAATGAGCAGGTCGCGTGTTCGAGTCACGTCATCAGCTTCCGAAAATCCCGTAGCAGCAAGGATCTTGGGTCAAGGGTTCCAGACTGTTGATGTCTGTTTGGGCCTATTCCGGACAGGTTTGGGCCTAAAATTGGGCCTAAAGGGCCTAAGATGGGTAAGTCGCTCACGTCATGAAGCCCATGCCCACCCGCAGGACTCCTAAGGGGACAGCCAGTGTCTCTGATAACCATGGCTCGATCGTGATCCGATACCGTTGGCAAGGCCAAAGGTACAAGTTCTCTCCCGGCAGACCTTATACCCTAGAGGGTCTGAATGAGGTGGGTCCATTGCTGAAAGCTCTCAATCGGGATCTGGAAGATGGCTGCCCCGATCTGAGTCATAAGAAGTATTTGGCCATTCTGCATCCGGAGAGTTCTCAACCGCAAAACCGTCTAAGCCTGCAGGAGATCTATCTGAGATATTCAGAGTTTAAGCAGCCCCAGGTTAGTCCTAGTACTTACAGAAGTCACTACATCAAGACCCAGCAGCGGATCGAGAAACTTCCTATGCAAGATCCCGAACTGGCGATGGAGATCCTTGACTATTCCATGAGAACCTGGGGACCTGAGATCACTAAGCCTTTTCTGGTCCAACTCAATGCGGCTTGCTCCTATGCCAAAGATCAACATCTCTTGCAGAGGAATCCTTTTGATGGATTAGGCAAGAAGATTAAGGTTCCTCGTAAGGCTTCGACCGTAAAACCTTTCACGAAGGGGGAACGGAAGAAGATCATCCAGGGATTCGAGGAGAGCCGATACTACCATCATTATGCGCCTTTCATCTCCTTCCTACTCTATTGTGGGGCTAGGCCCAGTGAGATCGTGGGACTGACTTGGGGGCAAGTGGGTCAAGACGCCATTCGGCTGGATCGATCTGTCGTCGAGGGACCCCATGGACTGGAACTGAAATGGGGCTTGAAGTCGGAAGATTATCGGCTCATTCCTATCTCTCCACAGATGAGACAGGTTTTAGATCAGCTGGGAGTTGAGGATAGGAAAGAGGATGATCTGGTATTTCCTAGTCCTGAGGGGGGGTGGATTCATATCGGCAATCTGACCCAACGGGGGTGGAAGAAAGTCTTGACCAAGGTAGGTGTGGAATATCGCAAGTTGTACAACCTGAGACATAGTTTTGCGACTGCTGCTCTGGAGAGTGGATGGACTCCTAGGGAAACAGCTGATCATTTGGGCCATGATCCAACCATGACTCTGAATATCTATGGAGGTAAGACAAAGAAACTAAAGTTTCCCGAGCTTTGACATGGTCTTCAAGTATTCCTTGATCCTTCTCTGGTGAGCACCAGGGACATTGCGAGTGATGGCCCAATGCTGCATCAGTTCCAGATTATATCTCAAGGTTCTATACCCGATCTTTGTGAAATGGACTCCTTCAATAAGCTGATTTGAGCTTCGGAGTCGATGCAGGGTTCTGGAACTGATCCCCAGTTGCTGGCTGATGGTCTTGGCATCAACTAACATGATCACCCCTTGAGTTCTACAGTAGGCCTTGGG
>CAYSEO010000027.1:0-21945 GCA_964429885.1 uncultured bacterium
GGGGATGCCCAAGGCAGAGATCGAGAATCGGGTCAAGGGGGCGGCGAAACGGTTAGGGATCGATCATCTGTTGGATCGCAAACCCAAGGAGCTCTCGGGGGGACAACGACAGCGAGTGGCGGTGGGTCGGGCGATTGTGCGCAATCCAGCAGTATTTTTGATGGATGAACCCTTGTCCAACCTGGATGCCAAGCTGCGGGTACAGGCGCGGGCCGAGATCAGTAAGCTGCATATGCAATTACAGACCACGTTTATCTATGTCACCCATGATCAAGTGGAGGCCATGACCATGGGTACTCGGATCGCGGTGATGCAGGACGGTAAGTTACAGCAGGTGGACTCCCCTCAGAATCTCTATCGATCTCCTGCCAATATGTTTGTGGCCGGGTTTATCGGCAGTCCGGCGATGAATTTCTTTGAGGTGAAGCTGCTGGATCACCATGGAGATCTATTTCTCGATGGCGGATCGTTTCGATTGGCCATTCCCCAACATCTACAAGCTCCCTATCGGGGTTATGTCAACAAGATGATTCTGTTGGGCATGCGACCGGAGAACATTCATGATCCCGCCTATGTACCCCAGGGGATCTCGGCAACGGCGATCAAGGCTAAGGTGACGGTGGTGGAACATATGGGGAGTGAGGTGATCCTCTATCTCAACACTTTAGATGATGAGGGGGATCGGGGAGAGCAGGAGTTTGTGGCGCGGGTGGATCCTCGCACGGAGCTGCAGGTGGGGGATCGGGTTAAGGTGGCGGTGGATATGGAGCGGTTTCATTTGTTTGATCAGGAGAGCGAATTGGTGATCGGGTGAGGAGTTTGACAACTAAGCCTGTTTCTTCAAGATCTTCTCTTCCATGGCACGGATCGTTGGCTGGCTTCCTCCGGGCCTAGGAGCCGTTCGTCGTACCAACGATCAACAAAAGAATCTATCTGATCAGAGTCAAATTGCTGCAATTCATAAACAGCCAGTTGACCGTTCATGAGATGAGCCTGAAAGTAATGCAGTGGTCGAGATGTGAGAATCGCTCTATTCTCAGGAAATTGTCTAAGGAAATCCTCAATCTTTTGGGTGATCTCGTCCTGATGTAATGCTTCATCCAACCCATCAAGCAAGATCAAAGAGTTGCCAGATCTCAATCGATCTGTAAAAAAATTTTCGGGAAGATGAGCTCCCATAGACTGGAACCTTTCGGCTGTAGTCTCCTGCAGAAATTCCAGAATCGAATGCCCTGGATCTACCTGACGAAGACGAATCAGGATCGGTAACCAATGGGTGTCCTTAGGTAATCCCAACCGATATGGTTGGTGCTGAGCCAACATCAGAGCCATAAAACTCAATAGCGTGGACTTTCCTGATCCAGGAACCCCCAGCAGTACCACCTGTCGCCTCGGCAAGGTCAGTAACTCCTGAGCCAAGATCCGAGGTCTAGCTTTCGTCAATACCTCCGACTCGATCCGGCTTTGCACCTCCCCTAGATCCAGCACATGAGGCATGATGAACAGCCGAGACAGACTGCCCGTCTTCTTGATCTCCTCCCTAGCCACCGCCATGCCAGCAAACTTCAGATCAGCCAACCAGCTCAGCAGGCTCTTACAGTAGTTCCCATAAGCCTCTTCCGCCAACTGTTCCAGGTAAAGATCCTCAGGCAGTATCTCAGCCGGATCAGAGGTAAACACGAAGGTCTGCCCTAGAGGATGCTCGATCACCTCCTTAACATAGCGAGTCCTGTGAGGTGACCGTGGATCCTTAGAGTCGCCATTCTGATCTGAGATTTTCCGCCCAGAGACCAACCGTCCAGGAAGGGACCACATAGCCCCCAAGAACCTAGCCATACCTTGCTTAACCTGAGACATTCCGGCTCGTCCCCTCCACTACGATGCTGATCAGATCACTCTGCTTGTCCACGAACTGCTCTACCTTCCTTACGAGATCCTTGTTCTGGAATAATTCTAAGTCCCTAGATTTTTTGCCTCATAGCACGGATCGTTGGCCCCAGTTTGGAGATCAAGGCTTGCTGTGTGGAAGGTTGAGCGATTAAGATTTATCCAATAGCCAGTTCCTAACTATTTTGGATCCCCTACATGTCCTTATTTCTCCACGAGCAACTCTATCGCAGTCCTCAGATCATGGAGCGGATCCGATCAGCACAGATCACGATCTGTGGTGCTGGGGCCTTGGGTGCTAATCTAGCCGAGATGTTAGCCCGTTCTGGTGTAGGGTCCTTAACAGTCATCGATCGAGATCGGGTTGAGGAGCATAATCTTTCCACCCAGCCCTACACCCGTTCCGATATCGGCACCCAAAAAGCGAAAGTGATCGCCAATATGCTCTATCGAGCTGTAGGGATCCCGGTCACTCCTCAAACTAAGGAGCTCACTCAAGCCAATGTCCGCTCCCTGCTCAAGGGCAGCCCACTCGTGATCGACGCCTTCGACAACCAAGCATCCCGTCAATGGATCAAAGATCACTGCGAGCAAGCGGATCTCCCCTGTCTCCACGCAGGTCTGGCCAACGATTACGCTGAAGTGATCTGGAATGAACGCTACCGAGTCCCTGCTGCCACCCAGGCGGATCTGTGTGATTATCCTCTGACCCGTAGTTTGGTGATCCTGACTGTCGCCGTCACCTGTGAGGTGATCCTCCGATTCATCGCTGACGGAACCCGCGCCAGCTATATGATCACCCTGAAAGATCTTTCCATCACTCCTTTTGCTTGATCACTTCAGAGTCTCGATCCGAGTATCATTCCCACCAAGATCACGAATCCCTGGATCACATTCTGACGGAAGATCTGGAAATACAAACTGCGAGGATGATCGATCTGATGCAGTCGCCAGCTCTGCCAGACCCAACCCAGACTCGCGATCCCTAAACTCAGATAATATAGGGGATGTAATGCCAAACTTACTCCAACCCCGATCAATAGGATCACCGTCCCCAAGAAGAACAGAGCGATCGCTGTCGGAGTCAGCCGACCGAAGAAACGAGCACTGGAATGTACCCCGATCTGCTCATCATCCTGCCGATCGGATAGAGCATAGACTGTATCAAACCCCAAGGTCCACACCACCGTAGCCCCCCAGAGAAAGGCCGTCCCCGGTTCCCAGATCGGCCTCGCCGGATCCAACCCTGTCACCGCGGTCCAACTGATCAACACCGCAAACCCCCAGGCGATGGACAGTACCAGTTGGGGCACCGGAAACACCCGCTTTGCCCCCGGATACAGCAGGATCACGGGCACTGCCGCTACACACAACCCAAAGGTAACTGGATTCAGATAGCGAGCCAGGATAAAGGCACAGAGCAATCCCAGCAATAGCAACACCACCGCCACTGCTACTGAGAGCTGTCGGGAGGCTAGCGGTCGGTTACTCGTCCGTTCCACATGAGGATCGATGTCTCTATCCCAAAGATCATTCACCACACAGCCCACCCCACTGGTCACCAGGGAGCCGATCACCATCACCACCACCAGATCCCAGGGAGGTCGGCCGGCGCCGGCAAGAAACACCCCCCAGAGAGCCGGGATCATCAGGATCAAGCGCCCCTCAGGACTATGCCAACGCAGTAGCTTGACCACCGCCGTTGCGGTCGGGATCAGCTTTGTCCTCCAGGTTGTGGTCATGGATAGCTCACCTCTTGCCCAGCAGCACCTTCCAGCTTAACCAGGGTTGGCAACAGCCCTCTACAAAGTGTTTCCAGGAACACCCTATCTGGAGAAATTCTGATATTCTACTGAGGGCTACGCATATTAACCTATCGTTTAGTCTGGGAGTTGATCCAGTCAGGGATAGCATCATGCAAGCAACCGCCAACACTATGACGAGGTTGGGTTCAGGAGTGGTGGAGACGATCCTACTTGTCGAGGATGAGGACACGATCCGGGAGACGGTGACCATGGCCCTGGAGGAGCAGGGATACCATGTGCTGCAGTCGGCGGATGGGCGACAGGCTTTGGAGCTGGTTCACAATGCAGAGCACCTGGATCTGTTAGTTCTGGATCTGATGCTACCGGGGCTGAATGGGCTGGATCTCTGCCGTCTGCTGCGACGGGAGGGAAACACGATCCCAATCCTGATGCTGACCGCCAAGGATAGTGAGACCGATCGGGTGGTAGGTCTGGAGTTGGGGGCGGATGATTACCTGACCAAGCCCTTTGGTATGCGAGAGCTGATCGCTCGCTGTCGATCGGTGCTGAGGCGGCAACAGCAGGTCCAGGCTCCGGAGGCCGCCGTCCTGCGCCATGGGGAGGTGAGTATGTATCCCCAGGAATGTCGGGTGATGGTACGGGGCATTGAGGTCAACTTTTCCCCCAAAGAGTTTCGGTTGTTGGAGCTGTTTCTGCGCCATCCTCGCCGGGTCTGGACCCGCGAACAACTATTGGAAAAGATCTGGGGCTCCGACTTTATGGGGGATAGTAAGACGGTGGATGTCCATATCCGGTGGCTGCGGGAGAAATTGGAACTGGATCCCAGCACCCCTGAGTATCTGGTAACCGTGCGTGGCTTCGGCTATCGCTTCGGCTGACCTCAATCGGAGATCCTCTCCTGCTGTTGAGGTCTCAAACCACTCTTGCTGATCAGTTTACCAAGACCCAACTGTCACTGCTACTTGAGTAGTCCTTTTGTCTGAGATCAGTTTTAATGAGCGCAACATCTCGTCCTCCCCTTCCCCCTTTCACAGCAGAAACAGCAGCGATCAAGGTCAAGGCAGCAGAGGACGCATGGAATACCCGTGATCCGGAGCAGGTGTCACTGGCCTATGCTACAGATAGTGTCTGGCGAAATCGAGCGGAATTCATCACAGGGAGAGCAGAAATTGTCCAATTCTTACAACGCAAATGGGCTAAGGAACTGGACTATCGTCTGATCAAGGAAGTCTGGGCCTTTCACGAGTCCCGCATTGCGGTTCGGTTTGCCTATGAATTTCATGATGATTCAGGCAACTGGTTTAGAGCCTATGGGAATGAGAACTGGGAGTTTAATGATCAGGGACTGATGCAACGTCGAATCGCAAGCATCAACGATCTGCCCATCCAAGAGGCGGAGCGCAAATACCATTGGCCACTCGGCCCTCGGCCTGAGGGTCATCCGGGTCTCTCGGATCTCGGTCTGTAAGGAACCTAAACTCAACGAGCCATAAGCTAGAGGACCATCCTCGATCAGCCAAATCCCCGTTTCTGAGGCGATTGGGTCACTGCCCAAACAGTCAGAGTGCCATCCTGTCCGCCGGCAGCCAGATAGGATCCTTGGGGATGCCAGGCCAAAACAGAAAATCCTTGGGGAGATCCGGTCAGAACCTGGATCTGCTTTTTAGCATCTAGCCAGAGTGCGATCTTACCCTGATCATCAGCGGATGCCAGGAGTCGTTGGCCGGGTCGAAACGCGATGGATTGGACGAATCCTTCATGGAATTGTAATACTCGACTGTTCCACTGATCGGATTCTTGCTCCTCGCGAGACCAGATCGTAACTCCTTCCACGCAGACAGCAGCCAGCAAAGGAACCTCAGAATGATCCCCTGAGGCTAGGTCGGACCACCTGAGTTGACGCACTTTTCCTGGAAATCCTTGCATCAGCCAGGGAGGTGGATTTCCCCATCTCAATACCGAGAGAGTCCGATCGTAATTGCCCGTAGCCAGATAAGTCCCATCTCCTGACCAGGCTGCATCTAAGCTAGCTCCTGGGACTCGCAGCAGATAAGGCTCTTTATCCCAATTCAAGCTATGCCAAACTTTTGTTCCGGTATGACCACAGACGGCTAAGTAACTGCCTTGGGGATGCCAATCTAGATCAAGAACTGAGGAGTCTACAAAATCCAAAGTTTGTGTGACCGTACAGGATCTACTCTCCGCAATGTGAACCTGGCGGTTAGCATTGAAGGCAAAGTTTTGAGTCCTGGGCTGCCAAACCAACCGATCGATCCAAGCCTCGACTGGATCAAAACTCATGGGAGATGACACTTGCGAGGCGGTGAGATCCCACAGCAATACTTGTCCTCGTTGTCCCGCGACCGCTAACTGGTTGCCCTCAGGTGAGATCTGGAGGCAACTTATGGACTGAGGATCCCGGTAATGGAACAGGCTAGCTCGGTTGGGAAACATCCAGGCGGAGACTTCACCAGAAGCTGAACAAGCAGCAAGCAGATCTCCCGTTGGAGACCAATCGATCGCTGTAATGTAATCTGCTAACCCGGAGCGCCAGATCCGTTTCAGCTCAGGTTTTCTCCGGATCGTCATGCCAGACAGGCCAAGAAATCGTTGCGGAGTTGAGCTTCATCGAGATTCCTCCCAATAAAGACTAGTTCATTTTTCCGTTCCTCTGAGGATGACCAAACCTGGCTCGGCTGTCCCTCAAAGATCATATGCACCCCCTGAAATACAAACCGACGATCTTCCCCGGCGATATTCAAGATCCCCTTCATTCTAAAGATCTCGGTCCCTTGAGTCTTAAGCAACAGGGTGATCCAACGGTTGATCTTCTCCAGATCCACAGCCCGAGATTCTGTGATGGCAACAGATCCAATGGTTTGATCATGCTCGTGTGCATCCTCATTGAGAAAGTCTGGATCTACAGTCAGGGCATGGTTCAGATCAAAGGCTTTAACTCCAAACACATGATCCAGATCTAACTCACACTGTTGGGTCCGATAGATAGAGACCATGGCATTCATACTTCTGATCTTATGCTCTAGCTCATTTAGCTGTTCTAGAGAGACCAGATCGATCTTGTTCAATAAGATCACATTGGCAAAAGCAATCTGTTCCTGAACCTCGCTACTCTCCCAGTGATCCCAGACATGTTTAGCATCGACAACGGTAACTACCGCATCAAGGGACAGCTTTGACTTAATATCCTCATCAAAGAAAAATGTCTGAATTACCGGAGCTGGATCAGCCAACCCTGTGGTCTCAATCAAGAGATGATCGAAAGCATCCCTCTGTTTCATCAGGTTACCCACGATCCGAATCAGATCCCCCCTGACCGTACAGCAGATGCAGCCATTGTTCATCTCAAAGATCTCTTCGTCAGCATTGATCACCAACTGGTTGTCAATACCAATTTCGCCGAATTCATTGACGATCACAGCAACCTTCTTGCCATGATGCTGAGTCAGGAGCTTGTTCAGGAGCGTAGTCTTGCCAGCCCCTAGATACCCCGTTAAGACGGTGACGGGAACAGAATTTACAACAGCAGTCATAGCAGCCTTCACTTCTCTTTTGCTTCTTTCGTCCCATAGCCACCAGCCTAAGATCCAAAGCCTTGATCCCACTCGATCAATAAGCTGATGGCCACTTCACCTAACCAGATCCATCCAGATCTACCATTTCTTGTAGGGCAGGAACTTACCTGACATGATCACCTTAACCCGATCACCCGCAGGATCTGCTTCTTTCTCCACATCTAAGGTGAAGTCAATGGCACTCATGATCCCGTCTCCAAACTTCTCATGCACCACAGCCTTGATGGGCATACCATAGACCTGCATCACCTCATAGAAGCGATAGATCAAAGGATCGGTGGGAATGACAGGGTCCAAGGAGCCTTTCAAGGGGGGCTCTGTCAGAGGCTCAGCAGTTTCAGCAGGTAATCCCAACGCAGTGACGATCTTCTCTGCTTCTGCTTGAGAGGCACTCGCTTGACGATAGATCACAGAAGCGATCCAAACCTCATCCATCCCCACCGTCTTTTCCAGTTCCTCGAAGCTAATTCCTTTGGATTTCTTGGCAGCAAGTAGCTTCGCAGTGATCTCGGAAATCGTCATCCCAAATCTCCTTTTTGTTCTGAGCAAACCAGTCCAATTGTATCACGATGGAACTTAACGGAAGTGTAGATCCTTTAAGAGGAGGGCAAGGATGGTGCTAATTTCCTCCGCGAACACGAGCTTCTTCTACCGCACGAGTCTCAAGAGTGAGGTGGTGTTCCATCTCATGTTTGAGATCATGATAAGCCGGATGCTCATCAATATTCTCTCGGTCTCGAGGCCGGGGAAAAGGCACATCCAAAACCTTAGCAATTCCTGCAGCTGGCCCCTTGGTCATCATGACAATCTTGTCAGACAGCAATAGAGCTTCTTGGATACTGTGGGTGATCATCACTACAGTCTTACGCTCCTGCTCCCAAATTCGCTCGACCTCATCCTGCAAGAAGCCCCGAGTCAGAGCATCAAGGGCGCCAAAAGGTTCATCCATCAATAGGATCTGAGGATCGATAGCCAACGCTCGGGCAATACCGACCCGCTGTTTCA
The DNA here is from genome assembly GCA_964429885.1 of uncultured bacterium. Lineage (GTDB taxonomy): Bacteria > Cyanobacteriota > Cyanobacteriia > Thermostichales > Thermostichaceae > CAYSEO01. The sequence continues at coordinate 8,252 of CAYSEO010000027.1, forward strand.
TTCCACCCGAGATCTCGTGGGGATGTTGTTTCTTGGCCTGGATCAACCCCACTAACTCCAGGACATGATCCACTACCTCAGTCAAATCAGCGGCAGATCGCTCTGGATAAACAGTTTCCACGGCAAACCGGATATTCCCTTCCACTGTCATCCAGGGCATCAAAGCATAATTTTGGAAGACCATGCCCCGATCCGGCCCCGGACCCGTGATCAACTGTCCATTCAGGGTGATCTGGCCCACAGTGGCTGGAGAGAGACCCGCAATGATGTTGAGCAGGGTGGATTTGCCACAACCCGATGGACCAATGATCGACACAAAGGTATTAGGCTCAATGTCAAGGTTGATATCCTTGATGGCTATAAGATCAGGCTTAGCTTTGCCCAAGATGCTGGTGACGAGACCTCGTTTGCCCCGGAACACCTTGGTCACATCGTGAATGGATAGGTGAGCTGCGGCTGAGCTGGGGGCAACGGTGCTGGTCCCTGGCTGGATGTCAAGAGTCATACTTCTCGCCCAAATGAAACCATCTTCTGCAAAGCACCAAACAGGCTATCTAGCAGTAGCCCTACGATGCCGATGATAATGATCGCCACAATGATATTAGGAATATATAGGTTATTCCATTCATTCCAGATGAAGTAGCCCAATCCTGTTCCCAACAACATCTCGGCAGCCACGATCACCAGCCAGGCGATACCCATGCTGATCCGCAATCCAGACAGGATGTTTGGAAGTGCTGCAGGAATAATCACTCGGGTGATCAGGCGCAATCTTGAGGCTCCCAATGTTTTAGCCACATCCAGATACTCTGGGTTGACGTTGGCAACACCAAAGGCAGTATTGATCAACGTGGGCCAGATGCTGGAGATCAAGATAATGAAGACCCCTGTTTTCTCAGAGTCCCGCAGCAGATAGAGACCTAGGGGTAACCAGGCCAAAGGCGAAACAGGCTTGAGCAATTGGATATAAGGATTGAACGCATTAAACGCCACCTTGGACATCCCAATCAATATTCCCAAGGGAACAGCGATCAGAGAGGCCGCGATATACCCAATGGCAACCCGCCTGAGACTGATCAGCAGATTCCAGCCAATGCCCAGATCATTTGGGCCATTGTCAAAAAACGGATTCGTGACCCACCACCAGAACTCCTTAAAGGTGGCTGAGGCGGTGGGGACACCTTTCGTGAACCACTCCCATCTCGCCCCCAGTTCCCAAACTCCCAAGAACAGCACTAGGGAGATCAGGAACAGGGCGAAAGAGAGGAAGCCCTCGTTGTTCAGCAAGGGATGTTTGGCTCGCTTGGTCGTTTGAGTCGCTGTCATGTTCTTAAATCCCTCTTGATTCGACTCAATAGGTGCTCGATTCCACCGACTGAGAGTCTCATCTCAATACCGTTGGATCGAAATCGGCCAACTACACTCCGTACTCTTCGATCTGTTGCTCCACATAGCCTGCTGGATCTTGAGGATCGAACTCATCAAAGGCTAAGGTCTCCGTGCGGTAGATCTCAGAAGGTGGCGTTTGTCCCAGTTCCTGAGCCAGTTCCCGAGCCAGATCGGTCAAGAAGATCTCCTGTCCAACCTCATTGTAGGTATCTGGAGTGATCGCCTCAGCCACCCGACCATCTCCTTGTAGATCCCAACGCACCAGCTGAGAACTGATCCAATTGGCAAAACTCTGCCAGGGATAGGGATCAAAATCAATACGATCGGGGATATTGAACTCTCCACCCTGACCATCCTCAAACTCACCTGTCAGAACTGATCTGACCACTTCCTCAGGCTGATTCAGGAACGCCCGTGTTGAGATGGCCCTGGCGATCTCAGGACGATTTTGCGGATTCTGAGCATATCCAGCTGCCTCAATGATGGCCTTGTTCAACGCTCGGAAGGTATTGGGATGGGCCTCGATCCACTGATCACTGGCAGCAAAGGCGCAACAGGGATGTCCAGGCCACAGATCCTTGGTCAACAGATGGATGAAGCCAGCTCCCTCAAAAACAGCTCTCTGGTTGAAGGGATCAGGCATCAGATAGGCATCGATATCCCCTGCCACCAACTGGGCGATGCTGTCAGGAGGAGGAACAGGTCGGATCTGGACATCCACATCCGGATCCAATCCTCCGGTGGCCAGATAATAGCGCAGCAACAGGTTGTGCATGGAGTAGGGGAAAGGGACCCCGATCACAAAGTCTTTAAAGTCAGCAGGACCATTCACCTGACCCTTATAACGCTCTGCAACGGTGATCGCCTGTCCATTGATGTTCTCGATGCTGGCCAATTTGACCCCAAAGGAGGCAGATCCTAACCCTAAAGTCATCGCGATCGGCATCGGTGCCAGCATATGATAGGCATCCAATTCACCGGCAATGGCAGAATCGCGAACCGCACCCCAGCTGGGCATTTTCACGACTCGGGCCTGAAAACCATGTTTCTCGTAGAAACCCAGCGGCTCAGACATGATGATCGGTGTGGCACAGGTGATAGGAATAAACCCAACCTGCAGCTCAGTCTTCTCCAGCTCTCCTGGCTCTTGTGCGTGAACCTGATCATCCATGGGCTTGGGAACACTCGCTGCAGTGACCAGAGCAGCTCCCACCGCTAAACTCTTGAGGAATTCTCTACGGGTGAAGGGACCATTTCTGATGGAGTCGGAGAAGAAGAGACCTGCTTGAGGACCAAAGGCGGCAGCAAAGGCGTTTTCAAGCCCACCGGCCTGTCTAGCCAATTCTTCGATCAACCGCTCCCGTTTCGGATCCCCCTTGGCGGCCATTCTCATGAATAGGGTTTTGCGCAGCTCATGGGCATTGACGCTGTCCGCTGCTGCAAACGCCTCATCCTTGTACAGCCCCATCTTGGCCAGGTCATCGATCATATCGATCGGATCCTGAGGCATCGTCTGCATGAACTCCCAATGGTCCTGGGTCAAGTGTGCCCCCCCACAGACCACACAGGCCAGCTCAAAGTCTGTGACCTCCCCTCTCTGAGCCGATAGGCCTTGCCAATCCCGTGACGATGCAGTTTTGGGTAGGAGTTGCATAGATCGTCTGCCTTCTCTACTTGAGTCAAGCACAATAGTGGGACAGAGTTTCACTTTGTTATGTAGCGGTCAATACGGTTTCCTCGATTCTAATGATAGGGTGTGGCTAGGTAGTTCCTACAGGGATAAGAGTCAAGAGCCCTGCCTCCTCATGCCCTTGAACTAACCTGAATATGGTGGTGTGCAACAAGATCCACAGATCCACACCCAGGATCCCAAATCTTAGGGAGGATCTAACTACTGAGCCGTCCAGCCCCCATGATCGATCCGCCCCTAACTGACTTGCCTGAGAACAAGACGAATCCCAGCTTAAAGTTCTGGACCACTGCCGCTGATCTAACTCAGGGAATAGGTATAGAATTGATCTACACCACTGGCACCACAGGTAGATATCCAGATGAAGTTATATATTCTCAGCGATTTACATAATGAGTTCGATCTGTTCAGTCCCCCTCAAACGGATGCTGATCTAGTGATCCTGGCGGGAGATATTCACGTTGGAAAGCAGGGGATCGATTGGGCTATTAAGAACTTCCCAGATCAGCCTGTGATCTATGTGCTGGGTAACCATGAATATTATGGCAGAGCATTCCCCAAACACATCACTGATCTCAAACGGTTAGCGCAAGGGACAAATATTCATGTCCTGGAAAATGATTCCTTAGTGAGGGATGGGATCATTTTTCTGGGTTGTACCTTATGGACAGATTTCAAGCTATTTGGAGATCCGAGGATCGCTGGCTTCCAGGCAACGCAGACCATGACGGACTATCGGAGGATCCGCGTCAGTCCCCAGTACCGTAGGCTTCGATCGTTGGATACTGCCATCATCCACAATAAATCATTGAGATGGTTGCATGAGCAGTTGGAGCAGTTAAGTGGGAATCACTCGAAAATTGTGATCATAACCCACCATGCTCCTAGCAAGCGATCCGTTGCGCAACTCGATCAGGATGATATTCTCAGTGCTGCCTATGCCTCAGATCTTGATAGTTTTGTAGCAGAATCCTCTGCAGTATTATGGATCCATGGCCATATTCATGTCCAGCAGGATTATCAGATCGGCAGCACAAGAATGATCTGTAATCCCAGAGGTTATCCTGACGAGCGTAATGAGAATTTCATTCCTGATCTCACCGTGATTCTATAAGCCTGGTGGATCAGACCTAGATGCTGCTATCATAATATTTCGCTTGCATTTTCCACAAGGTGGTGTACTCTCCTTCCAGATCCAGCAGTTGTTGATGGGAACCTTGCTCGATCAGCCGACCTGCCTTGAGGACCAGGATCCGATCTGCCATCCGAAGGGATGTAAGCAATATTTATTCCTGCACAGTCAGGACAAGTCCTATGGGATAGTGATCTCAGATCCCCCATCATCTCTGAGTCGTTTTGCGTCTTGAGAGAGAGTAACTATCATATCTTTATCGTCCCACTGGAGTATCACCGTGGATCCCCTTCTATCCACCCTCAGGCCCGGCCAAGCTCAAGCTCTGGAGTATACCTCAGGGTGCTTGGGGATCTCTGCGGTACCCGGTAGTGGCAAGACATTTACCCTTGAGGTCCTGATCACGGATCTGATCGCGCGTCGGCGAGTGAGACCCGATCGGATCGGGGTATTTACTTACATGCGCTCCTCACGGGCCAATCTGATTCACCGCATCAATCAACGGCTCCGCCAACAGGGATCTGTAGTCCGGTTCACGAACGCCTTCACCCTACACTCCCTCTCCCTCCGGGTTTTGCGTACCTTTGAGGCCCAAGCCACTGAAGCTGATCAGATCCAGATCTTGGAGGCTTATGAGCAGGAACGACTCCTAACTCGACTGGTGCGATCCTGGCTGCGCTACAACACGGCTCAATGGGAAAGTTTGCTGCCAGAAGAAGAGAACCCGATGCGATTGCGGAACCAACGAGCTCGCTTCAGTCGCAGCTTTCAGTCCATGTGCTCTTCTGTGATCCAAACTGCCAAAAATTATCGTCTCTCCCCGACCCAGATCGAGGCGGCCCCAGGAGGATTTTTACAATGGGCGGTGCAGATCTATCATACCTATCAGCTTGAGCTGAATCGGATGGGCAAGGTGGATTACAACGATCTGGGTTGGCAGGCAGTGGAGTTACTCTATCGGGATGCTGAGATCCGTCAACAGGTGCAGGGCTGGTATGATTATCTGTTTGAGGATGAGGCCCAGGATAGTTCTCCCTTACAGGATGAGCTCTTACAGATTATAGCGTTGGGATCCGGAGGCTCCGGCAATCTGATCCGAGTCGGGGATCCAAATCAAAGTATCATGGGTACCTTCACCACAGCCGAACCTCGGTTATTTCGTCAATTCTGTAATGAAAGCCCCTCGATTATCCTGGAGGAATCTAGCCGCAGCGCCCCACAGATCCTGCGCTTAGCTAACAGCTTGGTGAACTGGGTCAATCTCAATCATCCTCTAGAGGAACTGCGAGGATCTCTCATTCCTCAACAGATCCGAGTTGCCTCCAGTGGACCCGCCAATCCCGACGATCATGAGGCTTATATCGAGTTTTTGTGTCTATCCGGATCCCCTGAGAATGAGCTCGCTAAGGTGGTGGATCTGGCTTTACAATCGATTCACTCCTATCCCCAGCAGACAACCGTGATCCTGGTTCCTACCAATGATCAAGGCACGAAGGTCCTGGAGTTACTCCGAGAAAAGGAATTCCGGGATGCTGTAGACTTTCTCCGAGGTAACCCCAGTCAAACACGAGTGATCCGACCCTTACACCAGGTCGCCATCTACCTAGCTCAACCTGCCTCAAACCAGAGACTGATCTCCTTGGTGGAGACCTTAGGGGATTGGGGCGACCTACCTGCTGGGGAACCATTGGAACAGATCAAAGCTGTCTTGCAGGGAATTGATCCGGAACGGCTCCTATTCCCAGGCTTAGGAGAACCCGATCCTCTCATTAACAGTGATCTTGATCCTGCCTATTGGGGAGAAATCCATCGCTTGATCCGTCAGATCGCCACCTGGATTAAAGCCTCCCGATCTCCCTGGGCTGATGTTCTGAATCTGGTTTCTCAAACCCTGTATCAGATGCCGGAAGATCTATTCGTCTGTCATTATGTGATCGATCAATTAGAGCAAGTTCTAGGGGATCAGCCGGGTGCCGATTGGCAAGATGTGGCCAATGAGATGCAGGCGATCCGGGAAGGCAAACTCAATAATCTTCCAGCTGAGATCTTCTCCTTTGCCGCTGCTCCAGGCACGATCACCGTGTGTACTCTACATCGATCGAAGGGGCTGGAATGGGATCAGGTCTTTCTGACGGGATTGTCAGCCTATGAGTTTCCAGTGGTGCCCCGCGATCATGCCATGGGGTTGTCTTTCCTGGAGGATACGGATATGCGGGCTGAAGCGATCGCGGAGCTGAAGGGGATCGCGGCGGGTGTACCAGGGGGTGGATCGGCGACAGAACGAGCTTTTTTGGAGTTGGCTGGAGAGAAATTACGATTGCTGTACGTGGGCATTACTCGGGCCAAGCGGCGGTTGATCGGGACCGTCTCCAGTTTGGATCGATTTGAACGGGAGCAGCGAGCTTCAGAGTTGTTCTGGATGTTGAGATCTCTGGATCCATCAGCGGGATCTGAGCAGTTGCTGCGATCTCCATCCCAACTTGAGCTAGAGGAGAATTACCATTGACCCTCAGATCCACTTTGGCAAGACTCTCAATCGAGAATACGAAGATTGCCCATCAGGCACAGCTGATTGTTATCCCTACTGACGCTTGTAGCCACTGGCAAGCAACACTGAATGCTCCCCGCAGCTCTTATCACAAAGGGCGATAGTAACTTTTGAGAATCCTGCAGAGGCAAGAATTTCCTTGTACTCCATTGGATCTAAACTAGAATGATAAACCTGTTGACTATTTACTATCCCAAGCACTTCACCAGCTTTGTCACCTATAGTGAGCAAGAGCGCACCACCAGGATTAAGATATTGGCAGAGAATGTTTAATGTCGATCGCTGTTCTTCTGGAGTTAAATGAAAGAAACTGTCCCAACCGATAATACCATCGAAGTTCTGAGGAAACAATAGACTTCGTATATCCATGACCAGCCAATCACCTTCAGGGAAGCGTGAGCGTGCAATATCGATCATTGTCGGCGAGGCATCCACCCCAGTAAATTGGCAATCTTGACTGAGTAGGTATTGCGAGATGGGCACACCAGAACCGCAGCCAATATCAAGAACCTCTCTACCAACGGCCAGGCAAGCGACAAAACGATCCAGCCAGTCCTTCTCAAGCAACACCTTCGAACGCTGCTCATCCCACGCACGCGCATGCGCTTCATATGTTTCAATTGTTTTGCTGTGAAACTCTGGTAAGTTAGGCATAGAAACAACAGAGAAAGAAGGGATAACGGAGGAACTCGCTGTTTGACAATGGATCTGTCTAGATAAGCATAGCATGTTGGTTGACTGGTCCGGGTGCAGTGCATGATTGGACCTCGAAACAGGGTCTGTAAACCACAGGAAATATGTTAGTCACGAGCCTACTGAACTGCAGCAGAGACTCGCAACAGACCGCTATCAGCATCCAGAATCGCTTCTGTTCCTATTGGTACAGCGACTGGATGAGCACCATGTCCGATCGGGAGGCCGCCGAGAATTGGGACCCCTAAACTCCCGAAGTGCTCGCGAAGTAGATCAAATACTCTCTGTTCTTCTGCTTCCACTGTGGAGGATCCGCACTGGATGTACTGTCCGACCGCAACACCACAAACTCCATCAAGGCATTCAGACTTTCTCAGCATCGTTAGCTGTCTATCCAAAAGCCCAATAGGTTTATTCAACTCTTCGATAAGTAGGATAGCACCCCTCATACCAACCAGCCGCTGTCGCAATCATATCCTGGTTAAGTAGATCAGCAAAAACGTTTATACAGTCTATATAGTGCGTGTCAAAGCAATTTTGCCGATCTACTTACCACCAAGTAGGGGGCCGATGGCCTGACCAGTAGATCCCCTCACCTCCAAATGGACTATGATCGAAAGCTGTTTGTCCCAAGGAGCTCGCCCGTGACCTCACGCCCTCAGATCACCATCGTCGGAGCTGGACCCGGAGATCCGGAGCTGATCACGGTGCGCGGTCAGAAATTACTCGCCCAAGCGGATGTGGTGTTCTACACTGGCTCCTTGGTGCCAGAGGAGATGCTGACCCTATGTCGGCCTGAGGCGGAGCGGATCGATACTCGATCGGAGGTGTTGGAGTCGGTGCTACCCATGATGATCGAGCGGGTGCGAGCCGGTCTACAGGTGGTGCGCTTGCAGGATGGGGATCCTTGTCTCTATGGAGCCCTGCATGAGCTGATGGTACGGTTGCTGCAGGAACAGATCGAGGTGGAGATCGTGCCTGGAGTGAGTGCCTTTCAACTGGCCGCTGCCCGACTCAAGGTGGAGCTGACCATCCCGGAGGTGGTGCAGACGATCATCTTGACCCGTACCAGTGGTCGAACTCAGGTGCCTCCTGCTGAAGAACTGGTCTCCCTGGCGGCTCATCAGGCTTCCCTGTGTCTTTACCTCAGTGCCCGTCATGCCGCCACAGCCCAGGCCAAGCTCCTAAAGCATTACCCTGCAGACACGCCGATCGCCCTCTGCTACCGTCTGGGATGGCCCGATGAACAGATCCAACTGGGCTCCCTCTCAGAGATGGCCCAGATCACCCGCCAGATCAATCAACACCGTACCCTGTTGTACGTGATCAGTCCTGCCCTAGGCACCGCTGGTCCCCACCGATCCCACCTCTACGCCCCCGAGCATAAACATCGGTTTCGGCCCCGACTCTCCCAGCAACCGATCCAGCAGAGCACGGTCTAAGCTTAAGCTACTCACAAGCACACCCTAGAATAGGGGGAGTACGTTTTATGGATCCTAGCCAGATGGAGAAGATTGTAGGTGCTCCTCAAATTTATCCCAGTGCAAAACAGTCTTGAACTTTTAACTGATATGGCTCAGTTCCCGGAATGGGCAGGGGATATGACTCAGACGATCAGGGGAGAAGCTGGAGGTTGAGATTTAACGTCCACATAAGAGGAAACGATCAATCTCGGCCCCGGATCATCTCAGGGAAGCTGAGGATCATGTGCCGCTGCTTGTCGAAAACCAACCACCCTTGTTCCCGGAAGCGATTCAAGAGCCGCGTGATCGTCACCCGAGTGGTGCCAATGGCATTCGCCAGATTCTGGTGGGTCAGACGCACATTGAGACGGGTGCCCTCGGGAGTAGCACTACCCAACTCCATGGCCAGCAAGGCCAGCAACTGCTGCAACCGATCCTCTACCCGACGCCGCCCCGACAGAGCCAACATCGCCTCCGTCTGCCGTAGCCGCCGGATCACATGCCGCAATAATCCCTTAGACAGCACCTCGGAGCTCTCCACCTCCGCCACCGACAGGCGCAACACATCCACATCGGTCATGGCCGTCGCCTGATAGGGATCCAGAGCCGTCAAAGGTAGACCCAGGGGCATGGAGGGACCCGCAAACCCGATCAACGCCTCATTGCCATTGGGATAGAAGGTGGAGATCTGAGCCACCCCTCGACAGACGATGACCCACTCATCGGAGAATAACGGGATCTGCTGTCCGGTGGAAAACGGGTTCAATGTCCGCTCCCGATAGAGCTCCTCCAGCACCTGGCGCTCACGGCCCGCAGCAGCGGAGATCGAACCGAATGGGGCGGGGTTAGGCATTGTGGGTAGCACGGCTAGGTCCTTGCGCAGGTAGACATGTTACACCCAACACCATACCGTCTCACCTCAGATCCCGAGTAAAGCCCCCATTATGTCCAGGTTAAGCTTTGTGACAGAACCTGATTGTCCCTAGGTCGGAAACGATCCTTAAGAATCACTGTCGATCTGGAGTCTGTTTTGGTTAGCGTGTAAAGATAAACCGAAAGATAACATGATCCTTTGCGAGGGGAAACACGTGGTTACAACCGTATTTAACACCAATCGCTCCCAAGAGGTCTTCGCTCAGGCTCGGGAACTGATGCCGGGTGGGGTCAACTCGCCGGTGCGGGCCTTCAAGTCTGTGGGTGGGGAGCCCGTGGTGTTCGATCGGGTCCAGGGGGCCTATGCCTGGGATGTGGATGGCAATCAGTACATCGACTACATCGGCAGCTGGGGTCCGGCCATCGTGGGCCATGCTCATCCGGAGGTGTTGGAGGCCCTGCGATCGGCTCTGGATAAAGGAACGAGCTTTGGTGCTCCCTGTGCCCTGGAGAATCAACTGGCTCAAATGGTGATCGAGGCGGTGCCCAGTGTGGAGATGGTGCGCTTCGTCAACTCGGGTACAGAGGCCTGTATGGCGGTGCTGCGACTGATGCGGGCTTACACTCAACGGGAGAAGGTGATCAAGTTTGAGGGCTGCTATCACGGTCATGCGGATATGTTCCTGGTCCAGGCTGGATCGGGGGTGGCGACCCTGGGGCTACCGGACTCTCCTGGGGTGCCTAAGGCGGCAACGGGTCAGACCCTGGCGGCTCCTTACAATGATCTGGAGGCGGTCAAGGCTTTGTTTGAACAATACCCCGAGGAGATCTCTGGGGTGATCTTGGAGCCGGTGGTGGGTAATTCGGGCTTTATCGCGCCGGATCCGGGTTTTCTGCAGGGTTTACGGGATCTGACCCGTCAGTATGGGGCCTTGCTGGTGTTCGATGAGGTGATGACGGGCTTTCGGATCTCCTACGGTGGGGCTCAGGCTCACTTTGGAGTAACGCCCGATCTGACCACGTTGGGGAAAGTGATCGGGGGTGGTCTGCCGGTGGGGGCCTATGGTGGCTCGCGGGAGATCATGGAGATGGTGGCTCCTGCCGGTCCCATGTATCAGGCAGGAACGCTGTCTGGTAATCCTTTGGCGATGACTGCTGGGATCAAGACTCTCGAAATTTTGCAGCGTCCAGGGAGCTATGAATATCTGACCCGGATCACGAAACAGCTGGCGGATGGTATGGTGCAGATCGCTAAGGAAGCGGGCACCGAGGCCTGTGGGGGATCGATCAGTGCCATGTTTGGCTTCTTCTTGACTGCGGGTCCGGTGCGCAACTTTACGGATGCCAAGGGCTCTGATCTGCAGAAGTTCAGCCGTTTCCATCGGGGCATGTTGGAGTCGGGGATCTATCTGGCTCCCTCTCAGTTTGAGGCAGGCTTCACCTCTTTGGCTCATACTGAGGCGGATGTGGAGAAGACCCTGAAGGCAGCTCGCCAGGTGATGGCTCAACTGTGATCGGGTCTGTGGCAACTTATCCTGAATCTAGGGACATGGCTCTGATCGGGTAACTAGGTAGGGGCAGCTGGCTACAATGCGTTAAAGCCTGCTCTGCCCCAAGCTATGTCGTCAGTATCGGGGACTCTTATCGTTCCGGGTAATTCTCGCCCTATATCCTCGTAAGCTTCGACTACAGCAGCCAAGGCATCCTGCACATTCGCTAGGGCTTCTTCGACCGTTTCGCCTTCAGTAACCATCCAGTAAGTAGATCGGCTAGATCGGCAAAATTGCTTTGACACGCACTATATAGCTATATAGACTGTATAAACGTTTTTGCTGATCTACTTATCCCCCGACTCCAGGGCTGGTCTGCCGTAGTGTTTTATGGGTTGATTGATCTATGTAAATCCAGCTTAATTGCCCAGATCCTGGACTCTCGTCTCGATCTCATCCAAGGTCTTCACCGCTAGCCGTTTGGCCTCCAATCGCCATCCCCATCTCTGGATCTGATAGGCCAACACAAACCCAACCCCTGTGGCCATAAAATCTATGGGTTGTCGTAAGGAGATCCCGAGCAATAAGCCCAGTCCCCCGATCCCCCAAAACGGTAAGGCCACTGCCTGACGATTCTGTTCGATCAAGCGAGAGAATAGGTTTTTGCCGAGGGTCGAGTCGATCTGATCACGGATCTCTTTCTGCTCTGGGTAGGGCACAGTAAAGCTATACTTGCGACGCAGTTTCTCGATCTTGCGGGCCTCCGTACTGTACTCCGTCAGCTCATCCTCCGCCATCCGGATCAGTTGCTCTGCCTTGTCCATGACTGGAGTTCCCCCACTGGCTACTTCTCACAGTTTACAGCTCCACTGCTCACTCCCGCAGATCTCTACACTCACCAGAGATCCGAGCCACCATCTGAGTTCGAGTTGAGACCTGCAGTTTTTGATAGATCCGTTTCAGATCAGCATAGGTAAATAGTGGATAGTTATCTCCCCGCAAGGCGTAGATTCCGCCGAGCAGATGACCGTTCTTTTCTGTGGATCACCTACTACAATCTCGGTATTCGAGGGGAGACCAGTCGAGATCTGGCCCAACGGTGGCAGGCGGAGGTCAAACGTCGCACCGCTCCCCACCATGACATGCGGATCGTCTTCTCTTTCGGCACCAACGACACCACTCTGGAGACAGAGCAACGAGACCGCATTGGGACACTGACCCAGGAGTTCGGCATCCTTTGTCAGGATCTGCAGATCCCCTTTCTCGATGTGTTTACGCCACTACTCAACTCGCCGATCTGGATGCAGGAAGTCGCTCAGGGGGATGGATCTCATCCTCAGGCTGTTGGCTATGAGGTGCTGGCCCGACAGATCCAGGCTTGGCCAGATGGGCAGGGTTGGCCCGAGGGGAGAAGTAGAGCAACTCCTCCAATTCCTGAATCGCCTGATCCACATCATCGTTGATGATCACATGATCAAACTCATCCAGGGCATCCAGCTCTGCTCTAGCCTGCGTCAGACGCCGTTGAATGCTAGCCTCCGAATCCTGAGCCCGATCCCGCAGCCGTCGCTCCAACTCATCCATAGAGGGGGGTTTCAAAAAGATACGGATGGCATCGGGTCGCTTCTCCACCACCTGGCGGGCACCCGCCAACTCGATCTCCAACAGCACATCGAAACCCTGCTGTAACTTCTCCTCCACCGGATCCAGAGGCGTGCCATAGAAATTCTTGGCATACTCCGCCCACTCCAGCAGCTTGCCTGACTCGATCATCTCCAGAAACTGCTCTCGGGAGCGGAAGTAGTAGTTGATCCCTTCTTGCTCTCCTGGACGAGGTGGACGGGTAGTGATGGAGACGGAGAAATGCAACCGCTCATGACGTTGTCGTAATTGTTGGATCACAGTGCCTTTACCCACACCGCTAGGCCCCGTCAAGACCACCAGACGCCCCTGACGGTCCGGTCGTAGAGAGGACTGAGTGGCAGGCATGGACGGATCAGAAAGGGTTAAGGACATGGCTCCACTCACCTGTGTATCAGCTGACTCACTCCCTGGGTCGGGACCAGCTCTGGGATCGATAGAGATCGATACTTAGAGTTAAGTTTTTACTAGGATATCTCACTCATCGTCTAGGATGGCCAGTTTCTGACTCATAAACCGATTGGCGATGGTCTCCGGCTGGATCGCAGACAATAACACATGGCCCGAGTCAAGGATGATCACGGCCCGCGTCCGTCGGCCATAGGTGGCATCCACCAACTCCCCCCGCTCCCGAGCCTCCGTGATGATCCGTTTGATCGGGGCCGAATCCGGGCTGACGATGGCCACCACCCGCCCCGCCGCCACCATATTGCCGAAGCCTACGTTGATCAGACGGGTATCCATGGCCCCAAGCCCTGCACGCATCCACCGCCCC
>CAYSEO010000028.1:0-21862 GCA_964429885.1 uncultured bacterium
GGTACCCATCAGACCCCAACTTAACCCGCTGGAGTTGTTTAGGAGGGGGCGGGGGGGGAGCCTCGATCAGGCTAGGATCGGGCTCTACAAAGGTAAGGGCAGATCCGGAATTAGGATCAAATAGACTTAAGAGGGACATAGGCAGTCATCAAGGGGAGAATGTTATAGAACCTCTGGGAATAGTTAGGAGCAAATCGATCAGTTTAGATATCGTTCCAACAACCGCTGCACCGTATTGACCAGATCCATCGGATCAAGAGGTTTAGCCAAGTAGGCATCGGCCTTGCTCATGCGACCCAATAACTTATCGGCCTCGGTTCCCTTGTTGGAGCAGATCACAATGGGGATATTGCGCGTCTGGGGATTATCCTTGAGCTCCCGACAGAACTCAAAGCCACTCTGACCTGGCAAAACCACATCCAACACGATCACATCAGGATTGCCCCGTCGGATCCGATCCTGGGCTGCCTGACAATCCTGCACCCAGCTCACCTGGAGCCCTCTCTGCTGCAGATGGTTACTGATGATCGTGTAGTCCGTCAGACTATCCTCAATGACCAATACTTTACTCATTCTCCAACCCTCCTATCCTCAGTGACAGTATGTGAACGATGTGTGAACTCATGCCGATCCATCCAATCTCCCGCTAGAACCCTGATCCCTAGGAATCAAGCCGATGAACGATCGGAGCGGTCCTGAGGTAGGTACTTGTGGATCACCTTGAGAATCTTCTCCGTCTCAATGGGTTTGGAGACGAAATCCGTGGCCCCCACCAGCCGGGCTCGCACCCGATCGATCACCCCGTCATGACTGGTGAGGATGATCACCGGGATCTGTTTCAGGGCTGAGATCTTACGGATCTGGCCGCAGATCTCGTAGCCACTGGTCATGGGCATCTCCAGATCCAGGAAGATAAAGTCAGGCTTGCACCGCACCATCTCCGGCACCGCCTTGACCGGATCTTGAATGGCGAGGAACCGATAGCCCGCCTGAGTGGAGATATACTGTAACATCTGACAGATCTGCTGACTGTCGTCGATACAGGCGATCAGAGGCCCTTGAGGTTGTGTCGATTCAGGGGGATTGATGTTGCCCTGAGTCTTGGCAGCGGCGAGCAGATACTGAGTTTCCTCTTGATCGGGGGAGATGAAGGCGATCTGGCCCTGGATCTGGTGAGCTAAGAGCGCCCGTGAGAGCTGTACCTGATCTTGGTTAAGCAGTAGAGCGACTCCCCTTAAGGTCAACCGCCCAGTCAGCAAAGGCTTGAGTTTGTTGTAAACCTGAGGCTTGACCCGCTCCCGAAACCGTTGGGCCTGACGCAGCACCGGAGCATAGGCTGGAGAGACGGCGCTCAATCCCGCCTGTTGCCACCGTTGCCATAGCTTAGTGGCCTGTTGGAGTGGATCGGAGCTCGCCGGTTGTTCCTGAGTGGGGGCCGACTGGAGCAGATCCAGCAGGATGCGAGACTGAGGCAACATCCGATCTTCCCAATCCTCCCGACCATACCAGAGATGTCCCTGCCCCTGAGCCTGCAGCAGATCGAAGAGCACCTCCCCTAGGAACCCCTGGACCAGCTGAATCAAAGACTCCCGATCGATCTGCCCCTGCTGATAGAGAGAGAGTACGATCCGACAAGAGGACGCTCGGGTAAAGTTCTCAGTCTCAGAGGAAACTTGCAGGGCCACCTCCGGACAGGTGAAATAAAGGTGTCGCCACCAACGGGCTTGAGGTCCCACACCTCCCGCTGCCCAGATCAGCACACCCGAGTGAAAACAGAGCTGCCACTCCGTTCGCTGCTGATCCTGAACCCTCAAGATCCCGGTGAAGGGCTTGCGGTTCAGACGGGAGAGCATCTCTTGCAATCGGAGTGTCGTTGAGTTTGACCTCACCAGCACATCGGTTCCCTCGCCATCCATGGCCATTCGTCATCCTTTGCGTGTCGCAGATCGTAAAGCAGCTCGCTCAGACTCTTTACATATCTTTATGAATAGCATAAACGAGGACCGTTACCCCATACATCCGCAATTCCGCTGAGAAGCCCGGCAGAAGTGACTAGATACCCCAAGCTCAGACCCCAGGGAGAGATCTGTAACACTGGAGATGGCTGTCTCTCATCCTGCCATGGCTCCCACCTCCCTCACCTACGCGCAAACCCATCAGACCCTCCAAGATCTGATCCAGCACTGGACCCGGCTACCGATCCCAGAGCGCCAGGGGATCCAGGCCCAGATCGAGCAGCTGTGGGAGTTACAGGCCAAGTTAGAGAGCCAGATCCTCTCGGTGGCCACCTTTGGGTTGGTCAACTGTGGCAAGTCCGCGGTGATCAATGCCCTGCTGGGTCAGGCTCTACTCAAGGTAGGACCACTCAATGGAGTGACCCGTGCCCCCCAATCGGTGCTCTGGGATCCCAGCTCCGAATGTAGTCTAGATCTCAAAGTCACCCTAGTGGATACACCAGGGTTAAATGATGTAGCAGGGGCAGCTCGGGAGCAATTGTCCTGGTCCGTTGCCCAGGGAGCGGATCTGATCCTGTTTGTGATCGCTGGAGATCTGTTGCAGGTGGAGTATCAAGCTCTATTGGCCCTACGCACCTTACAGAAACCGATCCTGTTGGTCTTCAACAAGATCGATCTCTATCCTGAGGTGGATCAACAGGCCATCTACACCCAGATCACCAGCCCCCGATTGCGACAGCTGGTCTCTCCAGAGGAGATCGTGCTAGTGGCCGCCGCCCCCAAACCTCAACGGGTCCGGATCCATTGGCCGGAGGGACAGATCAGCTATGACTGGGAACGACCAGAGCCCCTGATCGAGCCCCTACAAACCCAACTGATCCACATCCTGCGAACGGAAGGGGAAGATCTGCTCACCCTCAACGTACTCACCGCCACCAGCCAGATCCAGGAGCACCTGATCCACCAACAGATCCAGCAGCAACAGCACCGGGCTCAAGCCACCCTCTGGCGTTGGTCTGCGGTGAAGGCCATGGCCATCGGTCTCTGTCCCATTCCAGGTCTCGATCTCCTCCTCTGTGGGGGTCTCGATCTGGGATTGATCTGGCAGTTGGCCCGCCTCTACCATCTACCGTTGCTGCGGGAGGATCTGGATCAGTTCTGGCGACCTGTGGGGATCGGCCTTGGCATCCTGGGGATCACCGAGGTGAGCTCGATCCTGATCTGGGGGGGATCCACCCCGTTCTCCCCTGGGCTGCAGGATTGGATCGGGGGGATACCCTCCTCGGGAGCGACTGGCTACCTGACGGAAGGGGTTCTACAGGCAGCTGCCGCCCTGATCAGTACCCGCTGGATCCAGCGATCCGCTCAACAGGTATTGGAGCAAAGCAGTGATCGACCCAAGCTGGTGATCCGACAGATCCTCGCTCAGTTACCCCCCGGATCGATCCTGAGTCGGCTTCGCCAGGAGGTCAGCCAAGCTCTGGGTCTAATACAGATACCCTGGGAACGATCCGAGTCATGATGGGATCTGCCCCAAGGAATCTAGAGGAGATAGGGTCCAATGTAGACAGATTTATGGGAAAGTGACTGGCAAAATATATGTCTTCGAGAGAGAGGCTGATCATGTCTGAGACACGGATTCTGACTAACGTAACCTTTCCCGATGGTCGTCAACGAGATCTACTGATCGAACAGGGTCACATCTCAGATATTCAGCCCCCTGGTTATCCTTTCCCTCAGGTGGGAGAGCGACTTGATCTGGGGGGGGATCTGATCTGTCCTGGCTTTGTGGAAGGTCATTGTCATCTGGACAAAACCTACGTGGGTTTGCCCTGGGTTCCTAATGAGACAGGTCCCGATATCGCGGAACGGATCGCCTATGAACGGCATATGGAGCACTCGATCTCCTACCCTGTTGTGGAGCGAGCCTCTGCTTTGATCGAGCTACTAATTAGCAAAGGATCTACAGTGATTCGGACCCATGTGGATATCGATCTAGCCGATCGATTGGAGCGATTGCAGGGTGTATTGGAAGCTCGACAACGGTATCAAGATCGGGTCGATATTCAGATCGTGGCCTTTCCCCAAACCGGCGTGATGTGTCAACCTGGGGTTTTAGAGCTCATGGATGCTGCTCTGCAAGCAGGTGCTGATGTTGTAGGGGGCATCGATCCGGCCACCATCGATGGGGATGTCAACGGTCAGCTGGACGCAATCTTTGGATTAGCGGAAAAGCATGGTGTGGGACTAGATCTCCATCTACATAATCAAGGCACCCTAGGGATCTATGAGCTGGAACAGGTGGCGATCCGAACCCGAACTCTAGGTTTAGCAGATCGAGTAGTCTGTAGTCATAGCATGAGCTTGGGCACGGTTCCTCCAGATCTATTTCACAGAACAGCAGAGCGCTTAGCCGAGGCTGGGGTTGCAGTGATGACCTATGGTCCCGGCACGATCCCCTTACCTCCTATCAAACCGCTTTTAGAGGCTGGGGTTACCATTTTTGGGGGATCTGATAACATCCGCGATGCCTGGTCCCCTTATGGTACTGGAGACATGCTGGAGCGAGCCTTGCTACTGGCCTATCGGAGTGGGTTTCGCCGGGATCAGGATCTTCAACTAGCTTTTGATCTGGTGACAAAGTATGGAGCCCAAGGATTGGGACTGCAGAACTACGGTTTACATATCGGTGCCCCAGCCGATCTGGTTGTTCTGTCGGTCAGCTGCATTCCAGAAGCGATCGCGACTCGCCCCGTGCGTCGATGGGTATTCAAGAAGGGGAAGATCATCGTCGAGGAGGGCCAGATCAGGGAAAGAAATCCCGTTTCCCATCCATAGGGTGCCAGTTTACACAAGTTAGCTTTCCTCTGATCATGGAAGGACACCAATCTGGAGATCCTTGATCTGCTCCGTGGAGTAAGAGCAAAGTTGCTCAAGAGCTACATTGAGCCCAACAGGTAGTTGCTGATGATCGAGCTGTAAGTGTCCAGAACAATCACCCAGCAGCGTGATCCACTGTTGATAATTCAGCCTCCGCACAAGAGAAACACTGGGCTCAAAGGTGGGTTCTAATCCTTGTTCGAGCAGTCGAATTGAGATATTGGTGGCCGCAGCTGTGAGTAGAGGCTCCGATAGTTGGTAATCCAGTTCTGCAGATACGAGCAACGAGATCCTGTCTCCCTGAGGATGATTCATTATTGCCCACAGTATGGACTCAAGATCAGCAATTAACTGATCCTCAGCCTGACTCCAATCCGGAAATAATGCCAGACTGATCTCGTTCAGGACAATCTTCTCTCCCTCTGTTGTGCTATCTGATCCTCGATCCAGCTTGATATTCTCTGCCTTGTGAAACCAGACCCCAGTATAATCAATTGAGCGGAGCACAAAGAACTGGTGGATCTGTTGCTCAAAATCATGCAAAGCTCGCTTACATCCTTGCCAGTGTCCGTAGTCATCGATCTGAACATACCCCTGATCCACGACTCGATCGTAAAGGTTAGAGAAGATCTCCAACGTGGATTGATACCAGTCACCATCTGCATGGAGGAGAGCGATCGACAGGATCTGATCCCGATACTGAGGCAGGGTCTGCTCAAATAGCCCTTGAACAGGGACAACCAGATCCCAGACTCCTAATTGACGACAAACCTGCTCCAAATTGTCCTCGATGGGAGCCTTCAAGGTCCCGACCCCAAAATCCGTCTGGTTAGCCGGGATCCCCTCATGTTGATCGACATCTGTTGGCTCAGGCATACCCTCAAAAGTATCAAAGGCAAACACCCGCCGAGGGCTATTACTGTGGCGCTGGATCACCTTAGCCAGTAAAGCGATCGCCCCTCCCTTATACACCCCACATTCCACAAAATCACCTGGGATATCCTGCTGACAGATCTGTTTGGCTAGAGAGAAAAGTGAATAGAGCCGAGGAGTACTGAGTAAACTGTAGGGTCTGACGATGGCTAAAAGCTCCCGGAACTCATGGTCCTCATGAGCCTGATGATCCAGGATCTTCTTTAGATAACCATTGGGATTCCATGTCACATTATGGCCAAACTGATCACAGTAGGAGGTATCGATCTCATAATTTCCTAGATGAGATTTAAGAAACTCTCTGATCGCTCGATTGGGACCGCCGTTATAACTTGATGGCAATGGATATCCCAGATCATCCATGATCCCTCTCTCAATGATGATGTATTCCCCTGAGCATAGATAGGAGTGAAAGAACTCCAGCACCTTTGAGCTGGTGGCATAACTGTGCCCAGTAGACTCGATAATAAGGAGGGGACGAGGAAGACGGGTCAACCAATCTTGATCTAAGACGTCTTCTAGATACTGACCACCTCCCTCTAGATAGGTAACACGGGGATAGGCTGCCTCTCTAACAATATTGGGATCAACTGAATAAATATGGCCATCGATATCATAACTGTCGAGCAGATCTGCCATCCATATTGCACTTCCACCTGCGAGAGAGCCAATCTCGATAATAGATCTAGGCTTGACCTGGCCGATCAATTGAGTATACAGAGCCATCTCAAAAGGAGACTTTTGCATAGGGATATTTTTATAGCGATATCTCAAAACACCGGACTGAAGGGAGATCAGGCTCGATTGAGACAGCGAGCTTTTCCACAGGCGATGGTCTGCTGGATCTGAGGATAAACCACTCACCGAGTAAGTCTGTAGATGTTTGGGTAGTTCCCAATTAACTTGTGGATCGGGAGTATGTCGGATGGGTTCTATCTGACCTCTCCAGGCTACGCCCATAATCTGCATTGTTTGGTAGATCAGGGTCTGCCATCCCTGTTGCCGTAGATAGTCTAGTCCTTCAGCCACATCGGGAGAAGATAGATCATGAAACAGGATCATGGCATCTTGTTCAGCAAAACGCTCTGCTACGATCGCATCTTGTAGGGGGCCAGGGTGATCATGATTGCCGTCAATGAAGATCAATGACCATTTGCGTTGGGTTTGGTTAAAGAGCTCCTCCACAGCTGCAGGGCTAAATCCAGGATTCAGGGTCACAGAGCTGATGACCCCCGCACTTGCTAAAGACTGAGAAACACTTTCATAGAAAACGGGTTCCCCCAGACGAGGATCTATGATGTCAAGCTGTACCCCAGCTAGGGCTATGTGACAAGCTGACCAACCCATCCAACAGCCGATCTCTAAAGCTCGTTCTTCTTTGAACTTAAGTGCTGTATTGTAGAGAATATGTGCCTCATCACGGCTAACGAAACCGATCGTAGGAAAGCGTCGATCGATATACCAGTTGTGAGGAACTTCACGACGTAAATAGCCCCAAGGACACCCTTCCACATCCCCCGAGATCATATTGGGGAAGAAGGGATCAGCAAAAATCGTCTGAAGACCTGGCGAAATGTAGTCATAGCGTCGGTATTGTTTATCTACAGAGTCCAACGGGAAATGGATATCCATCCCCACCAGATCCCCTCGAGTGGAATGAATTGGGAAGACCTGTTTGTCCTTTGAGCTCGATGTCATATGCAGGATCCCGATGGGGGTATGGGGGAGATAGGGCTCTACAAATAACTGTCGATCCGGATCCCAGGCGGGTAGACCATAGTGGCAGGTCCAGTTGCACCAAGCGGGCAAGAGCTCAGTTTTCTGGAATAGATCCCCCTCATAGATAACTCGGTTGAGGGCCATTTGATCGGTCCAGAGAGAAGCATAATTCTGTAGTCCTTGATTTAAAGCTTCTGCCCATTTCTCCCAATGAGGAGCATCCTTATGGAGGGCAAAGACTCCAGCATTCATGATGGGATAACTCTGTAGCTTCTCAGCTGTTACCTCCCCAAACATACGTTGGTAGAGCATATATCTAGCATCACTAGGTTCCTGTTCGATCCGGCCATAGAGAAGCAAATTACCTCTATCGATCTCGGGAATAATGGCCAGACCGCGCTTCAGGGCTCCCTGGATCAATAGATCGACAGCGCTCCAATCCTGCAGCCAAGCATCAGCATCGATCCAAAGATACACTTCAAAGTCAGGAAAGTATTGACGTAGGAAGGGTCGGGCTAACAGAGCTCGGAAATAGGAGGGCACGGTGGAGCGGGTGGGAAATTCAAAGTCCCAACCTGGTGCCTCGATCACGTCCACCTGTTGCGTTAGCCAATGACGTTGCTCGGGTGTACAGCCTAGATCGAAGAACCCCAGGGAGACTCGCTTGGATTGGGGTTTCTGCTTGACGGAAAGGATCGTGCCCTGAGCCAGTTCAAAGAATTTCGCATCCGCAGCGGTCAAGATCAAGCATGAGGTCATAATGGCGTCTCCCTATGGACGGCTAGAGCGGGTGCCCATTTCGGACCCTACTGGAATCAGATCCTTACCCTGCTTAGGATAACCTATGGGGGAACGGGTGGCTTCGCCCTTGCTCGTCTCTATTCTGCGGTCGCACCATGCAATATCGAGATCTGCGCCACATTGAGTTGTTCTCCACTATCGAGCCTGAGTTCTGGGAGGCTGAGGTGGAGGCTGAGTTGGTCAACCTACAACCGGGTGAGTTTCTCTTCCGAGCTGGGGATCAGGCCACTCAGATCTACATCATCCTGGAGGGACGTGTGGATATGTACCGAGAAACCCGACAGGAGCGGATCTCCACAGGCTCGCTCACTACGGGGACCTGGGGAGGAGAGGTCTCGACGCTGGTGGGCTTGGATCGGTTTAGTCATGGGGTGGCGGTGACTCCTTGTCGGATCCTGGTCTATCACGAGGCAGAGTTGTGGTCCTTGATGGCCCGATCCGCTGTGGTGCGTCGTATGCTACTGACCACCTTGGGCAAACGGATGTCGATATTTCAAACCCTTTCCCTACATCGCAGTAAGTTGGAGTCCATAGGACAGATGTCTGCGGGGCTGGCCCATGAGTTGAATAACCCCGCCGCTGCCGCTCGCCGATCTGCCCAAACCATTGTCAAAACGCTGGATCAGTTGGGGGATTCGGTGGCGGATATCCTCAACTCCGTTATGTTTGAACACTGCCCTGTGAATAAACATCCCGTCCAAGCATTCTATGAACAGATCCAGATGGAGGAGGTCACTTGGGATAGCCTGACTCAAATGGATCTAGAGGATGAACTGGTCCTATGGTTGGAGGAGCAGCAGGTGCAAGATCCTCAGGAGATGGCCTCTACTTTTATCTCGGTGGGACTGACAAAGCAGATCTTACTGGAGCTGTTGGAGCGTTATCCCCTACATCCTCCGGCGGTGCGGCGGTTCTTTCGATGGCTCTGTAAAGATATCGAAATTCGACAGTTGGCACAGGAACTGACCCAAGGCACCACTCGGATCTCAGAGCTGATCTCGGCCCTGAAATCCTATAGCTATATGGATCGAGTCAGAGAGAAGCAGCAGATCGATATCCATGAGGGGATCAATGATACTTTGATCATCCTCAAACATAAGCTCAAGCAGAAACAGGTGCAGATCAAAAAGGAATATGATCCCGATCTACCCCAGATCTATGCTTATGGGGGAGAGCTCAATCAGGTGTGGACTAATTTGATCGATAATGCTTGCTATGTCTTACCGGATCAGGGCACGATCACGATCAGGACCCAGCTGGATCCCCTTAACT
The DNA here is from genome assembly GCA_964429885.1 of uncultured bacterium. Classification (GTDB taxonomy): domain Bacteria; phylum Cyanobacteriota; class Cyanobacteriia; order Thermostichales; family Thermostichaceae; genus CAYSEO01. Next base: position 9,561 of record CAYSEO010000028.1, read on the forward strand.
CCGATCGGGTGTTGATTGAAGTGATCGACAATGGTCCCGGAGTGCCTCAGGAGTTACAACAGTTTGTCTTCGATCCGTTCTTTACCACCAAGGATGTGGGGGAGGGCACCGGGCTGGGGTTGGATATTTGCTACAAGATCATCACCGTTAGACATGGGGGCAGTATCGTGTTGCGCTCCCAACCCAGTTACACGGAGTTTCGGATCAGTCTACCCATTGAACCCAGTCAGGAGTAGGATCCGATCTTGCCGCAGATCTATTCACCAGAATCTTCCTGAGACTCGCTACACTGAGGAGGTCTGATCGACCGGAGTTGAGGTGAGGCAAGTATGGCTGGTGTGGATGAGTCTCGTCCGTTTTTGGCGGTGAATATCGCGGTGCTGACCGTCTCGGATACCCGCAGCTTTGATGACGATCGCTCGGGTCAACTGTTGGTGGATCGGATCCAGGAGGCGGGGCATCGGCTGGTGGATCGGGCCATTGTCCCTGATGATCTAGACCTGATCCTGAAGTCGTTGCGGGATTGGATCCAGAATCCTGAGGTGGATGTGGTGATTTCCACGGGGGGCACGGGGTTGACGGGACGGGATGTAACCCCGGAGGCTTTTCATCAGGTGTATGAGAAGGAGATCCCTGGCTTTGGGGAGATGTTTCGGGTGTTGAGCTATCAGAAGATCGGCACCTCCACGCTACAGTCCCGCGCCACCGCCGGTGTTGCGAAAGGCACCTATCTGTTCGCTATCCCCGGATCCACCAGTGCCTGTCGGGATGCTTGGGATGAGCTGATCCGGTGGCAATTGGACAGTCGCTATACCCCCTGTAATCTGGTGGAGCTCATGCCTCGGTTGCAGGAACATCAGCTGGCTACCGATCATCACCATTAATTCTCAATCTCATGGGCGAAATGATCTCTCAGTTAGTGGCAGGGCTGCGGGCCAACTATCCCCAGGCCCGATATCAGCTCAACTGGCAGACCCCAGAACAGTTACTGGTGGCCGCGATCCTGGCAGCTCAGAGCACTGATCAGCGGGTCAATCAGGTAACAGCGACCTTATTTCAGGACTACCCCGATCCCCAAGCCTTTGGGGCAGCGGACACGGCGGTGCTGGAGGAAAAGATCAAGTCCACAGGTTTTTATCGTAAGAAAGCCCAAACGATCCAAACGGTCTGTCAAGCCTTAGTGGATCGGTTCCAAGGTCAGGTGCCTCGCACCATGGAGGAGCTCACCTCAATTCCTGGTATTGCCCGTAAGACAGCCAATGTGGTGCTGAATAGTTGTTTCGATCTGCCCTCTGGGATCATTGTGGATACCCATGTGATCCGGCTCAGCCAACGGTTAGGGCTCTCCAAACATAAACAGCCGGAGCGGATCGAGCAAGATCTAATGCGCCAGATCCCACAGCAGGATTGGACCTGGTTTGGACCCGCCTTGATCTTACATGGACGCCATGTTTGTAAAGCTAAATCTCCAGAGTGTCAGACCTGTAACCTGTTGGAGATCTGTCCTCGCCATGGCTTGAGTACACCACGACCGGATCTTGATCTTCGTCAAACTGAATTACCTCTAGAGATGCCGATAGATCCTCTGCAAACCCCTCAGCCTTTGGATCAGATCTCAGATCAGACTCAAGCATCCTCCAGTTTAGAAACTCAACCTCAGATCCCGAGTGGATTGATGGCCTGGAGATCTGTTCTGGCTGAGGAGATCGCCAAACCTTACTTTCAGGATCTGCTTGCTTTTGTGGCCCAGGAGAGGGAGTCTCAAACCATCTTTCCTCCTGAGTCCGAGATGTTTACTGCTTTCTCGTTAACACCGCCCGATCGGGTCAAGGTTTTGATCCTGGGACAAGATCCCTACCACGATCAGGGACAGGCCCATGGTCTCAGCTTCTCTGTCAAACCAGGGATCAAGCCACCTCCCTCCCTCAAGAATATCTTTGTGGAGCTGAACTCAGATCTGGGATTGCCCCGCTCGAAACAGGGGGATCTGACGGCCTGGGCTGAACAGGGGGTGATGTTGCTGAATACGGTGCTGACGGTGCGAGCCCATCAACCCAACTCCCATAGGGGCCAAGGGTGGGAGATCTTCACTGACGCCGTGATCCAACGCATTGCTCAGACTCGATCCCATGTGGTCTTCGTCCTCTGGGGATCAGCCGCTCGCAAAAAGACCAAGCTGATCGACTCGGATCGTCACACGCTCCTGGAAAGCCCTCATCCCTCTCCCTTGTCGGCTCGACAGGGCTTCTTTGGTAGCCGTCCCTTCTCCCAGATCAACCAGGCCCTCCAGCAGGCCGGACAGGAGCCGATCGACTGGCGTCTATCTGATTAGTGGGACTTATCGGATCCTTTGCCTCCTCTCAATTCCCCAGATCAGTAGCTTTGCTGTTGCATCCAGCTCTAACATCGGGTCCAATAGCATCTGCACCCTAAGGGATCTCAACAGTCCAGAGATCCCTTTCCTCACATCAAGAGGGTGATCTCTGCTCAGACCCAGATCACTCAGGGGATGGGATCCTTGCTCGGGCCACCGGTTGACAGAGGTGCTTGTTCCGAGGTCTCCACTGTAGCCACACGGATCAATTGTCCATAGGTTTCTAAGGGTCGATCTCCCAGGTGATCCTGCCACAGCCTCTCTGTACCCACCTGATAATCAAGGGACAAGAGGCCGAATCGAGGAGTATAAGATCCCCATTCATAGTTATCCGTCAGGGACCAATGGAGGTAACCCAACATGGGGATCCCTTCCTGGATCAAACGCTGCACCTGCTCAACATGAGCTCGGAGAAATTGGCTGCGTCGTAGTTGATCGGGGCGAGGAGTGGCCACACTATTGTCAGGCTTGCGTCGCAGCGCCATCCCATTTTCCGCAATCAGGATCGGACAGTTTAGATCCTCAGCATAGGTCTTACAGAAGAAGTGCAAGCCCTCCGGCAAACTCCGCCAGTTCCACCACTTACTGGTGATCCCACTCATTAACCAGGCCCGGAGCTCCTTAGTCTTAAACTCGAAATCGGAGAACGAAGGCAGTCGTAAAGTATGAGCCATAAAGGGATCATAGTAATCTATCCCGATAAAGTCACAGACCGAGGAGCGGGGAGAGCGCTCTAGTTCCCCAAGCAAACCTTGAAAAGCCTCCGGATCAAACTGTCGTTCCCCGGTCCAATTGGCCAGATAGCGAACCCAACGTCCCACTCGATAGGGGATATCTTTCTGGAAAGGTAGATCGGCTTGAGCCAGAGTCAGCTCATGTTGATAAGCCTTATGGACGATGTGATCCTTAAGAGAGCTTTGGTCAACCTGGTTCTGTCTACACTCTAGGAGATCCCAGATGATCTTGTCGGACCAATAGAGATCGCTGCAGTAGGTATTGAGGGAAACCTGAGGCCGAGGCCAATGCTCAGATTCATAGATATCATGGATGCAATTGTAGGCTCGCACATGAGCACAGAGCAACAGATTATAAGCCCTTAACACCGCCGCCTGCCCCAGGGAAGATCCACTGGGAAACTGGTTACTAAAATAAGAGTTCAGCACCAGGATGTTAGGCTCATTGGTGGTGATATACCAAGAGATCGGCGGTAACTGGTAAGTGTCCGTCAACCCCCGATTGATATGGGTGATCGTGGTGCGCACATAGGTGGTGAACAGATCCACAGTGGACTCCGATAGCCAGGGATCCAATCCCAACCAGGCGGGGTGAGTGAAATGATGTAAGGTCACCACAGGCTCAAGACCTGCTTGCCGACAGGCCGCTAATCGATCTACATAGGCATCCAGTGCATGGTAGTCGAACTCTGGTGCAGGACCCGATCGAGGCACACCAGTAGGTTGGATCCGAGCCCATTCCAAACCGAGGCGAAAGGCATTTAAGCCCACACGACGACAGATCTGAAAGTCCTGCTCATAGTGAGACCAAAACTCCGTGGCCAGACCCGTAGTCATCACCGATCCATCCGCCTCACTCCAGGTCCAATTATTCTGAGGCTGATCGGGACCATTGAATCCTCCCTCACTTTGATAGCCAGAAGTGGCCACCCCCCAGAGAAAAGATTTTGGTACAGAATGGGTGCGGATTCTAGACATCATCTCCAAGCATTTAGTTCAGGGACATTAGTATCATAAATCAGGATATTAAGCCAGATTCTTAAGATCCCTCAGCCGATCAGGGATAGAGGCGCTGTGGGATAGGACTGTTGCTCCAGATCGGACAGGATCTGATCAGCGATGGTGCGGGCAGCCCTGGGGCGACCAAATTGTTGGGCTTGCTGCCTCATGTGGGCCAATTGCTCTGGGTGACTTAGCAACCAGAGAACCGCATTGGGGACCATCTCCGCCAATCGTAATTGGATCCCAGCTCCAGCCGTAGCCACCGCATCCGCGTTCCATTCCTCCTGTCCTGGAATCGGATCAAGGATCACCAGAGGCGTGCCCCGAGCCGTCACCTCACTAACGATGAGTCCTCCCGCCTTGCTGATCACCATATCACTGGCAGCCACCAGATCATCCACATAATCGATCATGCCCAGCAATCGAAATTCCATCCGAGATGAGCTCTCCAGATCGGATAAAGCCTCGATTAGATCCTGATTACGCCCTGCCGCTACGATCAGCACACCAGACTGATCACTCTCCAAGACTTTACTAGCAATTAACCGCACCCGCTCAGGCAGGATCCCGCCTCCAAAGAACGTGATCACAGGTTTATCTATGGGGAGATCATGCTTGTTGCGCATTGCCTCTGAGGATTTAGGCTCGGCGATCTCTAGATTGACAGGAATACCAGTAACCTGAAGCAGATCTGGATTGACTCCTCGTTGTTTGAGGACATCCGCCGTCAGATCACTGGGCAGAAAGTAACGATGAACCCCAATGTTGATCCAGGTGCTGTGGGCAATCACATCGGTGATCACCACATAATGGGGATGGGGAAGCGATCCTTCCTTTTGCAGCAGCTGCAGGATACGGCTGGGGATCTGTTGCACACAGATGATCGCATCAAATGAGTTCTCTGTTGTCAGCTGTTCTAATCGCTGGAAGAAGGGCCTTTCTAACCTAGCCAGACGAATATTCTCCTCTAAGGACTCCTCCAGATCATCCGTGTCCATGCCTTCATAGATCATCCGATACAGCTGGGGAGATCGTTCGCTGAGCTGCTTATAGAGCCGGGTTAGGGTGGCCCGCAGCACTGGGCTGGCATGATCAAAGGCATCCTCGATCTGAACTTCAATATCGGGACATCGCTCAAAGGCCCCAGCTAAGGCTTTCGCTGCACTCACATGGCCAGATCCGAGAGAGGCATGTAGGATTAAAATACGCTTTGTCATAGAAACGCCCCTACCCTTGGCGTCATAACATCTCTCATAGGATAGAAAGCTATCGTGAAATTACCGTGAATCAGCAAGAGGGATCTTCCAGGCAACCAGGCAGATCCTTCTCATCTTAATCTCTCTGATCAGCTCATTTACAGCCCTAGACCGTCACCGGAGCATCTACATAGATCGTCGGATCCTGGACTTTGAACTGGATGCCATAGTTGGATAGCCGCTCTGAGATCTTCTCGTTAGCCAGCTCCAGAAGCCGCTTACGGAGCTCAATGGAGTTATCCCGAGATCCCAAGATAAAGAAGGTAACTCGCGAGCGATTGGACTGACCGGAACGATCCCGCAGGAAGGAGATGTTGGTGCTGCCTGGATCGATCCCAAATAAGGAGTCGGTACTGTTGGCGATCACCTGCTGCACTAGGGCCTCATCCTGCTCCTCCAAAGGAGACTCAAAGTCAAAATAGAGCATGACCATGACCTTCTTCGCCAAAGTCAGGTTCTCGATCTCAGAGCTGACTAGATTGGAGTTCGGGATCACCAACACCGTAGCTTTCGCTGCCGTTCGGAACTTGGTGGATCGCAAACCAATGGACTCCACCCGACCGATCTGACCGTCAGACAGACGAATATAATCCCCAGGTACAAAGGGCCGATCCAGATAGATCACGATCGTAGACAGCAGCTGCTCCAGGATTTTTTGAGCCGCGAAGGCGATGGCGATACCCCCGATCCCCAAACTGGTGAGGAGACCGATCAAATTAAACTGTTGACTTTGAGCAAAGGCCAAAATGGCGATGAAGCCGATCAAAATATTGGCTGCCGTCTCCATAATCAACAACAGATCATCCACCTCTCGCCCCATCCGGTTGAACAGATCGATACCATAGACCCGTACCGTCCGCTGAAACAGACGGGAGGCCAACCAGGCCAAGCTCATGATCACGCTCAGATCCACAAATGGACGGAGGAAATCGTATAGGGAGTCGTAGGGCTCGATCCAGCTAAGGGAGAGCGAGATCAGGATAAAGGTACCCGCGATCCGAAACAATCGCTCCAGAGGCTGGATCAAATTGTGATAAAGATCAGCAACCGAATTGGGAAAGAAACGACGGATGACCGTATTGATCAGTCCAGGGGTGTAATGACCGACGATCAGGGCCAGTAAGATGAAGCCTGCAAAGGCCCCGATCCGGGGTAGTTCTGCCTGGATCGCCTCAATTGGCAACAGGTTCAAAATCGAGTCAAGCATCAGATCTCCACTATTGATGACATCAGTGAATGCTAAGGGGATCGATCGAAAACAATCGGTTGTGGATCAGAGGATCAAGCTGTAGAATCACTCAAGCTCAAGCAAGCCAAAAGAACAAATGGCTAGATCGTGATGGGAGAGTCCACATAGATAGTGGGATCATCGATCTCAAACGAGATATCGTAGTCTACCAATCGCTGTGTGATCTTACGGTTGGCCACATCCAACAACTGCCGCCGGAGCTCCATGGTGGCGCTTCCCGATCCCAGAATAAAGAAGGTACATTGAGCCTGAATCTTGGGCTTAGAACCATTGGACCCCTTCTTACCATTGCGCAGGAAACTGATGTCCGTGCTGCGGGGATCGATGCCAAAGATATCATCCGTGCTCTCGTGGATCACCTGACGGATCAGGGCTTCCTCTTCAGTAGAGATCTCTCGGTGAAAGGTGAGATAAATGATCGACATCACCTTCTTGGCCCCTGTAAAGTTCTCGATATTATCCTGAGCCAGTGAGCTATTGGGCACCACCATCAGAGTCCCTTTACCGGAGGTGCGGATCTTGGTTGAACGCAAGCCGATCGCCTCGATCCGGCCAAAGGTCCCATCAGGTAACCCCACATAATCATCGATGGTAAAGGGCCGATCCACCAAGATCACCACACCCCCGAGAACCTGTTCCAAAGTCTTCTGAGCCGCAAACGCCACCGCCAGACCCCCGATCCCCAAACTAGCGAATAGGCCAAAGATATTGATCTGATGGGTCAATGAGAACAGGATCACCGCCACCAAAATGATCACGACATTGGCGATCACCTTGCCCACTACCAACAGCTCGCTGTTCAACTTGCGTCCACTATTGAAAGCTGCGTTCAACAGATAAACATCGAAGAACTGTCGCAATAATCGGGAGGCCAGCCAGCTAGCCGTCAGGGCCAGGATCAAGCTCATCACCAACTCAGCGGTATACAACCACTTCTGTTTAGGGATCAGGATCAAGGTGACCTCAGCCGCCGTCAAGGCGGTCACGATCCCCAGTAGATTCTTGTAGGGATCAAAGATACCCCGGTACCCCTTCCCCTTCTCTGGATCAGTAATCCAGCTGCTGATCAACTGCACGAGCTTCGGGATCTGACGCCCCAACAGATAGAAGATGACTCCACAAGTGATGATCAGGCTTAGGAAAAGCCCTCGTCTCACATAAAGGATATCCAATAGATCAATCATGCTCCATTACCCCACTCACAGCACCCGGATCCAGGCCTTCCCTGCCCCGAGCTGGGTGTTACTTTTCTAACCCAGAGTTAGCTTATGGGCAAACTGTGAAGCTTCTGTGAACTAACCGAGTTCTCTATGGATTCGATTAGGAAGTCTCTCTAGAAGAACCCACCGACGATCTGAGGTATTAGTCTTAGGGAATCCCCAGCACAGGTCACTAGATCTTCATTGGTGGAACTGATCAGGGAGAGCTCAGCGGTTCCATCCCCGGTGCCAGAACTGTCCAGAAGTAGGGTGGAGAGGTTGCCCGGATCGGTCGGATTATCGGATACCTGGATCAGATTCCCCACAGAATCAAACTGATAGGCTTGAGCCACATAAAAGGTGGGGGCGTTGAGCGGGGTATCGGGTGTTGCGCTCACCTGAGGCACCGTGAGGGTTGTGGTAGCCCCAGATCGCAGACCCACATACAGGCTGGCCTGTAACTGATTGCAGATGGCGACAATGATCGGGTTCTCTTCAGTGCCTGTAGCGTTGGTTACAGAAACCGTCACTGATTGAGTCGGAGCCGCTGGAAAGGTAATGTTGACCTCTCCTGGCACCACCTGACCCAGAACATCCTGCACTGCCAAACCGATCTCAGCCTCGAAGGAGGCCACGGAGGAGGCATAAAACCCGAAACGCGGGATCGGATCCAGCTCAGGGACCGTGGTCTGATTGGGGGTATAGGCCAGGGTACGACTCGGATCCCAGCCCTGAGGAGGCTCAAAAGGCACCATCGGTTGGATCGGAGCAGGGGGTGACTCTGGGGGCGGGACATCAGCGACGCCATCGTTGTCTTCATCCAGACCATTGCCAAGCAAGACCACAGCCCGTTGTAGGAAGATGGTATTGCCGAGATCATCGATGAGGATCTCCTGCTCATCAGTCTGCCCCAAAGGGAGAACCAGGACACTGAGGGGGTCGGTAATCAGGGCATCGTCTGCCAATCGCCGTAGATCAAACTCCACAAACCCAGTGGTGGTCCCGGCAGTAAACGACCCGGTGGAGGTGAAGTTATCGGGGATCGGAAAGGCCAACTCCACAGGCTGCAGCTGATTCGAGCCCTCGCCGCCACAGGCTCCCAACATGATCCCTAAGCCGATCCCGAGTCCAGCCAGTCTCAAACCGCTCCACACCTGAGACCGCCCTGATCTGAGGGGAGTTGTCACCTCCGCCATCACCATCTTCTCCTCAACACCAACCCACTAACTATACCGTCGTCGCAGACCCACCGGGATGATGGCCTGCGCACTCTCGGAGATCATCAGTAAGCTTTGGGATCTAGATCCCCCCGGCGATAGCGGGTACGATGCTCACCTCATCTCCATCCTTGAGCGGAGTGTTGGCCCCTTCCAGAAAGCGGATGTCCTCGCTATTGACGTAGAAGTTGACGAACCGCCGCAGCTCACCGCTGTCATCACACAGCCGCGCCTTGATCCCCGGACAATCATCCTCCAGGGCATTGAGCAACTCCTTGATCGTGGCCCCCTCACAATCGATCACAGCCTGATCGCGGGTCAGCTTTTGCAATGGGGTCGGGATCAGTACCTTAACTGCCATATCACATCACTCCAAAATAAGACAGAAGTAAAACATGCTAGATCACAGTATGACTCAGACTCAGCTTCTCCGGATGGCTGCCCAGGCGGGACTCCACACTCTACCCCAGAAGGATAGCGCGGCCTGCTGTCGGCATCACAATCCCCCGCAGATGGGCAAGAGCCAAGATCCATAATTGAGATAACTCACCAGCTCTAGGAGAGTTCCATGGTTGCCCAACCCCGACCTCAGCTGACTGTGCAGGAGTACCTCGCCCAGGAACGGCAAGCCCAGATCAAGAGCGAGTACATTGATGGCGAAGGGGTCGCCATGACCGGGGCCAGCCGCAAACACAACCTCGTGTCGGGCAACATCTTTGCCAGTCTTCATGCCCAACTCCGTTCCAGGCCCAGGATCAGATCGGTCTAGAACACTATCAGCGACAAGGAGAGTCGGAGTGGAATCTGGTAGACATCAAAGGCATAGAGTCTCAGATCTCACTTCCTTCAATCCAGTGTCAGCTGCTCCTACAGGACATTTACGAGAAAGTGAGTTTCGAGAGTTGAGTTTCAAGGAGCTTGGGCACACTAACCCCTTTTAGAGAGCAAAGCCCCTCCCCGTAGCCTATAGGAGGGACTAGGTGCGGATTTTACTTAGATTTGCCACAGAGAGTCTGTACAGTGTAGCCGGAGCTCTGCGTCAGACCGACACTTCCTGCCAATCCAACCGCTCCAGGGTGCGGGCCCGCTCCAGAGCCTGCTCAAAGCTATCGATCTTGGGCGAGATCAGCAGGGGCTGTCCCACATGGGGTTTCACGGCTTCCTGGGTCTTCAGACCATTCCCGGTGATGTAGGCCACGGTGAGATCATCAGGAGCGATCTGACCCGCTTCCGCCAGCTTCTTCAACACTGCCACCGTGGTGCCCCCAGCGGTCTCGGTGAAGATCCCCTCGGTCTCTGCTAGCAGCTTGATGCCCTCAATGATCTCGGGATCCTGGGCAGTCTCGATCTGACCCTCGGTCTTGCGAGCGATGTCTAGGGCATAGATCCCGTCAGCTGGGTTACCGATGGCGATGGACTTGGCGATGGTGTTGGGCTTGACTGGGGTGACGAAATCCCGGCCCTCCTTGAAGGCTTGAGCGATGGGAGAGCAACCCTCCGCCTGAGCCCCGTTGAACTTAACGGCCCGATCCTCCACTAGGCCCACCTTGACGAACTCATTAAAGCCCTTGTAAATCTTGCCGTACTGAGATCCAGAAGCCAGAGGCACCACCACCTGATCCGGTAGCCGCCAGCCCAATTGCTCCGCCACCTCAAAGGCTAGAGTCTTGGACCCTTCCGAGTAGTAGGGGCGCAAGTTGATGTTGACGAAGCCCCAACCATAGCGATCCGCCACCTCGGAGCAAAGCCGGTTGACCTGATCGTAGTTACCCTCCACCGCCATGACCGTGGGGTTGTAGATCAGGGAGCCCAGTACCTTGCCAGCTTCCAGATCGGAGGGGATAAAGATGTAACACTCCAGACCCGCATGGGCGGCGATGGCGGCAGTGGAGTTAGCCAGGTTACCCGTGCTAGCACAGGAGACCGTGGTGAAGCCCAGTTCCTTAGCGCGAGTCAGGGCCACCGATACCACCCGATCCTTAAAGCTGAGGGTGGGCATGTTGACCGCATCGTTTTTCAGATAGAGATTCTTGAGACCCAGACGTCGGCCCAACCGATCCGCCTTGATCAAGGGAGTCAGGCCCGTCCCCATATCGATCGGGGTCTGAGAGTTAACTGGCAGAAAGGGACGATAACGCCACATGGACAGGGGTCCGTTCTGGATCGACTGCCGCGTTACTGTTTGCCGCAGCTGATCGTAGTCGTAAGCCACCTCCAGCGGACCAAAACACAGCTCACAGACATGCATCGCCTTGGGCTCATACTCCGCACCACACTCCCGGCAGCGCAGATGGCTCACTGTGGGATGAGCTTGGGTATGAGTATGGGTGTCGTGGTGATGCTGGTGGGTGTCCAGCTGGGGTAGGGCCTGTGTCATGGGGAGCCTCGCTGTCTCTAAGTCCGGATTTCTCTAGCTTGTTGAGGATAGTAACACCCCTCAGATCCAGCGTCAAACAATCCAGACTCTTTTAGTCGGGATTAAGAGGATCAGCTCAGGATAAGGATCACAGCCGTTTAGGCTGATCGAGGCGTGGAACAAAAAATAAAGACCCTCCGAAGAGAGTCTTTCTTATACCCACCACGCCGTTTTACCGTAGTTTTCGACCTGGGAGTCCCAGTCTAGGGTCTCGGCTAGGGTTCTGATAGTTTCCAGGTTCTTCCGCTACACGAGGTAGTCTCCTGGCTTACTGCTCGCCCCTAGAGCTCCCGACCCTAAGTGTCGAAAGGTATAGATCAGAAAAACAAGACGGCAGTCACCAACGCAGTAGGCATGCCTTGGATCATAACCTAGAAACTCGTTTCCGTGTCACTGAATGTTTTGGATAAATCAGTGGAATAGACCACTTTCGGCCCACTCTAGTTGGCATTATCCTTACTTCTGGAACAAGAGGTGTTTGCTTACGGAATCAATCTCTCGTTTACCTGTTCCAGTCTGGTGATGATTGGAGTCTAGCTGATGTTGGTGTTGCTTTTGGGATCGGGATGAGTCTGAGCCTGAGAGCTGGAACTTGAGTCGTGGGCCGATCAGACCTCAGTCTCGGGGCGAGGACGCTTGGGGCGTTGCATCTGCAGCCACATACTGAATCCGGTCACGATCATCACCAGCAGACCCAGAGCATTCAAGAAGGGATAGATCAGCTCCAGATTGATCACCTGCCAATTCCCACGATGAGCCTGGATCAACCAATAGTAATCCGCCACATTGCCAGTCAAGAGGGCGATCTGGTAAAGGGAACCTGTGATCAAGGTCACCAACAGAGGTAACAGCAGG
>CAYSEO010000029.1:0-21590 GCA_964429885.1 uncultured bacterium
CGCCCATCTCGATCCTCAACGATCAGGAGGTGTTGATAAACAGGAGAACCGGAATCCACCATAGTTTGCGACTACCTGAGTTTGCCTCCTGAGCCAGAGACAGGGATCTTGCAATGACCTCAACCGAGGTGTCCTGAGCAATAGTGTAAACTATACTGCCCGCGCTGGATACCTGCTGGCTCTTGCCTGGAAAAGGGTGACATCTGTGGCTGCATGCCTCGCCTCTGTGTACTTTACCCTGCCCCCTGGCTCTCAACCAACCAAGATCCAGCCCATTCCCGATCACAGGATGAGCAGATCTCGATCAGCGAGTGGTGTTCTGCATCAGGAATCGGATCGGCTCTGGTAGCAGGGCATAGGCCCCTGTCATCCACTGGGCTGCTCCCACCACCACCTCAGTCTTATGCTCTAGACAGGCTTCCAGGATCGCCTCCGCCACCGCCTCGGGCTGACTGACCAGCCAGCTATCCAGGGCTGCCTGCATCTGGGATTTGGAGGCCGGCTCCTCCGATGGCTCGGGACCCACAAAGATGGCCCGCTCCAGAAAGTCGCTGCGGACGATACCCGGATGCACCCCGATCACCTCGATCCCCTTGGGCTGTAGCTCCAGACGCAGAGCCTCGGTAAGGCCAGACACCGCATACTTACTGGCACAATAGGCGGTCATCTCCGGCAAAGGCATCTTGCCCCCCACCGATCCCACATTGACGATCTGACCTTGACCCCGTTGCAGCAAGTGCGGCAGCAGGGCACGGATCGTATGGAGATAGCCCCAGAAATTGGTCTGCATCAGCTGTTGCCAATGATCCAGGGTGGTGTCGGCAAAGGGGCCACTGGCACAGATCCCAGCATTGTTGATCAAGATATCGATGTGATCGAACCGTTGCAGAGCCTGATCCACCAGCGATCCCACCTGTTCTGGCTGCGTCACATCCGTGGGCAGGGCCAACACCTCAGCATCCAGCTCCTGCTCCAGATCGATGGCAGCCTGTTTCAGGGGCTCAGGGGTGCGGGCCGCCAGCACCAGCCGATCCCCTCGTTGGGCAAAGCAGCGGGCTGTGGCCTTACCAATACCATGGGAGGCTCCCGTGATTAGAACGACTTTAGCCATAACACCTCATCCGGGTTTACCCGAGTTGATCAGAGCTACATCAGATCCACCGATCTGGCCTTACTACCCTATCAAACCGGTTCCACCTGTCGAGAAGTGGCAGGATCAACCGCCACCGAAGCCGGAGATAAGGTCAGGATCTCCACCCCCGCACGGGTCACGGCCACCGTATGTTCTGCCTGGGCGGAGAGCTTCTGATCCCGAGTCACCACCGTCCACTGATCCCGCAGAGTATCCACCTGATGGCTGCCCTCATTGATCATGGGCTCGATGGTGAAGACCATGCCGGGTTTGAGTCGCCGCCCCTGACCCCGTCTACCGTAGTGAAACACTTGGGGATCCATATGGAACTGCCTACCGATGCCATGGCCGACGAAATCCCGCACGATCGAGAAACCATGACTCTCCGCGTATTCCTGAATGGCCGCCCCGATATCCCCCAAATGTCCACCGGGACGCACCGCCTCGATCCCCCGTCGTAGACATTCCTCCGTCACCTGGATCAGGCGCTGGGCAGTCGCTGAGGGTTGCCCCACAACAAACATGCGGGAGGTGTCCCCGTGATAGCCCTGCAGCACAGGCGTGACATCGATATTGAGGATATCCCCCTCCTGCAGGATCTGATCGGCGGCGGGAATGCCATGACAGACCACCTGGTTGACGCTGGTACAGATGGATTTAGGAAAGCCGTAATAGCCCAGGGGAGCACTGCGAGCCCCATGGGCCTGGGTCCATGCCTCTGCCGCATCATTGAGATCCAAAGTACTGATCCCTGGTTTGACAAGAGGGGCCAGATAATCCAACAATTGAGCGGCCAGACGTCCCACCGTCCGCATCTTTTCCAGTTCCGCCGGGGTCATTAATACGATCACAGTCGCTCCTCAAGATCTCTCTATGGGCTAATCTCAATCCCTCGACCCTAACTCAATCTAAGCCTGGGAAGCCTGGGCCGAGATCGGTTGGAACTGCAGGCACTGTCCCTCCAGATCGACGACCTGTCGGTACATGGGGGAGGCGGGATGATCACACCGGGGAGGCTGACCTGGGATCGCCTGCAGGAACTGACAGATCCCACAGCGAGGTAACGATAAGCCCCGCTCCAGTCGGATTCGGTCCGGTTGATCTGGAGCCATGGAAGGTTGTACCGGTCGCACCAATTCCTTGGGGGACATGCCCCGGATCACCAGCTGATCCTCCTGCCAGCGGGCCTCCACCACCCCTGTATCCGCCCACACCTGCCAGCGGGGATCCTGAGTGATCTCAGGGGGCAAGAGCACCTGCACAGCACCCACAGGGGAGCGAGGCGCACTGGGATCCACCAAAACCTCGCTCACCTCCCCCTCATAACAGAGCTCTACGGTCTCAACCTCAGGCTCCGCTGGGGATGGAGTGGGAGCACTGGGCAGATCTACCGGATGCAAGGGCGAGGGGCAGTGGACATGGTAGCGATCACAGAGCTCCTGCAGATCTGCTAGGGCTGTGAGGCGATCTAGATCACCATGGCCGAACACCACATGCTGCGGTCTCAGGGTATGGATCAGTTGCACCAGGGTGTTGCTGTCAGCGTGGCTATGCCAGTAACTGCGCTCGATCTGTAATCGGGATCGGAGGGGTTGTGGCCAGGATTCCAGGGGAACCGACGGGATCACCTCCGGAAATCGGATCAGTTGTAGGGGGCGATCCGGGTCCAAGTTCTGTAATCGGCACCAGAGAGATCGCCAGGTGGCCAGAGGGGCTTGGGCGTGGCAAAGAATGATCCCAGGGTGATCTGAAGTGCTTTGCAGATCCCAATCCAGGCTCTCCAGGGGACAGACCCAGGGATGGACCCGTGATTCCCAAAACAGGGACTGATGTTGAGCAAAATTTTGTACAGAACGGGGCAGATCCGCCAAGATCTCCTCAAATAAATCACAGCCCCGCCCTACCTGAGCATCCACCCAGATCTGTACCTGGGAATCACTGTGGGTAAACCGATGGTGGGTTTTGAGCAGAAACAGGAGCTCCTGTCCCAGACCCAGATCCGGCACCGGCACCAGAGAGATCCCCCCTTGCTCCGCCACCATCGCCAACCGTTCCACCAAACGGCTCTCCGCCTGTCGTCGGGAGGGATAACGATCCGCCCCTAGGGTTCCCTCCAGCAACAACACATCCGGTCGCCAGTGGCGTAGGGTTTCCAGATCCAACCCCTCCACAAACCTGAGGGAGGCCAGGGACAGATCCCCGGTGTAAACCACAGTGCGGGCCGGATCCACGCCGGTATAGTGCAGTACCGTCACGGCGGCACCCGGCAGATGTCCGGCAGGCAGAAACATCAGGGTGAGATCGGGTAGAGCCACCGTCGCCCGTTGAAAGGGCACCACCCGCAGGGGGGGAAAGCTCAGATCCTGACCTTGAGGATCCCGCCAGAGTCCTTGAGCCAGCCGATGGGTGAGGCGGGTGCCATACAGGGGCACATCCGGATAGCGCTGATGCAGTTGCGGTAGAGCCTGTAGATGATCCCAATGGGCATGGCTACAGATCACCAGATCCGGGCGTTGCGGTAACTGATCTAGCTGAGCCGGATCCCCAAACCCACAATCCAACAGCACCCGATAGGGACCGATCTCCACCCAATAGCCACAGCCCTGCTGACCCGGCTCCACCGCGAGAGGAGTCAGGATCAACTCGGCAACTGGAATAGGATCGAGGGATCGCAAGACAGATGCTGCTGGAGAACAAGGACGAATTTAGCTCAGGGTCAGTAGATCAAGCTAGAGGATCGAGATCTCTGGGTTCAAGCCTGCAACTTCGCCGCCACCAGAGCCGCCAGATCCTTAACCCGATGGGCATAGCCGAATTCATTGTCGTACCAGGACAGCACCTTGGCGGTATGATCTCCCAACACCATGGTGGAGGCAGTATCCACGATCGAGGAGCGAGCATCACCCACGATATCGGCAGACACTGCATTGGGGTGAGCGATCCCGACGATCCCCTGCATCGCTCCTTCCGAAGCCTGGGAGAAGGCCGCATTGATCGACTCCTTGGTGATCGGACGCTCAGTACGCACCACAAAGTCCACCACCGATCCGGTCAGGGTAGGCACCCGCAAGGCCATGCCATCCAGCTTGCCCTGTAGCTCCGGCAACACCAGGGCCACCGCTACCGCTGCTCCTGTGGAGGAGGGCACGATGGACACCGCTGCCGCCCGACCCCGGCGGAAATCCTTAGCATCAGGCCGATCCACGATCCCCTGGGTGGCCGTGTAAGCATGACAGGTGGTCAGAAAGCCGGTTTCGATGCCGAAGGTATCCAGCAACACCTTGGCCACAGGGGCCAGACAATTGGTGGTACAGGAGGCATTGGAGATGATGTGGTGGGTCTGCGGATCGTACTGGCTATCGTTGACCCCCATAACGATGGTGATATCAGGACCTTTGGCAGGAGCGGAGATGATCACCTTCTTGGCCCCGGCCTCCAGATGCTTGGCTGCCCCATCCCGTTTGGTAAAGAAGCCGGTGGACTCGATCACGATCTCCACCCCCATATCCTTCCAGGGCAGCTGAGTCGGATCCTTCTCCGCCAGCACCCGCAGGGAGCGATCGCCGATCATCAGCTGATCCCCTTGCACGGTCACGGATTGCCCTAGCCAACGATAGGCAGAATCATATTCCAGCAAATAGGCCAGATTCTCCGGCGCGGTCAGATCGTTCACCGCCACCACCTCCAGATCGGAGGGCTTCTCCAGCAACGCTCGCATAAAGGCCCGTCCGATCCGGCCAAACCCATTGATCGCGACCCGTGTAGTCATAGATCCTCCTCGATGATCGGTTCTCTGTCGGTGCCCATCAGCCTACAGTAGGCCCTTGAGACTGCCGGGAAATCGTCGGTTTTCCTTTAGATCAGATCGTTAAATTTTGCGAATCATAGGGATCAGAGACGGCTGATCCCTGTAAAAGAAGCCCTAAACCAGGCACGGCAGTTACTGGACAAACAATGAGATGTGTTTTTCATCCCGATACTTTAGCTGAACATACGGAGCCCCTTCAGTATTATCTGTAGCAACGAGTTGAGGTAGCACAAGCATTCATTGAAGCTGTTGATTTCAATGCGCTCATCGCCCAAAGCCGTGATGATCACCTCCTAGATATGAATGGGCAAGGAGATAATAGGATCGATGATGCACGTCTGAATGAGGTTCTATATGCCTAATGCTCTTGCTATCGTTAGCCTTCTGGTTCGGGAGTATGATGAGGCGATCACGTTCTTCAGGGAGGCACTGCGATTTAGGCTTGTGGAAGATACCCCTCTCCAAGGGGAGAAGCGTTGGGTGATCGTTGCACCCGAGGAAAGTAAAGGAGCGGCCTTACTGCTTGCCAGAGCCAGTACTGAGGAACAGCGATCCTGTATCGGTAATCAAACAGGTGGCCGTGTCTTTCTATTTCTCCACACCGATGACTTTTGGGAGGACTACAGACATATGCAAGCCCATAACGTCCGGTTCACAGAGGATCCACGCCACGAGCCCTAATCTCAACAACCCACTCCCTTTCTTCTTTTGAAAGGATCCCAGACGGCACTAGTGAGTAATCGATCGCCAGATCAAACCTGGCCCGATCGTAAACTTCGTCAAGAAGTCGCTGTAGATCGACCAGTGGCTCAGCTTCCCGCTTCCTCAAGGGTACTGGAAAAGTTGGGATCGGATCCTGAAGTCTAAAGGGATAGAGATCCGCCTCCGGGCGAGAATATCCACGACTCACTAAAACCCGATAGCGACTATCTGTCTCCTCGATCAACGGCATCGGTTGTCCTTGCTTGAGCAGATCGATCTCAACCAGACTCGTTTGTGATCCCAAGATCTGCTGGCGTTTTCGCTCATAGGTCGAGCGCCCCTTACCTCCTCGTTTATTGGCCGGGGACAAGATCTCGATCACACAGACCACTTCCCCTGTTTGTGACACTCTAACTTGTAAAAATCGTTCTTTGATCTCGATCGGTAAAGGAACATGGACCTTGACGGGATCAGCTAGAGCAGACTTCGTTGTGTTGATATTCACCAGCTTAGGTGTCCGATCTCGGATGGCTATATCCGCGATCCCGACTCTGAGATCTTGCTCAGTACTGGTGTAGATCCGTTCCTCGATGGATACCCGATAGTGGGGCGCGATCTGGGGAGTCAATTCATCAGCGATGGCCACGATCAACCGATTGTGAACCTGAGGCCATAGATTAGGCTGTTCCAAATAGGGATCCATGCCAGGGAAAAACTTAAACATCTTGCCCTCTCCGAGCCGACGGGGAAAATACGATCCTACGTCAGCCATCCCCTAGCTAGAACCCTCCCAATCGATCGATGCGTGCCTCAACGATCCCAGGTAGGGGACTCTGGATCCAGATGGTCTCACTTTCCTTAGCTTGTAGATCATAGGCGGCGGCCAACCTCTGATCCACCTGATCACCTTCCGAGTTGTAGAAGTTGAAATAGACATTGACGGTTTGGAGAGGTTGATCCGTGATGTTGATGATCGTGCAGGTGACGGTAGCGGTCACGGGGTTAAGTTCCCATACCACATGGACTAGAGGATGATAATGGGTCTGTTCTCCTGCCAAGATCGGCTCTGGACAGAGGTAACGACGCCCCCGAGCCACGATCAAGTTGATCATCTTCGCGATCCCCAACTGCCGATGCATGGGTAACTCATCCCGCTCCATGATCAGGGTCACCTTCTGCTCACGGAACTCATCATCGGTCCATCCCTGATCCTTGGCCTGACAATACTCCCAACCGGTGCTGACGATGACCGGGATCTGCTCTGGTCTGAAGTCCAGCTCTTGATCAATACTGTCGATGAATCCTTGTTCCGCCGAGGATAACTCCTGTGCCCGCACTGACAAGGACTGGATCCCGAGGATCCCGACGAGGAGAAGGAGAGGGGAAACCTTGACCATGGGAGCAAAATCAGCTCTCTTCGATCTAGGTTACCCGAAACGGGAAGATTGCACTGTCTCATGAAGGTTCAGGGGTTTTGTTCCCGCTGCCGGTGTTCCGACCCTAGGCTCTTCTATCATGGATCAGCAAGGGCACTGCGCCCGATCGCTTCAACTCAAGGATCTGCCATGACCTCCTCCGTTCGTCTCAGCTACCCTGTCACTGCCACCGTCGATCAGGTGGATGACTATCATGGCACCCCAGTGGCCGATCCCTATCGCTGGCTAGAGGATCCGGACTCGGAGGCCACCCGCGCCTGGATCGAGGCTCAGAATCAGGTCACCTTTGGCTATCTGGAGCAGATCCCCGCCCGAGAACCGATCCGTCAACGGTTGACCCAGCTGTGGAACTATGAGCGGTTTAGTGCCCCCTACAAACAAGGGGATCGTTACTTCTACTCCCGCAACGATGGTCTGCAAAATCAGAGCGTCATCTATACCCTGCAAACCTTAGAATCCGAGCCTCAGGTGTTACTGGATCCCAACATCTTGTCTGAGGATGGCACAGTGGCCCTATCAGGCATGGCGGTAAGCGAGGATGGCCAGCGAGTTGCCTATGGTCTGTCCAGCTCTGGATCTGATTGGCAGGAATGGCGGGTACGTGAGGTGGAGAGCGGTCAGGATCTGGAAGATGAATTGAAATGGGTGAAGTTCTCAGGGGCCAGTTGGACCCATGATGGCGAAGGGTTTTTCTACAGCCGCTTTGATGAGCCCGTCGCCGGTAAAGAGTTTGAGAGCACCAATTACTATCAAAAACTGTATTATCACAAACTGGGTACACCGCAATCTGAGGATCTGCTGATCTATCATCGACCGGATCAAAAGGAGTGGGGCTTTAGTGGTGGGGTCACAGAGGATGGCCACTATCTGATCATCACCGTTTGGTTAGGCACAGATCCTCGGAATCTCGTGTTCTGGAAGGACCTGAGGGATGCCAATGCTGAGGTAGTGGAATTGATCCAGGAGTTTGAGGCGGAGTTTTCCTTCATTGGGAATGAGGGGCCGATCTTCTGGTTCTCGACGGATCTGGATGCACCTAAAGGTAAGGTGATCGCCATCGATACCCGTGAGCCGGAGCGGGGGAATTGGAGGGAGCTGATCCCAGAAGCGGAGGAGACCTTACAGGGGATCTCGTTGATCAACAATCAGTTTGTGGTTTTCTACCTCAAGGATGCTCATACTCAGATCAAATTCTTTAATTTAGAAGGCAAATTCATGGGGGAGTTTCCATTGCCAGGTTTGGGATCCGCTGGAGGCTTTGGGGGTAAGCGCTATGATACCGAAACCTTCTACACCTTCACTAGCTTCACCACTCCGCCCACGATCTATCGCTACGACTTCACAACTGATACCAGCACCCTATTCCGTCAACCTCAGATCGACTTTGATCCGGCAGACTATGAGGTCAATCAGGTGTTCTACACCAGTCAGGATGGCACTCAGGTGCCCATGTTTCTCACCCATAAGAAGGGATTGGTTAAAGATAGCAATAATCCCACCTATCTGTATGGCTACGGTGGGTTTGGGATCTCCTTAACCCCTAGTTTCTCCGTGGGCACTCTGGTGTGGTTGGAGCGAGGGGGGATCCTGGCGATCCCTAATCTGCGCGGTGGTGGAGAGTATGGGGAGGATTGGCATCAGGCGGGAACGAAGTTGAGCAAGCAGACGGTCTTTGATGACTTTATTGCTGCCGGGGAATGGCTGATCGAGAATCGCTATACCTCTACCTCCAAGCTCTCCATCGGCGGGGGGAGCAATGGAGGGTTATTGGTGGGGGCCTGTTTAACCCAACGTCCAGATCTATTTGGGGCTGCAGTACCTGCGGTCGGCGTTTTGGACATGCTGCGATTCCATCTGTTTACCATTGGTTGGGCCTGGGTCTCTGATTATGGATCCTCTGAGGATCCGGAACAGTTCAAAGCCCTCTATGCCTACTCTCCCCTCCATAATCTCAAACCCGGCACCCCCTATCCTGCCACATTGATCACCACCGCTGATCACGACGATCGGGTGGTTCCAGCCCACAGCTTTAAGTTTGCGGCAGCCCTACAGGCGGCTCATATGGGGGATAATCCTGTGCTGATCCGGATCGAGACCAAGGCAGGTCATGGTGCCGGTAAGCCCATCGCCAAGATCATTGAGGAGCAAGCAGATCGGTGGGCCTTTTTGGTGCAGACCTTGGGCGTGGAGTCCTAGGTTCTAGATTGGCTCGGGATCCGCTTGGCAGCTCAGGATCCTTGATAGACTGAGAGGCTGAGATCTTTCATCCTGCAGGAGTAACTGGATCTATGGTGGCGTTGTTGTTGGAGGTGGGAACGGAGGAGTTGCCCGCTAGCTTTGTGCAGAGTGCTTTGGAGCAGTGGCAGGGTCTGATCCCCACGTCTCTGGAGGAAGTGTTTCTCACCCCCCAACAGATCCAGTTCTTCGGCACCCCTCGCCGACTGGCGGTCCTAGTCACCGGTCTACCGGATCAACAACCTGATCGCACTGAGGAGATCAAGGGTCCCCCGCTCTCGATCGCCTACAAGGATGGGGAGTTGACTCAGGCCGGACAGGGGTTTGCCCGTAAGCAGGGGGTGGAGCTGGATCAGTTGCAGATCCGAGAGATGGAGAAGGGATCCTTCCTGTTCGCCATTCAACAGATCCAGGGACGACCAGCAGCTCAGGTCTTACAGGAGATCCTGCCAGGTTGGATCACGAGTTTAACGGGGGAAAGACTGATGCGATGGGGATCCGGAGAACTACGGTTCCCCCGTCCGATCCGATGGTTGACCTGTCTGTTGGACGATCAGATTCTGCCCATTCAACTGGAGGGATTACAGGCGGATCGGATCTCACTAGCCCATCGGGTGTTGCATCCCCAGCCTTTGACGATCACAACCGCAACGGAGTATCCACAAGCCCTGGTGGCGGCTCAGGTGCAGCCAGATGTGGATCAACGACGTCAGACGATCCAGACCCAGATCAAGCAGGTGGCTGAAGCCGCAGGGGGTGTGGCAGAGATCCCAGGGGATCTGCTGGAGGAGGTGACGGATTTGGTGGAGTGGCCGACGGCGGTACTGGGCCAGTTCGATCAGGAGTTTTTGGAATTACCAGTGCCAGTGATCAAGATCGTTATGGTCACCCACCAGCGTTACTTTCCGGTCTACTCCCAAACCACCCCAGATCAGTTACTGCCCAACTTCATCACCATCTCCAATGGGGATCCTCAGAAGTCTCAGATCATCGCAGCAGGCAATGGTCGGGTGGTGCGGGCTCGGTTGGCGGATGCTCAGTTTTTCTACCAAGAAGATCGGAAACATCCGTTAGCAGCCAATCTCAAGAAGCTGGCGGAGGTCACCTTTGTTGAGGAACTGGGATCCATGGCGGATAAGGTGGCTCGGATTGAGCAGATCGCCACACAGATCGCACTTTACTTGAACTGTTCTTCTCTGGAACAAAACCAGATCCAGCGCACGGCTCGGTTGTGTAAAACAGATCTGGTCAGTCAGATGGTATTTGAATTCCCAGAGTTGCAAGGGATCATGGGGGCAGATTACGCTCGTCAGGACGGGGAGGATCCTGCCGTTGTCGCCGGGATCACTCAACAGTATTGGCCCATCGGATCGGGGGATCCCCTGCCGGATCAGCTGACAGGTCAGGTGGTGGGCTTGGCGGATCGGATCGACACCTTGGTGGGGCTGTTCAAATTAGGCCGGATCCCATCGGGGTCATCTGACCGGTTTGCTCTGCGACGAGCGGCGATCAGTATTGTGCTGATCCTGTGGGAGTCTGGGTTGAAATTAGACCTGAACGGCATTCTGAAACAAGCTGTGGAGATCTACGCCCCAGATCAGCCAAAAACCCATCAACTCCTACAGGATTTCTTCTCTCAGCGGGTCAGTACCCTACTTCAAGAGGAGAAGGGGATCGATTATGATCTGGTTAACGCGGTGGTGGGAGAGCCAGGGTCGGATCTAGCCCTGCGCACCTTGAGGGATCTGAATGAGGCCTTGAAACGAGCTGAGTATCTGCAGCACCTACGTAATAGTGGCGTCTTAGCCGATCTCTATCCCACCCTGAATCGTACCGCTCGTCTGGCTCAGCAGGGGGACCTGGATCTAGAGGTGACGGATCCCGATCAGGTGATTGATCCCAACCTCTTTCAGGATCCATCGGAGGGGGCCCTATTTCAGGTCTGTCGATCGGTCTATCAAAAGGGACAACAGGCTCAGGAACAGCAGGAGTTTCAGATCTTGATGGAGGCTTTCCAGGCGGGGACTGATACGGTAACGACCTTCTTTGAGGCGGTACTGGTGATGGATAAAGATCCTCAGATCAAGGCCAATCGGTTGAACCTTTTAGGGGTGTTACGGAATAATGCCCGGATCCTGGCGGACTTCGGTGCTGTCGTGATGGCAGGAGAGTCCTGATCTCTAGGGCCACAACAATAGGGAATAGGCGGATCAACTCAAATGGGGTTGTGAATCCCGCTGTAATCGATGGGGAATGGGATCCACCAGACCATGACGATAGACGGCAATATTGATCTGTTCTCCCAACAACAGCACCAGGGAACTCAGCCACAGCCACAATAAGAGAACGATGAAGCCCCCGACAAACCCATAGGCCCGGTTAAAGTTATTGAAGTTAGTAGCATAGAGCTGTAAGCCAGTGGAGGCCAGGATCCATAACACACTGGCACAGAGGGCACCGGGCACCAACGGGATCCCCCGTAACCGATAACTGGGACCAAAGCGATAGAGAGTCACACAGGATAGGATCAACATGGCCATGCCAATAGGATAATCCAACCAGGTTCCCATCCAGGCTAAACCCTCCCTGAGAGGATTAAAGCCGAACTGATCGGCTCGCTGAATGATCTGATCCAACACCCGACCACTAAAAAACAGCAGAAAGCTGGCCGCTCCCGTCAAGATCATGATCCCAATGGTCAACAGGATCGAGAGAACGCGCCGATGCCAGAAAGAGCGCAACACCTGAGGTGGCACCTGATGGCTCATATCCAGGGCGATCATGGCCGCGCTGAGGGCTCCGGAGGCACCCCAGAGGGTGGCCAGGAAGCTGGCGGAGAACAGAGAGAAGTTCCTGCCGTAACTGATCTCCTTGACAAATCGATCCACAAACAAGGCTGCATCCACTGGAGCCACACGCCTGACCTGTTCCATGATCTCCCCATAGGTATTCTCGGGGTTGAGACTGAACAAACCGATGGTCGTTAAGGCCATCAAGATCAAGGGAAAAAGACCTAGCATCCAGTTGTAAGCCATCTCCGCCGCCAATCCAGGCAGCCGATAGAAGCCTGCACTCCAGATCGCCGCCGGGAT
This sequence comes from uncultured bacterium, assembly GCA_964429885.1. Classification (GTDB taxonomy): domain Bacteria; phylum Cyanobacteriota; class Cyanobacteriia; order Thermostichales; family Thermostichaceae; genus CAYSEO01. The sequence goes on from CAYSEO010000029.1 coordinate 12,406, forward strand.
GATCTCGGTCAGGAACCGGCGAGTTAGGGTCAGAAAGGGGGTCAGGAGACGGTTTCTCAGCATTAGTCAACCTTGACAAGGATCCCAGGGCAGTTATGTGACCCTGATGACAGCCTACTGCAGTCCCTTCGATCTGGGGGAGGGGGGAGGCCAAATCCTTAGGGATCCCCATAGAATCCTAGGGATCCCAATGGCTCCCTACAGATCCACAGAGGAGATCTGCAGATCCAGCTGTCGCACCAGATCTCGCAGACATTGGCGGGCGGGCTCTAAGGATTGGTCCAACACATGCAGGCTGAGCACCTGACCCGATCCATCCAGAATGAACAAGATCCCTTGCTCGGATTCATCCCAGTCTGAGAACGCTTGGGTGACCAGCTGCCGCAGTGGGGCGATCTGCTCCCCCTGAAAGTCCACCGTCAATACCGGCGCATCTGGCTGAGTCGCTGATTCCCGTAAGGAGTCCAAAACCAATCCCTCTACCGCTGCGACCTTGGTGCCATCGATCACGATCACCCGTCGGAAGGGATCGTAGCGATCGAACTCTAGCCGCAGCCGTGTGGCCACCTCTCGGGATTGACTACTGGTAGATCGATTGGTCAGGATCACCGCCTGTAACCCGTCGGGAAAGTGCCCCAGATCGATGGGATCTCCGGTCACTGACTCCAGCTGTACCTGCAGTTGTTGATCAGTAACCCGTGGGGTACAGCTCTCCTGAGCCATGACGGGGAGAGAGATCCCGGCCATCAGCAGCAGGAAAGTCCCGCTGACCAGGGGTACGGAACAGAGAGCCTTGGGGATCAGAGCGAGAGGTGAGGAGATCATGAGGATCAGGAATGCGCCATCCCCTAGTATTACAGTCGCCACTCCGATTGAGACACCCGAATCAGGCGTAAGTAGATCGGCAAAATTGCTTTGACATGCACTATATAGCCTGTATAAACGTTTTTGCTGATCTACTTAACCCAAGGTCGGACGATCGTAATGTCCTAAAAAATGGGGCGACTGCAATATCCCCAATCCGTCTTAGTCCTGCATCAGCACTGTGAGTTGTGCCAAACCTTTCTGGACCCGTCGAGTGATCGTCATGGGACTGACACCGATCTGGGCAGCGGTCTGTTTGCGGGTGAGGTTGTGCAGAAAGATGAACTCCAGGATCTGACGGGTCTGTCCCTCTAGCTGAGAGAGGGCTCGATGGAGCTGATTGCGATCCTGTTCCATCTGCTGATGGCTTTGCTCTTTCTGATCCGGCAGGATCTCCCCCAGGGTCATGGAGAGATCGGCGGCATACCCTGTGGATCCAATGGACGCATCCAGGCTGACGGGAGAGAAGTTGAGTTGGGAGAGCTTAGCCGTTTGCCAGTCCCGCAGGGGCACCCCCATCTGATCCGCGATCTCTTGATCCGTAGGGGCACGACCCAGACTACTGGAGAGTTGAGCATGAATCTGTTGCCCTTGACGCTGCAGACACTGCCACCGGCGGGGGATCCGTACTAGGCTGCTCTGATCCCGGAGATAGTGCAGGATCTCGCCGCGAATATAGGGAATGGCGAAGGAGCTGAAGGCATAGCCCTGATCGGGAGCAAACCGTTCGATGGCCCGGATCAGGCCCAGACAGCCTAACTGTTCTAGATCTTCGTAGGGGACGAGGGTTTGCCGACAGAGACGGTGAGCCACCTGCCGTACCAAGCCGATATTCAACTCCACAATCCGGTTACGGAGAGGGATGGAGGGTTGACGCCGATAGCGACAGAGCAACTCTAGAGTCCGATCTTTGAGCTGCACGGCTGAAACCTCTTTTCCCTGCCCTCCGCTGAGCCGACGAGCCATAGTCCGAATTCCAGTGAACGAGACTATCTTCCATCTTGAAACCCGCTCTCCCCCCGCACAACAGTTATTACACGGTCTCCCCTAGGGATCAGTCCGGAGGAAAAGGAGATGAGGCCTAGTGATCTTACGGAGGTTTTCTCCAGAGATCATACTCAGATTCGGATGGGGTTCAGGGCTCGGGCGAGTCGTCCATTCAACCCAGGGCCTAGATCTAGTGGAGTTGACGATAACGGAGCTGTCCACAGGCTGCATCTTGATCCAGACCTCGGGTTTGGCGCAGGCTGACGGCCACCTGACGTTGCTCCAACTGCTGCAGAAAAGCTCGGATCTGACGGGCCTGGGGACGTTGGTAATCGGCCTCAGAGATCGGGTTATAGGGGATCAGGTTGACATGGGCCTGCCAGCCAGAGTCATAGGCTGATTGCACCAGAGCCGCCAGCTCCCGACTGTGATGGGACTGATCATTGACGCCACTGAGGAGGGTGTACTCAAAGCTGATCCGGCGCCCGGTGGTGCGCATATAGTCTCGACAATCCTGCATGAGTTGCTGCAGGGGATAACCTGTGGCAGAGGGGATCAGCTGTTCCCGTAGGGTTTGATTAGGGGCGTGGAGGCTGACCGCCAGGGTGATCTGTAATTTCTCTTGGGCGAGACGGGGGATCTGGTGGGGGACGCCAACGGTGGAGACGGTGATGTGGCGATGGCTAATGCCGATGTCCTGGTTGAGACTATGGAGGGCAGCGATCAGGGCCTCTCGATTGAGTAAGGGCTCCCCCATACCCATGAACACGATATGACTGACCCGGCGCTGAAAGTCCTCCTGAATGGTCAGCACCTGATCCAAGATCTCGTAGCTAGCCAGATTACGTCGGAATCCCCCTTTACCTGTGGCGCAGAAATCACAGGCCATGGGACAGCCCACCTGGGAGGAGACACAGACAGTAAGACGTTTAGCGGTAGGGATCCCTACGGTCTCGATCATCTGATCGTCGCCCAGTCGTAGCAATAACTTGACGGTGCCATCCTGAGCCTGGGAGCGGTGGGCGATCTGGGAGCGACCGATGGGGGTGTCGCCGATCTGGGCGCGCCAGGTTTTGGGTAGGACGGTGATATCGGTGAGGGAGCGGACCCCTTTCTGATAGATCCAGGTGTGCAGCTGTTGGCCTCGGTAGGCGGGTTGCTGATGAGTGGTGGCCCAAGCTTTCAGGTCATCTAGAGATCGACCCAGTAGGGGAACTGAAGGAGCGGCAACCATGATCGGATCGTCTAGGGGGTGAGCGACGCTTTCGATCTTAACGGTTAGGACTGAGAGCTGCGAGATCGATCAGGAGTTGGGTTGTAGGAGTTCGACCACCAGGTACCCGAGAGGCAATCCGATCGGTCGGCTCGATCGTCTCTAGGGATAGAACAGGTTAACGGAGACGGAGAAGAACACAAGAGATAAGCTCACCTCATCTCACGGCATCCGGTCGTGATCCCATAGTGTCTTAGCTGCTATGACCTCTGTATCCCAACGATCCGCCCCAGATGAAGAGTTATACCATGCCCTGAAAGCGAGGCAGGCCACAGCTTTGGCAGTACTCTTTCAGCGTTATGGTCCTATCGTGTATGGACTCAGTCTCAAGATGCTGAAACATCCTCAGGAAGCCGAAGATCTGACTCAAGAGATCTTTTTGGCCCTCTGGAAAAATGCCCCTCAGAACCCCACTTGTCGCCATTTCTTGAGTTATCTTCTCACCATGACACGGTCTCGAGCCATTGACAAACTTCGCTCCCGGAGCCGCCGCCAACGACTGCATCACTCTTGGAGTCAGGAGATCAAAGCGGTTCCTCCCTCCCCTACTCCCTGGGATCAAGTGATTGGACAAGAACATGCCCATTCCCTCAGACAAGCGATGGCACAACTCTCCGAGAGACAACGACAGATCCTGGAATTGGCCTATGATAGCGGGCTGAGCCAGTCCGAGATCGCCCGTCAGTTGGATATGCCCCTAGGCACAGTGAAGACCTGTACACGCCAGGGGTTACTCAAGCTTCGACACCTGTTGTCCTCTACCTACACTTGGTAACATGAACAACTCCTCAGACTACCTTGACGATCTGCTGGCGGGTTTCGCCTCTGGAACTCTTGATCCTGATGAGCTCGAGATCCTGACCCAGTCCCTGGCTACCCATACAGAGTGGCAGGACAAGATCACCGATCTGGAAGAGACGATGGAGATCATGCTGAATGGGTTGCATACTCCTGTTGAGCCCCCTCCTCAGTTGGGTATCCGGATCCAAAATGCAGTGAGAGCAAAGCGCCCCCTCCTTGCCTCTGGACGAGGTCTGAGATCTTGGCAAGGCATCGCAGGTAGTGTCGCCGCGATCCTGATCTTGGGTTTGGGATGGCATAGCTACCAGCTGCAGCTCACCCTCCAGAATCAGCAAGAGATCGTATCCCTCGTTCAATTGCCTGGATCTCAACTTTACGTGCTGCAAGGCAGACAAACCACCGATCAGGCTCAAGGCAGCATCCTGGTTAATCTGGAGCAACAACGGGCAGTGATCGCGTTACATAATATGCCGACGGCCCCAGCGGGTTCAGTGTATCGACTCTGGTCAATTGTTGGCTCCAAGCCCCATCCCTGCCGAGATGCTCTGCCTATCAGTAATGGCAAGGTGGTCGATGAATTCTCTGTTTCACGCTCAACTTTCCAAGATCTCTATGATCCAGAGTTCTCGGGTTTCAAGGTGACGCTAGAGGCTAGTGCCAGGCAAGATCTCCAACGTCCGCAGGGACCTGTGGTGTTGGAGAGTATCTGATCAGCCTCTCATGAGTCCGATCCGCCTAGCTTAATTCTGGCTGAGAAAATCTCGATGGGGCCACTGGATCTGCCGAGCGTTAAGCACCCTAGCTTAATTCTGGCTGAGAATAGCAGAATGGCTCGCAAGTCCCAATCCGATCGGGTGGCAGGAGCGTCTCTAGGATGGATCAGGCAGCTGAACGAAACTCAATCAGCTGATCTGTGTCTAAGTAGATCGGTAAAGCTATTTTTGTCGATCCACTTGGCGTGATTCTCGTATCGCTGAGCTGTTCTTTCGTATTTGGGAGCTTTAACCATGCGTCTTCATCTTTCCCTCTGCTTGGGACTCTGCCTGGGGAGTCTTTGGGCTACTTCTGCCGTGATCGGGGTTGCTCCTGCAGCAGCCGATGTCGTTGCTCAGGCCGATGCAGGGAAACCCGAGTCCATTGGAGGTCCTTTGGCGGAGGAGTTACAGGGCAAACCCGCAGTGGTAGATATTTTTGCCACCTGGTGCTCGGCCTGCAAGAACATTGAGCCGACTCTGAGTGAGCTCAAGGAAGAGTATGGCGACACCGTCAACTTTGTGGTGTTGGATGTCACGGACAGGGGCACGACCCGAGCAGCTGAAGCCCTCGCCGAGGATCTGGGTCTGAGCGAGTTTCTGGCGGACAATAAGAGCCAAACCGGCACCATCGCCATCATCGATCCAGCCACTGGGGATATCTTGGCCATGTACAAAAACAACCCGATCAAATCGGACTACACCGAGGTTCTGGAGACAGCCCTAGCGGAATAGATCTCCTCCAACGGTTTGATCGTCAACCGCAAGAGAATCTCTGAAAACAGTGGTCAGACGTTGCGATCAACGCGGCTCTGACTACTGCTCCTGCCCCTGTCCATTGTTCCTATGCTGCGAGGCAAATGATGAAGGATTCAACCGATGTCTTAGCCCCCTTGACTCCTCCCTCTGAGAACACCCCCTACGTGACCCCACAGGTACCCTTACCACGACATCGAGATCTTAAGAGAGGCCTGATCCTGGGTGTGCTGGGGCTCCTGCTGATCGGCTTGGCCATCCTGTTTGGACCCCCTCTAGTCTTTGGTCTGGAACGGCTCATCTCTCTGATAGGGAATCATTACCAGAAATGGTTCGATCAACAGGATGTAAGTAACCCGATCGTGCTCTGTAGTCTGGCCTTTGCTGGAGGTTTGATCGCTAGCGTCTCCCCCTGTATTTTGGCCTTGCTACCGGTCAATCTCAGCTACATTGGCACCTTGAAGATCAGCTCTCGTTGGGATGCCTTCTCGAAAGCGGGTCAGTTTGTCTTGGGAACTGTTGCGATCCTCAGCCTGTTTGGCCTGGTCTCCTCCTTTGCGGGAGCCGTCATGGTGGATTATCGGGGCCATATCAATATTGGGGTGGGTCTGATCATGGCCGTCATGGGTATGGCTCTGCTGGGTCTGATCAAAATTCCCTTTCCAGAGATGAATCTGCGGGTGCCGAAGGCGGGTCCCTTTGGTGTGGGCCTTACCTTTGCGCTGGTGAGTTCCCCATGTGCTAGCCCTGTTTTATTTTCTGTTCTGGCTGCAGCGGCAGCAACAGGTTCACAAATGCTCGGCACACTGGCGATGGTGAGCTACGCCTTTTGCTATTCAGCTCTGATCTTTCTAGCCAGCCTCTTCACGGGATTCGCGAAACAGGCCAATCGATTGATGAACCACTCCGAAACGATCATTCGCCTGGGCAGTGCTGCCCTGATCCTGACAGGAGCCTATTTCCTCTTTGTTGGCACCCGTTGGTTCCTGGCAGGGTAAACCCTTGTCTGGACCCCTTGATGATCCCTAGATTCACTGACATCAACTGGAGATGATCCCCATGCAAAACACTTCCCCTTTGAATGAGATGTTCCACGTTGGTAGAACCGCTTTGGAATCTCTACTCGCTCAATCCGATCAGCCTGTGTTGGTCAAGTTCGTGGCTCCCCATTGCAGCTCTTGTGTTACCTTAAAGCCCATTCTTGATCAATTGGTAACAGAGAATGTAGGATCCATCCACCTTGTGGAAATTGATATGGTTGAGGAGCCTGAGCTGGCCATGAGCCATGACATCCGCAGCGTCCCTACCCTGGTTGTCCTGAAGCAAAACCAGGAACTGGATCGGATCACGGGTCTCAAGCCGAAGAAGAGATATACGGAGCTGGTTCAGAAAGCTCTGGAGAGCTAGACAGAGATCGCCAGTTGCTCTCAAAACTCATGGAGGAGCTGCGCCTCGACCCGAAAGATCTCCACAGGAACTCCTGGGGGGATCCCTGCCCAACGACGAGCGGTGGCGATCTGCCAGTCTGAGGTCAAGGCTTCCCCAGGTAACAATACCCCTCCCTGAGATCCAGCCCGGACAAAGACTCCTGCCTGAGTGGGATCCACCTCGGTTATGGACTGGATCGGGGCGACTTGTTCCACAAGAGCCACTTGGATCGAGATCTGCGGTAGCTCAGTAGCCCGCAACGGTGGATAGCGTGGATCCCGAGTGGCAGCCCCAACAGCAGCTCGAATGGTGGCTTGGGCCAGATCTGGTGAGGCCGAGATCAGGGTGCCCCAACAGCCTCGGGTCTGTCCCTGTTGACTGAGGGTAACGAAGACTCCCGTGGATCGGCGCCAGGATTGAGGCAGTGGCTCCGGAGGAGAGAGTAGATCCCCCGTGGCGAAATAGTGCTCTAGGGTCTCCCGAGCTAGCTGGGGTAAGGTGGTGGCGGTGGGGATCCCAGAGATAGGCCGATCAGGACCTTGACTCAGTTGAGGATCTGAAGCTTTCCCAGTGGGCGACGATGGAGATTGAGGGACTTCAGCCCTGATCAAGATCAAGCTACCGATCAGTAATCCACAACTGATGATGAGCTTGAAAAGGAAGGGTTGAGACATCATGGACTGAGCGTGACTGATCTGGATCTGTCTCTATACTAGTGGATGCCACGATCCGCCAGGAGGAGTGATGACGCTACAAGTCTATGGCATTCCCAACTGTGGCACCTGTCAGAAGGCTCTGCAGTGGTTGCAAACCGAGGGGATCCCCTGTGAGTTCATCAACACCCGCACCCAACCTCCTACCCCTGATCAGGTCAAGGAGTGGGTGACCGCTTTGGGCTCTCGATCTCTGCGCAATACCTCAGGACAGTCCTATCGAGCCTTAGGGGAGCAGCGCAACACCATGACCGATCCCCAGTGGATCGAGGCTTTTGTTCAGGATCCGATGTTGATCAAGCGACCTCTGTTTGTCAAGGATGGCGTGGCGGTGACTGTGGGCTTTCGGCAATCGGCGGAGCACCTCCGGGATCTTTTGAGTTAACGGATACTTTGTTACAACGCAGCGGTAATGAGGCAGCGGTGAGAGGGCTATTGTGCCCCTCAGCGAGGTCTCCGGATCAAGAGGACGTACAACAATATGGGCACTGGATCCCATCCACATAATCCGGTGAATTCAGTTCTTCAGGGGAGAGGGGATAGCCACAGGCTTGACAGAGACGATGTGTCCCATCCGCCAGACCCTGCTGGATCGACACCCGTTGATCAAACACAAAGCATTCCCCTCGCCACAGACTCTGCTCCGGATCCACCTGCTCCAAATAACTCAAGATCCCTCCCTTCAGATGGTAAACCTGCGCAAATCCCTGTTTCAATAGGTACGCCGTGGCTTTCTCACAGCGGATCCCCCCTGTACAAAACAGGGCCACCTGCCGATCTCGATCTGGATCCAGATGAGTTTGAACATAGTGGGGAAACTCCCGAAACCTCCCTGTATGAGGATTGATTGCCCCTTGAAAGGAGCCAATGTTGACCTCATAGTCGTTACGAGTATCGATCACCCTCACGTCGGGATCCGTGAGTAGACAATTCCAGTCCTGCGGATCCACATACTGACCCACCTGCTGCATGGGATCCGTCTCCAGTTGCCCTAGGGTAACGATCTCCTGTTTGATCTTGACCTTCATGCGGTGGAAAGGCTGTGGGGTCTGTGTGATCGCCTCTCGATGCCGCAGATCTGCCAGCCGAGGATCCTGCCGCAGATAAGCCAACGTGGACTCCACTGCCCTTTGGGTACCCGCGATCGTGCCATTGATCCCTTCCTCGGCCAACAGGATTGTCCCCCTCAGATCGACCGCCTGGCACTGGGCGAGCAGGGGAGCCCGTAGCTGGACAGCATCCGTCAGCTGGACAAACTTATAGAAGGTGGCAACGACCCCAGTCATGATCCTTAGATTCAGAAAGTGTGTTATCGTGGTGACCCATGTGAGATACCATGGTAAGGCTGCCTGCGCAGATCGATCCAGTCGGGGGTTTAGCTCAGTTGGTAGAGCGCCTGCTTTGCAAGCAGGATGTCAGGAGTTCGAGTCTCCTAACCTCCATCCCTCTATTAGTCCTATTTCGTCAGGATTTACCGCTCTATGTAAGGGTTTTAGCGATCGGAGTAGGTGGATCTCCCAGGATAGGGGTCGGAGAGTTAGGCCGAGTTCTACCGAGTTGAGGACCAGAATTGGTGTAAAACTGGTGTAGGTTTGGTGTAAAACAGAGTAG
>CAYSEO010000030.1:0-21505 GCA_964429885.1 uncultured bacterium
AATCCTGTCGGGCCTGGGGATGGAAGGGATCGACGAACACCTGATCGGGTACGGCCAGGGTGGAGATGTCCTCGATGGTGGCGGTGGCAGGATTGATCACAGAGGTGTTGCCACCACCGTTACGGGCCAGCACCAGTTGTCGATCGGGAAGTTGGCTGTAGGCGTAGCCAAAGTTGAGGGAGAACATCCAGACGTAGGGATCCAGGCCCCGACGGCGGGCAGCGGTGATGGCTCTATCCAGGAGATCTACATCCGGTTGCACACTGGGCCAGGGATCGGATTCTCCCGCTGGCAGCAGCACCTGTCCGTCATAGAAGGTCTCGATGAAGACGCGGTTATAGCCTTGATTCACGATCTGGTCGAAGATCTGATCCAAAAGACCGGGCTCGGAGTCACAGGTGTAGAGGCGCAGCCAGATGGCCTGGATCTGGGGCCACTGAGTTTGGCGGCAGGTTTGGAGAGCGGAGCGGTGTTGGGAGAGGATCTGGGTGTACTCGGCCCAAGCAGAGTCGGATTGCAGGGATCGTTGACGGAGCTGCTCTTTGCGAGCGATGGCGTCGGGGGATTGCTGACAGTAGGGGCCTAAGGCGGTGTTGGAGGCCAGGGCGATCTGAGGGGGAGAGGGGTTTTGAGTGGGACCGACCCCCCAGGAGAACCCAAACCCCAGCAGGATCAACCCCAGGATCAACCAGCGACGCAGGTGAGGGGATCTGCGGAGAGAGCTGAGGGATCTCAGTCTCGGTTGAAGTCGATTGCCCATGTCCTGATCCCTGCCCCAGCGCACGTCATGCCTAAGGTAACAGACCGGTTGAGCTGGACTGAAAGTTTCCCCAAGTCATAGAGATCTCCCAAGATCTTCCCAGATCACCGTAAGCGTATGACCCTGCCCTTCTCGTCATAGATAAAGGGTCTGGGTCCCAGGGCTCCTGCCATGTCCTCTGGGGTGAGCTCACTGCGCAGTAACTGGGATAGAGGATCAGTGCCACCCGGTTCAAAGGTGATCGTCCGTCGAATCGTGTTGTAGCCTGCATTGGGGAGAACCTGACCTTCCCGATCCACCAGTTCCACCACCAGTTCATTGCTGCCTGGCTGCCAGCCTGATAGATAGATCCGTCCTCGCTCCGTGGTTTCCTGACTGACTCCGTTCAGGGTATAGCGCACCCGAGCTCCCCCCAGATTGACTCCATCGACGATGTAGTCCAACAGGATCGGTTCTGCACCATAGCGACCACTGGGGGAAACCAGGGTCAGCAAGCCCGTGCCCACGGCAAATCTAGGGGCATTGGCTCCATCCTCCTGCACGACATCGAAGGTGACATGGGCAAAGGCAGGCAGGTTGCGATAGGCCTCGCTCCAGGGACGCACAGCCACAACCCGGATCGTGTGGGTGCCGGGGCTCAGCTCCAGCAGCAGCGGTTCCTCCACATTGAAATAGGGGATCGGCTCCTGATTATCCACAATCACCTGTAGGTGTAGACCTAGGCCAGTTTCTGGATCTCGGGCAGTGGGGAAACGCTTGACGTTGAGCTCTAGCGGCACGGTTGTCGAGGTGAAAAGCTCGCCTGCCTGGGGGGAGAGGATCTCGATCTCAGGAGTATAGATTTGAACAGCAGGGGTCAGGGTTTCGATCAGAGGCGGTGTGGGGACTACAGTCTGGGCCAGGGCCTGATCTGAGATCCAGGGAGAGAGGGCTATCAACACAGCGACTGTGGACCATAGTCTATTCCGCATCATCCCTGTCTCCTATCAACACTGTCACCTTTAATCTAAAGCAATTTCAGCTGTTCGACCTGTTCTGACTCGATCTCTAGATCCAACTCCAGCTCCCGATCCTCTTGCCATCGTTCATCCTCCATCAACAGCTGCTGGGTCACCTGCACCATATCCTCCCGCCAGGCTGCTAGATCCGGTCGAGAGTCCAGATACTGTTCCAGAGCCTGTAAGGGATCCGATTGAACAGTCTGAAGTTGAGGCAGTCGGGTTCGCTCGGGTGAGATCGTCTCGGGTGCGATCAGATAACTGAAGGCTGGGGCCAAAGCCCGATGGATCTCCGCCTCGTCCAACTCCCGTCGCTGATCTTTGCGGGCCTGATAGATCAAGCGCACGATGGCATTCTCGATCGAGGACTGAGTAATAGTCTTGAGGATCTGAGCTTGGGCGGCTCGGGTTTGCTCAGGGGGAAGATCGGTGATGTCCACTCGCAGGGTACGAAAGGCTCGAACGGGTAACGGGATGAACTCATAGGTAGCTCGCTCTCGATCCAGGGCCGCGATGATGAATCCTTTGGTCTCCTCCTCCTCACCAAAATCAACCCGCTCCAGGCTGCCGGGGTAGATCACGGGTGGATCCTGACAGAGCACCTGATGGCGATGGACGTGACCCAGAGCGACATATTGGTATTCCGAGCGGGCCAAGAGGCTAAGGGGAACCGTAAACCCCCGCCCCACCGCCAGATGTCGTTCCGATCCGAATTTGGCGGTATCCACCATGGCGTGCACCAGCAGAATGGCAGGCAGCTCCGGATCCAAGCGGCGGATCTCTCCTTCCAGGGCCAATTGGAGGCGGCGCAGCAGTTGGGCAGAGACCTGTTCTCCCGAGAGCTGAGCCATCTCCTCCTGAGTCAGTAAGGCCGATCGATTCAGCCAGGGGAGGGTGGTGACCTGGATCGGTCCAGCCTGAGTCTCGATCCGATGGGTGGCCAATTGATCGCCCACCACAAATCCTGAAACCCCTAGGGTGCGATAGATGGCCAGTGTGGATCCATCCTGTCCTTGCCCCTGTTGATCGTGATTGCCCACTAACAAAACCGTTGGGATCCCGGCATCGGCTAGGCGACGAAACTGTCGAGCAAACAGATCTTGATGGAGAGGTGGGGGAGTGGCATCTGGAAAGGCATCCCCACCAAATAGAACCAGATCAACAGGGGGATGCTCAGGCACAAGACCGAGGGCATGATCGATGCAGAGGCTGAGGGTGTGAGCAAAATCCTCCAAGCGGGTATTGATCCCGGTCGTAGGATTGATCCGTCCATGGCTGAGGCCGCTGCCCAGATGGATGTCAGATACATGTAAAACCCTGATCATGATCCCCTCTGGTTGTGGGTTGAAATGGCCCGATCGGGAGCCTGCAGCCATTTCCCTGAGCCTATCAGAATTTTGCAGGAGGGATAGATCTATCAAAAAAGGCCCCAACTTGGGACCTTAGGAGGAAATGAGGCGTTAGGGATCAGAACCGGTATCAACTTGGATTTATCAGAAGATCCCCATTCTTGATCAGTCCTAGATCAGTCCAACATGCTACGCAGCATCCAGGCGTTCTTCTCATGTGCCTGCATCCGCCGGGTCAGGAGATCCGCTGTGGGTTGATCCTCTGCTTGCTCCGCCCGCATCAGAATGGGACGGGCCTCGCGGGAGAGCGTCTCGTTGTCAGCGGTCAGGTAGCGGATCATGTCAGCCGCATCCGGCACGCCCTCCACCTCCTGGACAGCAGACAATTGGGCGAACTCCTTGTAGGTGCCAGGGGCAGGGCTACCCAGGGCTCGGATCCGCTCCGCCAGCTCGTCCACAGCCTCCGCCAGATCGGTGTACTGCTCCTCAAACATCTCGTGCAGAGAGTGGAACAGAGGACCCGTGACGTTCCAGTGGAAGTTGTGGGTCTTCAGGTACAGAGTGTAGGAGTTGGCCAGGATCCGACATAGCCCTGTGGCAATGATCTGTCGATCGTCTTGGCTGAGACCAATGTTGAGATCTTGGCGAGTTTGAGCAGTCTTTTCTAGTGCAGCAGTCATGTTCGAGTTCCTGTTTCGATCTTCAATCTTATTGGGGTTGGCAGATGAGGTAACAACCATGGCTTTCCCTCCTTTACAACCTATTGTTCTACGCTTCCTTTAGCTCTGGGGTTCGTCCCACAGATCCTGTAGTCCTGCGGGCAGATACTGACGGACTTCTGCAGCCGTCGCTGAGGAGAGCTCATCCCGAGTGGCTGAGAAGACGGCCCGCACCAGCACCTCAGGATGCACGTACTCGGGCAATCCCCCTTCGTTCTCGATCCGGAACAGGAAGGAATTCCGATCGATGTTGAGAGGTCCCCGAACCCGGCTTAGCCAAGCCACCAGAGGGTTAGTGTCATGCCAGAGCTCCGCGATCTCACCCCTGAGGGCAGGATTGTCGTCAGCACTAGCTTGCTCTCTCAGTTCCCCCTCGACTCGATCTGCCTCCTCAGTGGGCAGTAGATCCCGTAGAGTACGGTAAACCACAACGGTCAAGTCCCGAGCATCGAAAATGTCCGGCAGGCCCGCCTTCAGCATCACCTTCTCAAGGAAGGGAACATCCTTTCGGGCGACTTGACCCCTACCGTTTTCGGACGAAACATTTACAGGTGCAATCATTCAAAACCTCCTGTTTTTGGGTTTGCAAAGAGATCTCGCAGGGATCTCGATCTCAGCGTCAGATCAAGAGATCTACTGAAACTTCTCGGCGGCTTGATTAAACGCGTTGTTCAGATCGGTCCAGGCTTGCTCCAGACCCGATCGAACACTCTCCCAAGCTTCCTCACTGGACTTACCCAGCTCATCAACCTTCTGCTGCATGGCATCTCGCTTGGAGTACAGCTCCTCTAGCTTGCTGTTGTACTCCACCTTGGCGGAAGCTTCAGCCTGCTGGGCTTTGGCTTTCAGCTCATCGATCTGCGCATTCAACTTAGAGAATTGCGCGTTCACCTTCTCTTGGTAAGCTTGCTTTGTCTCCGCTGCCATGTTGGATCCTCCAAACTTTACTCATTCTCAGGCTATCTCAACCCTCGTGAAATCATTGTGAATTTTGGATCCCTTCATCCCAACCTATAAACTACCGAGCAAGGAAACGAAAGGCTGACCAGTCGCCAGCTCGATGAGTACTAGACTGGCAAATCCGATCATGGCAGCCCGTCCATTGATCAGCTCCGCATAGGGGGTAAAACCTAGCCGTCGAGTTTGCTGGGTGTAGAGCTCAGGCTCCACTGCAAAGTTGTTCAACTGCCCAGAGTAGGGATTCTTGGTATACCCGGCTGCTGTATCGATCTGATCGGGAGTCTCTGCGGCTCGATTGGGTTCGATCAGGGTGTCAGCTGGATTTCTCATGTATCCTCGTTTGTTCTGCAAGTCGCGGGAATATCAAGATTGTCAGCTCTTGATCTGTTCGTCCCGCTGTTATGATCACCCTAGATCATGTGCAGTATGATGTCAAAACAAGTGACAGATATTGTTAGTACACTGCTAGGACAGCGTCAGGAGGTTGTTAGCCATGCCCAGGACGAAGCCCCCGTCTGACAAGGTGTTGACCATCCGCCTAACCGGATCGGAGCTAGAGCACCTGGAAGCCTACTGTGCCTCCAAGGGTCGCACCAAAACCGATGTGGTTCGGGAGCTGATCCGTAAATTGAAGGTAGCTACCCCTACGTCGTAGTGGGATCTCGATTAAGGATGGGTGGATCCATCGGGCATAATCGCCCCTTTCAATAAGGTCCCAGCCATCTGAGCCCCCTGCAGATCCGCCTCCTGGAGATTGGCGCCCCTCAGATCTGCTCCCCTCAGATCTGCTCCTCTGAGATTGGCGCCCTGTAGATCGGCGGCGTTGAGCTGGGCATGTACCAGGATCGCCCCCCTCAGATCGGAGTTGAGAAAGCTGGTGTTCCGCAGATCGGCCTGTGTCAGGTTGGCTCGCTGTAGGTTGGCATGGGGGAGATTGGCGTTGCGAAGGTTAGCTTGACTGAGATCGGCCTCTACCCCAACACTGTGATGGAGGGAGGCCAGCTCCAGATTAGCTTTGGTCAAAGTGCTTTGATAGAAGACAGCCCCAGTCAAGTTAATGGCAGGTAGAGTTGCTTGATGGAGATTGGCGTGGCTGAGATCCGATAGCTGAGCTCTGGCTCGGGCCAAGGTAGCATGGGCTAAGTTGGCATTTTTCAAAACAGCCCGATCTAGAAAGGCTTGAGTCAGATCCGCATTGCTCAGATCAGTTCTGATCAAATAAGCCCCATCCAACTCCGCCTGGATCAGATTTGCTCCTTGTAACTGGCTCCCATTGAAAACCGCATTCGACAACATGGCTTTCTGCAGATCAACCCCCTGCAGATGTTCTCTTTCCAACCGCACCCGTCGCAGATCACAGATCTCGAATGGATTCTCAGAGCAGACTCCCTGGGTGAGCAGTGTGTTGACCCGAGGCGCGAGCAGGGATTGATGAGCCCGTCGGGAGGGGAGCGGCATCCGGGAGATATTGATCAGGAGTAGGAGCGGCAAGGCCCCAACGGTGATCCAACCCAACCCTTTTGCTAGGGCCATCGTGGGGAACGGGACCGAGACCGATCGGACTGGGGTGTTACGAAGAGCTTGGAGAGCAAGATTGGCACTGCCAAAGCGATCCTCAGGGTTAGGGGCGATCATTCTCTGTAGCCACTGACTCAGGGCACGACTGGCCTTGGGTAAGCGACCCTCAACCTTGAGCTGAAAGGACTGATCCACCAGGGAGCCAATCTGAGTGGAGGGGGTGTGGGTGATCAGACAGAGCAGGGTTGCCCCCAGACTGTAGAGATCGGAGGCGCGGGTGAGGGAGCGATTGAATAGCTCCTCAGGGGGCATAAAGCCCAAGGTTCCTGCGGCCATACTGGTGAGGGCCACGGAGCTGCTGTTGACTCGGGCCAAACCAAAGTCGATCAGATAGGCATTGAGCTGTTGATCCACCAGGATGTTCTCGGGTTTCAGATCTCGGTGAAAGATAGGGGGGCGGTGGCTCTGTAGATAAACCAGCACCTCCAGCACGGAGATGGCGATCTGCTTGATCTGATCCAGAGAGTAGGGGCGACGGGTGGCTAGGGAGGGGGCGTTTTTATATTCCTGCACCAGACAGAAGCCGGACTCGATCTCGAAGGAAGCCAGGTATTTGGGGATCCTGGGGTGGTCGAGTCGCTGCAGCACCTGGATCTCGCGCTCGTAAGCCTTATAGCCGGACCAACTGGAGGAGGTGAGGCCAAAGTAGAACACCTTCAGCACCACCAAGCCCTGATCCTGCTGCCGCTGGGCCAAATAGGTGGCTCGTCCTCCCTCTGGACTGGAACCTAGGATCCGGGTGATATGGTAGCCGTAGGCAGTAAAGTCAGGTAAGGACATGGCTAGGCTGGGATCAGGTGCAGGTTTCTCCATACGATAGACCGGGTCGCCCTGGTTTGCCATCTCCCCAGATCAGAATCAGTTATTTTACGGATGTCCCTCGCCCAGGCTGATGTGGAAGGTTTATTGAGATCAGCCTTACAACAGGCAGATTTCAGATCCCTACACGACTATGACACAGGGGAGCAGATGGGATTTCTGCCCTCTATCGATCTGGCCTTGATCCTATTTCTGCCAGACAGATCCCCTCTCTATGGCAATGTGTTGTGGTCCCGAGAGCATCCTCAGGGACATGTGGCTCAGATCGATCCGTTGACGTTACAGGTGCAGGGGATACGTTGGCGTCGAGATCAGGGAGAGGGGGGACGCTGGGATCAACCAGAGTGGCGCTTTGTTGAGGCGGATGATCTGATCCCTGGCTTGAGCGGGATCAATTTCATCTGTCCCTATCCAGCCTCGGTTTTGAAGGTTCTAGTTGGGATCCAGATCCTCAGGTTAGTGGATAGTCAGATCTTGGCTTTGGATCAGCCCGTTTCCCACAGGATCTCTGGGGAGTATAATCGAGCCGAACCCCAGATCAAACCACTCCGATCTTGGCTAGAGGAGATGCTACAGCTCAGTGATGATCGAGCTACCTTTGCTCTAATCAAACAGCTTCATGATCTCAACCAGATCCAGACCCTGGAGTTGGATCGAGATCACCCTTGCCATGCCCGTCGTCGCCGTCAGGATCAGATCAATCTTCTCAATCAAGGGTTTGCAGATCTAGGATTAGGTACACTGCAGATCAACCAAACTCGGGCCTGCGATGGATCTTTCTACAATCGGGCTGGGGCTGGGGTGGGTCAGATCCATATGACAGCTTGGGATACAGCGCGTTTGTTATGGTTACTCGATCTAGAAGCACCCCGCCCCCATTGGATCACCC
The DNA here is from genome assembly GCA_964429885.1 of uncultured bacterium. Lineage (GTDB taxonomy): Bacteria > Cyanobacteriota > Cyanobacteriia > Thermostichales > Thermostichaceae > CAYSEO01. The sequence goes on from CAYSEO010000030.1 coordinate 8,073, forward strand.
CTACTGCCCAACCTGTTGATGATCAGTTTCTATCTCCAGAGTCCAAGCGTTATCTGGTTGAGGATCTCTTAGGAAAACAGGGTTTCCACGAGGCCTTAAGTACGACGACGATCTGTGGTTTACCTGGAGTACAGCCGGGGATCCCAGCCCGATTACCGGAACGTTGGATCCAGCCTGATGGATCTGTGATCCTCAAGGATAATGACTCGATTCAGACCTACAGCCTCAATGCTACTCCCTGTCAACGATCTGCAGAGGTGATCTTCGCCCATAAAACGGGCTTAACCCAGAACTATGGATCCGATGTGGGGATCGTGAAAGGATTATCAGAGCGAGGATATCAGCGTCACTACATCATCTCATTCTTCTCTAACTTAGGTTACCGTTATACCGATCTGGCTCAAGCAGGTGATACTCCCTATGCTGCCGGTATGGAGCGATCCATCTGGTATGCCCAGGAGATCCCTAAGCTAGCAGCTCGCATTGATGATCAGATCAAGCAGTGGTTTGGAGAGAGATGATCAGGCGCTATCTACATCACCTATGTCTCTTTCCAGGTACGGCTGCGCTCCTCCATGGCTTAGATGCGAGCCCACTTTCAGGCAGGAGACCCCATGGAGGCTACCGATAGGAAAACTTTATTGCCGATCCTGATCCTGATAGATTACTATGTCTGGTCGAAACGTGTTCTCCCATCGGGGTTAGCCATGCACAGACTTTACCAACAGATCGCAAGAAAAATTCAGGAAACTTATCGAGCTTACCCCAGGACTTGGCTCAAGCGGCTTCGTGTCTTGCTTGTCTTTGGGATCCTGATCCCTATGGCTCTGTTCTCCTTCGCCGTAGCCTCCCAGTCTTACCGGCAACAATTAGAGGCTGCGATCCAACAACGGGATTGGGACCAGGCGAATACCTTAATCGAGCAAATGATCCAGGATCAGCCCCAGAATCGTGAGGCCCTAGAAGCCTATCAATCCCAGATCTTACAGCTTCAGGAACAGGATCAGGGATCGCAACCTGCCTCCGAGCCCCTGCTGCAACCTGCCGTCCACGATCTGCCCGGCGGCTTGAGACGATATCGATATGACGATTCCTTAGGAGACTATCTGAGTTCCATTGACACGCTTCTCCCAGCAAGCAACTATCTTCGCTGGAACAAGTTTCCGGTCTCCGTCTATGTTCAGTCCGACAACGAAGCCTGGTCCGACCTAGTAGAAGTGGCTATTGATCTGTGGAAACCTTATATCCCACTGATTCGGATCGGCACTCCCAATAGCGCAGACATCACCATTGAGCGCATGCCCAATCAGGATCTGGTGGCTGGGATCGCCCAGTCTAGGGATCTCTTTCTCGATACCGACGGCACCTTGCAACATCGAGTCTCGATCACGATCGGGGAGTTTCCTCGCGGCGGCCCTCTGCAGGTCTCTGCTGTCGCGACCCACGAGCTGGGTCATGCCCTGGGGCTTTGGGGGCATAGCGAGCAACCCGCTGATATTATGTATTTCGCCCTCAATAGCTTGCGCTCCGAGATCACCGATCGGGATCTGAATACCTTGAAGCGGGTCTACGAGCAACCCACCTTGATCGGCACGCGGGTGCCTGAGGAGCTGCTCGGCAGTTAGGAGTTTGTCTGGATCCTAGACCCGATGTTCTGGACTACTGAAATCCGAGCGACATCCCGCCTCCCAAGCTTCCGGTTGGTTACCGTGGGCTGGGATCCCCTGGTTGTCTTTGAGCAACCGAGCTAAGTGCAGACAGTTCCACACCAAGAAGGTCATAAGTAGATCGGCAAAATTGCTTTGATATGCATTACCTGTGATCAGGGTGGCGCCGACTTTACCATAATCGTGATATTGACCTTTGGCATTCAAAATATGGCCAATCATCTCGATCCCATTCTGGAGTTTGAGTCATATCCACTCCCAAACCTGCTGCGATCTCATAATCGACTGGGCGCAAGATCAGCGGTTGGATCCCAACTACACAGCCGCTCGGTCATCGTCTCAAGCTGTTGGGTCATGATAGCTCCATGGGTAAGCCGGATCGGAGTGAGATGAGTTGAGGCCAGTCAAGGGTTACGATCATCTCAAGCCTCAATATAGTAAGACGGATCATCCTCGGTAAACTGAGAGAACATTTGCTGATGGAGGATCAGATCTGGTGACCCACACTCAACCCCTACAACGCACCCCCCTATACGATCGCCAACAGGCTCTAGGGGCCAGGTTTGTGCCCTTCAGCGGTTGGGAAATGCCGGTCCAGTATCAGGGGGTGATCGCCGAGCACCGGGCGGTTCGATCTCAGGTGGGGATCTTCGACATCTCCCATATGGGCAAGTTTCAACTGCGGGGACCCCATCTGGGGCAACAGCTGGGCCGTATTGTGCCTACCGATCTCTCCCAACTCAGCCCCGGTCAGGGTCAGTACACGGTCATGCTCAACTCAGAGGGCGGGATCTTAGACGACATCATCCTCTATGCGGAAGGTCCAGATCTCGAAAACCCCGAGTGGGAGCACTGGACCACCATCGTCAATGCCGCCACCCTGGCCGAAGATCGAGAGTGGATCCGTCAACATCTAACCACTGGGGAACTAATGGATCTCTCCGGCTCCCATCTGTTGTTGGCTCTACAGGGACCGGAGGCAGAGCAGCGGTTACAGCCCCTGATCGCAGAGCCGCTGACGGATCTGAAACGGTTTCAACATCAACGGGTAACGATCCAGGGTCCGGAGCCTCAGGCCGTCTTTCTGGCCCGCACAGGCTACACCGGCGAGGATGGCTTTGAGATCATGCCTCCCCTCTCCATCGGGCTGTGGCTGTGGGATCAGCTGATCGAGGCCGGGGTCCAACCCTGCGGTCTGGGCTGTCGGGATACCCTGCGCCTGGAGGCCGCCATGCATCTGTATGGCCAGGATATGGATCAGACCACCACGCCTCTGGAGGCCAGTCTGAAATGGTTGGTCACCTCCACCGCAGACTACATCGGTCGTGACAAACTGGAGCAACAACAGCAGCAAGGGATCCCCCGTAAGCTGGTGGGGCTACAGATGCAGGGTCGGGAGATCGCCCGTCATGGCTACCCCATCTTTTATCAAGAGCAACGGGTGGGAGAGATCACCAGTGGCACCAAATCCCCTACCCTCAATCAAGCCATTGCCCTAGCCTATCTGCTGCCCCATCTGGCCAAGGTGGGATCCGAGGTGGAGGTGGAGATCCGGGGTAAGCGCTGTCTGGCGGAGGTGGTCAAACGACCCTTCTATCGATCTCCCAACCCAGCCCCACGGCAGTGATCGGATGCGTTCCCCCCCCAAGAGACGATAGGCTAGGTGGAATCTAGGGTTCACACAGCACAGACGCGGGAGTTAGGGGATGAATCGCATACTGCAGTTCAGGCAGCCTCGGATCGCTATTGGGATCGCCCTGATCCTGTCCCTGGTGATGGTTCTGGGAATAGGACCGGCCCTGGCCCTGCCCCAAGGGGATGCGATCACGGATAGTCGCACGATCCTGCGTCAATCCATGCCCCTGACTGTGGCGGAGGTGCGAGATCTAGATGAGGCGGTGGTGGCCGTCGATGGAGATCTGAAGTACAACCGCTGGTCAGCCGTGCGTCGGGATGTGCGGGAGGTGGAGAAGCTGATCGATCGGGAGAGTGTCACCTGGCTGTCGGAATTGGATCCGGAGGAACAGGCCAAGGCTCAGTCGGAGATCAATCAACTCAGAGAGGATCTGAGCGATCTCTATGACGTCACCAAAAATCGTCGCATCCGAGCCAAAGGAGCAGCCCGAGAGGTCTACGATCAGGTGGTGGACACCCTAGGGGATCTGGAAACTCACTGGCAGGCCCCCTTCTCCATGGAGATCCCAGAACAGTTCACGGCTCTGCCGCAGCTGCGAGGTCGAGCCCAGGTGGAGATGGAGACCACCAAGGGCACGATGGTGATCACGTTGGATGGCTACAGCGCACCGATCACCGCTGGCAACTTCGCCGATCTGGTGCAGAAAGGCTTCTATGATGACATCCCCATCGATCGCCTGGAGGATTTTTATCTGATTCAAATGGGGGATCCGGAGGGACCTGAGGAGGGTTATGTCGATCCGGCAACCGGGGAGATGCGCACGATTCCGATGGAGATCCGGATCAAAGGGGAGGAAACCCCCATCTATGGCATGACCCTATCGGAGGCGGGGTTTTGGGATGCGGAACCGGTGTTACCCTTCTCTGCTGAGGGCACAGTGGCCATGGCCCGCTATCCTGCCGATCCCAACAGTGCCTCCTCACAGTTCTTCATCTTCTTTGCAGAGCCCGATCTGACCCCGGCGGGGCTGAACCTGATGGATGGTAACTATGCGGTCTTCGGCTATGTCACCGAAGGAATCAATGTGATCTACAAGCTGAAACTGGAGGATCGGATCCTCAACGCTCACCTGATCTCGGGGCAGGAAAACCTGGTCAATGCGGGGTAGCTCTCCCTAACGATGTGTCCCAGATCTCCCTCTCGATCAGGGCTAACTGTTATGCTGCTAGTCATCTGATCCACCAATAAGGAGTCAAGGGCATGTCTTTCTCTCAGATCGCAGGCTGGGGCACTGGCGCTTTTCTTTTCCTCATGGGTACGGCGAGTCTGGCCAGTCCCATGGCTGTAGCTCAGGATGCTGATGTGATCGCTCCCCACAATGAGCCTGGGGTGATCGGGGGTCTGAAGATAGGTCAAACAGCCACTGGGGAGCTGGCTGGGCTGGGGGAGAATGCCCCCTCCAGTTACCATACCTACACAGTGGAAGTCCCCGAGGGAACAGAGCAACTGGTGGTGGAGATGACAGCTGAGGATGATCTGGACCTGGGGATCAAGCAGGGGGAGCCGATCGAACAGTACGGTGTTGGTGCTGACTGGGATCTAGGGGATGATACTCTGGAGCCCTCGGCCACGCTCACGGTTCAAGATCCTGAAGCTGGTATCTGGTACATCGATGTGATCAACTCCCTCCTTACCACCGATTCCATCCCCTATGAGCTGCAGGTGAAGTGAGAGGTTAGGCACTGCCCAACCGGTTGCTGAGCCAAAGGGTGATGTCCCTGAGGCTCTCCTGGGAAACCTGATGGGCCATAGGATACTCCTGGTAGGTGAGCTGGACGGGTAACGTCTGCAACCGATCTCGGATCCGGCGTCCCTCCTGGATGGGCAACACGGGATCATACAAGCCATGCACCACTAGGATCGGTAGATCTTGGAAGGGTGCGGGATCGGTGGGGAGCGGAAAAACAGCCTCATCGGGCATCCGACCGCTCATCACCACAACCCCTGCGATCTGTTGGGGATCACTTAGGGTCAAGCACAGGCTCATGATCCCCCCTTGACTAAAGCCCATCAAATAGACCTGCTGGGGATCGGCTCCGTAGGTGGAGATCGCTTCCTGCAAAAAGGTCTGTAACTGCTCCATGCTGGCCGCAGCCTGTTCCATATCAGCAATGATCTGATCGGGTCGAATCTCAAGATTAAACCAGGTATATCCGGGTCCATAGGGGTGGGGGGCTCGGACACTGATGATCAAAAATCGAGGATCAAGGTAGGGAGCTAGGCCCAATAGATCGGCTTCATGACTCCCCAAACCATGGGACAGTAGCAACAGCGGCGGTGGGCTGGAATTCGATGGGGTGGGATGTCGAACGAGGTGGATTAAGGAGAGGGAGGGATCTACAGGTTGATTCATCTGCTTTGCGGTAAGTGGATTGGCAAAAACATCTATACAGACTATTGATGCATATTAAAACTATTTTGCCGCTCCACTCAAAACTGATCCGAGAGAGCATCCGATCCTAAGGCTGCACTGTATTACGGCTCACATAGCCCCATTTGCCCTCCACATTGACCGCCGCCAATCCCTCCGAGAAGAAGTTGGCCTCATCAAACTGTAGGGGCACCACCAACTGTCCCTGTCGATCCATAAAGCCCCACTTGCCCGCTAAACCGATCGGGGCCACCCCTTCGGAGAAATTCAACACTACACTGAAGCCAACATTGAGGGGAGACTTCACCACCACCAATCCATTCTTGTCGATGAAGAAATACCGCTGCTCACTCTCCACCGAGGCCAGCCCCTCCGAGAACATCTGAGCATGATTGAACTGAGGCGAGATCACCCACTGCCCCTGCCGATCCACAAAGCCCCAACGACCCGCAACTAGCACCAAACCCAACCCCTCCGAGAACTTCATGGCCCGCTCAAACTGGATCGGGATCACCACCTCCCCCTGGGGATCGATATAACCAACCCGCTGTCCCCGTTTCACCACAGCCAGACCCTCCGAGAAGCTCCCGGCATCATCAAACTGAGGCGGGATCACCAGCTCCCCGGCCCGATCCATATAGCCCCATCGACCTTCTGTTTTCACAGGTGTCAAGCCCTCCGAGAACGAACCCACCACCTCCAACTGTGGAGGGATCACAAACTCCCCAGTCTCATCGATATAGCCCATCCCCCCCTGGAAACGGACCGCTGCCAATCCTTCAGAAAACTGACGAGCCCGATCAAATTGGGGCGGGATGATCAAGTCTCCCTGACGATTGATAAACCCCCACTGACCGTTGAGCCTGACCGGCGCCTTATCCTCAGTGAAGGAATAGACAAACTCAAAGCGAGGCGGGATCACGATCTGACCTCGGCGATCAATAAACCCCCACTTGTCCTCCAGCTTGATGGCCCCTAACCCCTCTGAGAACGGTCTGGCCTGATCGAATTGGGGTTTGATCCGCAAGGGCAAGGATTGTTGACTAGACAGACGAGGAGAGAATCCCTCTAGAACTCGCTCCTCCCGATCAGGTCTCACCCATGTGGCCTGCCAGGAGCGTAGCTGTCTCGATAACGTCTGGATCGGCTGGGCTTGTAACGCTGTGGAGTGGAGTAGAGTCATTCCAGAGGAGAGCAGGGAGAGAAGTAGAAATCCACCGAGCTTGATCATGTCTGCCACCTCAAAATACTTAACGAAGAGCGGGCGTTGACTGGGAGAAGATCCACCAGTGGAACGATAGAGTTGTCCTAGGTTAGCCTTGCCATCGGAGACTGAACAGAGGTTTAGATAACATTTTTGCCGATCGACACCGATCCGGTTCAGCATGAGGCCCGCGAGACCCCTACAGATCCTTGATCCGCACCTCAATTTCTTGAAACGAGAGGGCAGCACTGGAGATCCCTCCCCACCTGCTCATTCCAGTCCAGATCCCCAAGCAGATCGCTGTTAAGGTGGCAGAGAGCTGAGAGCGGATCCAGAGATGGGGTTCTCTGCGACTCTTCCTGCTTGTTTTGAGCCCTCCTGTGTTACGGGATCAGCACCATGACCATCATCGACCTTGATCGCCTTCTTACTCCTGAGATCCAACGTCCAGCGCGCTACCTAGGCAAAGAGTATGGTGCCGCCTATCGAGACTGGGATTCCGCTCAGGTGCGGTGGGCTTTAACCTATCCCGAGGTTTATGAGGTAGGAGCCTCTAACCTGGGTCATATCATCCTCTACTCCATCCTCAACGCTCAGCTGGATCAGCTCTGTGATCGCGCCTATTTACCGGGTCCTGATCTGACTCAACGGCTCCGAGATCAGCAGATCCCGCTGTTCGCAGTGGAGTCTCGGCGCCCCCTGATAGAGTTTCATATTCTTGGTTTCAGTCTGGCCTATGAATTAGGTGGCACAAACGTGCTGGAGATGTTGGATCTGATTGGGATCCCTCTCACCTGGGCAGAACGCAATGCTCTATCCCTGGATGAGTGCCCTCTGATCTTTGCCGGAGGTCCGACTGCGACCTCTAACCCGGAACCTTTCGCCGCCTATTTTGATTTCTTCGTCCTGGGGGATGGGGAAGAGGTGCTGCCCGAGATCGGCGTGGTGATCCGAGATCATCTACAGGACTCACGGCGGCATCTATTGCTGGCCCTGGCCCAGGTGCCTGGTGTGTATGTACCCCAGTTTTACAGTGGATCGCCGCCTCAACCTGTGGTGCCAGGGGTACCCCAACGGATCCTGCGGCGGGTGGCTCAGCCGATGCCGGAATATTCCGTAGGTTGGGTGCCCTTGGTGGAGACGGTACATGATCGCTTGACCATGGAGGTACGGCGGGGATGTACGCGGGGCTGTCGCTTCTGCCAACCGGGGATGCTTACCCGTCCCGCTCGGGATGTGGACGCCGATCGCCTGGTGGACTCCATCCAGGAGGGAATCCAGCAGACCGGCTACGATGAGTTCTCCCTCGCCTCCCTCAGCTGCTCCGATTATCTATCACTGCCCTACCTGGGGGCTGAGTTACAAGATCAGTTCCGATCCCGCAACATCAGCCTCTCTCTGCCCAGCCAACGGGTGGATCGATTCGACGATCGGCTGGCTCGGATCATGGGGGGCAATCGACGTCCTAGCCTCACCTTCGCCCCAGAGGCGGGCACGCAACAGCTGCGGGACATCATCAATAAAGGGTTGACGGATGCGGATCTGATCCGAGGCATCACCACCGCCGCCCGGCAAGGCTGGGATAAGGTCAAGCTCTATTTCATCATCGGCCTACCGGGGGAGCGAGATGAGGATGTGGTCGGCATTGCTCAGACCCTGCGCATGTTGAAGCGAGAGTGTGCCGCCGTCGGCAGCCCCCGCATGAAGTTCACCCTGACGATCTCTAACTTCACCCCCAAGCCCCATACCCCCTTTCAATGGCATCGGGTGGACTACGAGGACATGGAGCGGAAACAGCGGCTGCTGCGATCGGAGCTACGGCCCATCAAAGGAGTCAAGACCAACTTCACCGATATCCGCTTCTCCATCCTGGAGGATCTGATCGGTAAGGGAGGCCGGGAGCTGAGCGCTATGATCTATCGAGCCTGGCAGCTGGGAGCGGGGATGGATAGTTGGTTCGAGAACATCGACGCCGCCTTCGCCGCCTGGGTCCAGGCATATCAAGGTTCCAATACCCCTCCAGAAACCCTCACCCAACTGCCGATCCATCACTTCGAGCTTGAGGATCCCTTGCCTTGGGATCACATCGACACCGGCATCGACAAGCGCTGGCTGCAGAAGGATTATCAACGAGCTCTAGAGGCGATCACGGTGGAGGATTGCTCCTTTGAGGGCTGTTCCGCCTGTGGCATCTGTGGACTGGAGTTCGGCCATAACGTCCTGATCCCGCCCCCCACCCTGCCTGAGCTGCCTGAGCTGGATCGGGCTCCCTCCACCCCCACCTCCCCACCGGAACCGATCCCCGCCGCCCAACGCTTCCGGATCACCTATGGCAAACAAGGCGATCTGCGCTGGCTGGGACATTTGGATCTGATGCGACTCTGGGAAAGGGCCTGTCGGCGGGCAGGTCTACCTCTGGCCTTCACGGGCGGCTACCATCCCACCCCCAAGATCGCCAATGCCAATGCCCTGCCCATCGGTCACAGCAGTCGCGGGGAGGTTCTGGATCTGGAGCTGATCGCGGTAGAGAGGTTCGGCTCCCCCCTGCGCCTCACCCCAGAGGATCTACATCGCCAACTGGCCCCCCAATTGCCCCCAGAGTTCAGCCTGCGGGCCATCGAGGCGATCCCTCTAGATAGCCCCGCCGCTACCCAGGGGATCACCGCCGCTGAGTACGAGTTGATCCTGTCCGCCCAAGCTACCCAGCCAGATCAGGCTCCTGTGGGCCTGAGTCTCTGGTCCCATTGGATCGATCAGATCCGAGCCACCGATCACCTCTGGTTGGAGAAAACCACCAAGTCCGGCAAACGGGTCCAGATCGACAGCCGAGCTCTCCTCTATCAGATCCAATGTCAAGGGATCCACGCTGGTGCCCAGGTGCAGATCTTCTACCGGGGCTGTTGTCGTAATGATGGATCGTTCCTCCAGCCCAAACAGGTAGTCCAGATGGTGCAGAGCGTGGCGGGCTGCGGCTACTCCATCCAGCTCAGGGCAGCGGAACGGATCCGATTGGTCCTGGAAGCGATCAGCCCCGCCCTGGCGGTTTGATCCCGTAGATCCCTCAGATCGGGGGGTGCTTGCACAAACACCAAGGCCAAAGGGTATAATCAGTCCAATACTTGGTATCCTTGGATTGCCTCATGTAGGCTCAGGGTATTGAGTTGAGTAGTGGCAAGCGCCTCTGATCAGAATCACTGCATCATCACGCCCTACACGCAACTGAGAGACCACCGGCCTTGACGTGCAGGGGACACAGGAGTTTCTACGAACTATCCACTCATCAACCGCGCTGCGGTGCTTCCCTGGCCTCCCTTAGGCATCGGACGGGTTGGATAGCCTAGATCTATGTTGAACCCGACGATCCGGTGCTGAGTTCCTTCCTGTGCTCTGCTCAGTACTGCATTTTTCCAGGGGTGGCGGTTAGATCACAGGCTGATGCCGAGAGAGATCCTCAGACGGAATCCTCCTTAATTTGAAAGGAACCTTCATGCTGAAACGACTTATCCCCTGGGAGTGAAGTCGCAGTCGGGGCGGATCTGAGGTGTATCGATTGTGCTCATACGCGAGGACTTTACATGCCAAGGCAGATCATCATTGCTGAGCAGCATCGAATTGCCGCTGTTTTCTCTGAAGAACAGATCCAGGAGCTGGTGGTAGCCAGTGGGGATCATCAGGTCGGCGATGTCTACTCCGGCGTTGTGGAGAATGTCCTGCCCAGCATCGATGCCGCATTTGTCAATATTGGCAACTCGGAACGCAATGGGTTTATTCATGTCAGCGATCTGGGGCCGATTCGGTTAAAGCGGGGTAGTGTCCCGATCACCGAGCTGGTGGTGCCACAACAGAAGGTGCTGGTGCAGGTGATGAAGGAGCCCACCGGCAATAAGGGACCTCGACTGACGGGGGAGGTCTCACTCCCAGGACGGTATCTGGTGCTCTGGCCCTATGGTCGCGGGGTGAAGCTCTCCAAGCGGCTCAAGGATCCGGAGGAACGCAACCGGCTCAAATCTCTGGCCATCCTGATCAAGCCGGTGCAGATGGGCTTGGTGCTGCGGACAGAGGCTCAGGGGGTGGCGGATGAGGCCATCAGCGAGGATCTGAAGGAGTTGGTGAAGAAGTGGGAGGGCATCCTTCAAGAGCAGGAGAAGGCCAAGGAGGCCAAGCTGCTTAACCGGGATCATGACTTTATCCAACGGGTGCTACGGGACACCTACTCTACGGATGTCAACCGGATCGTGACGGATTCTCCGGAAGGGGCCAAGCGGGTCCGTCAGTTTCTCCAGTCCTGGAACCAGAACCAGATGCCCCCTGGTGTGGTGGTGGATGCCCATCGGGATCCGCAGGCGATCCTGGAATATTACCGAGTCAATGCCGCCATTCGCCAAGCCCTACGACCTCGAGTCGATCTGCCCTCTGGAGGTTACATCATCATCGAGCCCACGGAGGCCCTGACGGTGATCGATGTCAACTCCGGCTCCTTCACCCAGTCCGCCACCTCCCGTGAGACGGTGTTGTGGACCAACTGCGAGGCAGCCACGGAGATCTCCCGGCAGCTCCGGCTCCGCAATATCGCCGGGGTGATCGTGGTGGACTTCATCGACATGGACTCCCGCCAGGATCAGCAGCAGGTGATCGAGCATTTCAATAAGGCCATCAACCAGGACAAGGCCACCCCTCAGATCGCTCAGTTATCGGAATTGGGATTGGTAGAGCTGACCCGTAAGCGTCAGGGACAGAGCCTCTACGAGCTGTTTGGACGCAAGTGTCCCACCTGTGATGGACTGGGACTGTTGGCCTATCTGCCGGGGGGGGAGCACGATCAAGGCACTTCGATCATGGATCCGAATCGCTCGGCTCCGCTGATGTTGAAGGATATTCCTGCCCCTGGGGATGGGGCCTCCAGTACTGGATCCGGGGGTCGAGAGCGCAATGGGGGATCCCGCACCTCGATCCGGCCTCGGGGGGGTCGATCGGGGGGGCCTAGCCCCTATCGTCGCGGGGATCGAGCCAGTGAGCCAGAGTCTGGATCTGAGGAGACACCTCTGGAGACAGGATCGCCGAAACCGATCTTGAGCTCTGGGGCAAGCGCTGGGGCAAGCTCTGGGGACACTGAGGAGAGCAGTAGTCGAGAGCGAGAGCGGGTCAGACCCCGCAGTGAGGGTCGAGGCAAGAGTGGCTGGGGGGAGGGTCGCAGTCGCAGCTCTGAGGATAGCGGAGAGGAGCGCTCAACGGAGATCGAACGGGAATCAGGCCGGTTCCGAGAGGGTCCCCGGCGGCTGATCCAGGTGGAGATGACCCCACTGCAGCAGCGAGTGTACTCCGAGATGGGGCTCTCCCCCCTATTGCTCAAGGGTCAGGTGGGATCAGCGGGTCGAGATACCCAGGTCTCCGTCTGTCTGCCCGGTCAGCTCCAAGCCGATCCCACCCCCAGCGCTGAGGCTGAGCCTCCGGCTACCCCAGAGCCATTCCCAGCCCCTAGATCTCCCGAGCCTGAACCCCAAACCCCAGATCTAGAGATCAAAGCCCCAGATCCACAAGAGCCCACCGAGGAAGCCCCTCTGATCACCCATTCCACAGCGGCGGACCCCTCGGAATCCTCAGCCGTTGATCCGGAGGAGCCCACACCGGGGATCCCCTTAGATCCCTCCCCCACCATGGAGCAGGGATCTCTATTCGGTCCCCCTCCAGAGCCGATCCTGGTGCCAGAACAGCAATCTCCCCCAGCCTCACGGCGCCGCCGATCCTCTCAACCTCGGGAAGATGGCTAGGGGCAAGTCTGCGGTAAAACGGGTGCCTCTCCCAGCTCCTACCCTGGATCAGGAGCGCTCCCTGTGGTCTCAGGGACTGGAACGGGTGGCTGCGGTGGATGAGGTGGGACGGGGGGCTCTAGCAGGGTGTGTGGTGGCTGCTGCTGTGATCTTGCCCCAGACGGTAGAGCTGCAGAGGTTGGCAGGGATCCGGGACTCCAAACAGTTATCCCGCACCCAACGGGAGGCTCAGGTGCCGATCATTCAACAGGTGGCCCTAGCCAGTGGAATCGGGGCGGCTACTCCCCAGGAGATCGATCGGATCAATATCCGGCGAGCCACGGCTCTGGCTATGGAGCGGGCTCTACGGCGAGTCGGGACCATCGATCATGTTCTGGTGGATGGGCTGCGGGTGCCGGAGCTGGGGGAGGTCCAGACCGCGATCGTCAAGGGAGATGCCCAATGTCTGTCCATTGCAGCGGCCTCGATCCTGGCCAAGGTGACCCGAGACAGCTGGATGCGGCGGTTGGAGGGGCGATTCCCGGGCTATGGCTGGGGCACGAATGTGGGCTACGGCACACCCCAACATCGCCAGGCTTTACAGGTGCTGGGGATCACCCGTCACCACCGCCGTTCCTTCGTCCACTTGGCAGAGACCTGAGAGACCTGCTACAGTAGATGACTGATGCACTCAGCCCTCGTAGCTCAGTGGACTAGAGCACTTGGTTCCGGTCCAAGGTGTCGGAGG
>CAYSEO010000031.1:0-5661 GCA_964429885.1 uncultured bacterium
AAGCGTAACGCGCCTTCGCTTGCGTGCCCGCAGGGCGTAGCGGCGACTTGTCGCAGAGATTGTTGGAGTTCATGTTGGTTCTCGAGATCGAGAAGGAGCAAGAGGATTGTGGAAATCACTGCCAGGAGTGTATCGGCAATGTGCAGTGGCATATACAGATTTCTGGTTGGCCTACGAGGAGGTAGCTTTAGGACTACCCACCAGACTTACATGGACTCAGGAGCCGAGATCCCCAAGATCCCAGTGAGGGCGTTGTAGAGCACCTGACGAGTTGCCTTCACCAGCTGCAATCTGGCCATCGCTAAGGGGGGATCCGAGTCCACAATGGGAAAGATCCGGCATTCGTCGTAGAACTTGTTGAAGCTGCTGGCCAATCCTTGAATATACCGAATGATCTTATGGGGAGCTCTCTCCTCGGCGGCTTGTTTGATCTCATCCGGCCAAGCGATCAGTTGCATCACGAGGATCCGTTCCTCAGGTTTCTCGAAGATCAGATCTCCTTCTGGGTTGAGGAGCGAGACTCTAGCTTGAACATCCGTCCCTTTCTCCGCGGCCACCCGACGCAGTAGGGTACAACAGCGGGCATGGCTGTAGTGGGCATAGACCACTGGGTTATCCAAGGTTTGCCGGTTACGAGCCAGATCCAGATCGAAGTTGATGATGCTGTCCATGGAGTTGGTCAACAGAAACCAGCGGGCCGCATCGACTCCCACCCCGATCTCCTCATCCTCGATCAGATCATTAACCGTAACCCCTTCCCCTTTCCGTTTGGACATCTTCACCTCAACCTTCTCGCCGGTCTCCGGATCCGTCCTCAATAGCTTGACGAATTGACCAATGATCGCCTCCAGAGTCACCTCGTTTGTAAACGCTCCCACCGCAGCCTGCAGTCGAGACACATAACCATGGTGATCGGATCCCAAGATATTGATCAGTCGTTCATAACCTCGGCTCACCTTATCTCGGTGATAGGCAATGTCCGCAGCCAGGTAAGTGCGGGATCCGTCTCCTTTGATCACCACCCGATCTTTGTCATCTCCGAAATCAGCGGTCTTGAAGTAAACGGCCTCCTCAGACTCTGGCTTGGGCTCATCTTGACGGGGTGCCTTGGCTCGGTAGAGAAACTCTCTGTCCTCTAGATCCCGGAGGGTTTGATCGATGGCGCTCTGCTGGGTCTGTGGATCTGGGGCATGTAACCGACGCTCGCTAAACCACTGATCAAAATCCGTTTGAAACTGATGTAAGGTGTCTCGATGGATCTTGAGAAAGCCATGGTAGGCGTAATCGGTGAACTCCTGTGGGGTGGTGGGCATGGATAGGGATCCTTGCTCCACTTCCTGTAGCAATTGGTGAGCCATATCGATCATGACCGTCCCCTCATAGCCCCCTGCTGGCAGATCGGCCTTCTCCCCCTGCACCTGCTTGACTCTGGCCTGCAAACTCTGGCCCAACAACTGCATCTGATTACCGGCATCATTGATGTAGAATTCCGTATCGACATGATGTCCGGTCCAGGTCAACAGATGGGCGAGGGTAGATCCCACCGCTGCCCAGCGCCCATGGCCCACATGCAGAAACCCGGTGGGGTTGGCGGAGACGAACTCTAACAGGATCCGCTCGGGCTTATCGGTCCGGGTCTTGCCATAGTCCTTCCCCAGATCCAGGAGCTCCTGCAGACGCTGATCGATAAAGGTTGGCCCCAGGCGGAAGTTAATGAACCCTTTACCCGCGACGCTCACCTCCACATCGGGCAAGGCAAAGGCATCGGCGATCGTTTGAGCGATCTGAGCTGGGGATTGACGGCAGAGTCGGGCCATGGCTAAAGCGCTAGGACAGGCGTAATCCCCGTAGGTGAGATCATTGGGGATCTCCACCACGATTTGGAGCTGATCCAGCTGATCAACGGTGAGGGCTCCCAATTGACCCGCCTCAGTGGCCCGTCGGATCCCGGCTTGGATCTCATGGGTCAGCAGCTGGATGAGGGAGGTGGAGGTGACCATGGCTAGGATGCGGTTGACGGCGGGGGGATCCGGCGGAGCCCATATCTTACCAGTATTGCATCTGAGATCAGAGCAACCCGAAAACCCGTGGAGCGATCTCGATCTAACCCGGAACCCTGTTGAGCACGCCATGAGCCCAGGTCTCCATGGCTTGATTGGCAACGGGCATGGGGGCTTCCAGAAAGTCGATAGTGAACCGATCTGCCAACTCACACACCCCAATGGAGCGAGGCCGCACAGACATCACCCGAGGAGAGGGAAGTTTGATCCCAAAGCAGAATAGAATGCACTGGGCATCCAGGATCTCCGGGTTGATCTCGCCCTGAGACAGTTGCTGGGTATGGGTGTAGTGATCAAAGATGCCAATGTGGCGGGCCACATCATGGGCCTCAATCTTATCCTTGAAGTAGTTGATGATCTCAGGCACGGTCTGAAACGTGGTTTCTTGCTTCTCCACTTCCAGATAGAACACGGGATACTTTTCCTGGAAAACGATCTGGTGCATGATAAAGGTGCTCCAATTGTGATTGGTGATGTGAGGCAAGGGTAGGAATCCGGATCAAGCTAGGGATCCCATCCCTTATGGATCGGCAAGTTCAAGTGGTTCCATCGCAACATGCCACCGGCAAGATTAAAGATCTCGGTGAGACCCAATTGAGTCAAGATCTTGGCCGCAATCGGACTGCGATGCGCTGATAAACAGACGACAGCAATGGGATGATCTTTGGGCATCTGATTGAGCCAATCAGGCCAGATCCAGCGACGTAGAACTGGAATCAGGCCGCCCAACAGGATCCGATCAAGACTGAGATTGATGGCTCCAGGGGCATGACCAGAGAGATATTCCAACCGAGTCCGAACATCGATCAAGAGCGGGCGCTGCTGGGGAGGCAGAAACAGAAACTGCTGGGGAGTGAGCTCTGTGAATAGTTTTTTTTGAGAAGGGTGAGTCATCATCAAGGGTGAGTGTTGCATGGTTAGATCCACCAGGGGGATGCGTCAGTACGTGGATCTCGATCGGTCCAGGGAGAGAGACGAATGAAACCCTCCTGTACTTCAACTTGAGTCAGCTTCAAGGGAAGGGCGGCAGGTCCTCGGATCACAGTGCCGTCAGCAGCGAAACGAGATCCATGACAGGGACATTGAAACTGTTCATCCACCGGATTCCAAGGAAAGGTACAACCCAGATGGGTACAGTTGTTGACGATCCCCATGGGATCTAAACTGCCATCTTCTCTCACCGTCAAATAGGTGGGTTCCCCAGCTAAACCGGCCACCAGGGCGCGAGTGCCAGGGGGCTCAGCCAAGATCTGGGCAGCAGGGATGACATGACCCAACTTATCCTTGGCCAGGATCGAGCCATCAGCCTGAGTCTCCGTTGGCGGGATCAGGTATTTCATGGCCGGGTAAAGAGCCGATCCGGCCGTAGCCGCCAGGGTAGAGCCCATGAGGAAATTCAACAGTTTCCGCCGAGGCAGAGAGGGAGGATCCAGTTCAAAGGGAAGGGTGTGTGACATGATCGATCTCCTAAATGGTAAGAACACAGGTTTTCCAGATTAAGCTGCAGGGCCTTCTACAATTTCTCCGTGAGCTATCCATCCTTGGATGCTGGGAGGAAATCCTTGGACATTCTCGAAGCCCAGCAGATGCAAGGCCATGACCCCCATTGCCGATCGGTAACCAGAGGAGCAGTACAAGACAACTGGACGATCCTGAGGGATCTGAGAGAGATTTTGGGTCAAGGTCCGGAGTGGGATGTTGATGGCAGAGGAAATGTGACCTGATTCATACTCAGAGAACTCGCGGACATCGATCACAGTTACAGACTGGTGTTCAATCTGTTCCCGGAGTGAGTCAACATCTCGGAGTGCCCAGAACTTCTTGGGGAGCTCAGTCAGATAGTGATCAACCTCAGAGTCGATCGGTTCGCCTGAGTTCATCTGAGCAGAACCAGCCAAATCTGGGGAAGAGAACGTAGTCGGCATAGCTTGGGAAGGCAGCATCACCCAAGGGGACAAGAAGAGCCAATACAAGCTAAGGAGAAGAGAAGCAAGGAACCTGATCATTGGTGTCAAAAGTGAGGTGTTCATGTTCATCATGTTTCGCTGATGGGGTCTGAATGGTGTATCGATCGCTATTGAAGAAAAGAGCCAGATCCTCGATCTTGCCTAACCCGATTAGGGGGATCAGAGGATCCCTCAATTGGTTTTAAGAGGGAGAGGCCAAAGAGCAGCTTCAAACCCAAATTCTCAAACCAGGGTAGACCTAAGCCCATCCGCATCTTGATCAGGAAGTACCATTCAAAGGCAGCCTTGACCCCATTCACCCAAGCGCCTTGAACGGCATAGGAATAGCGGCGTTTGCCTGTATTTGGATCTGGAAGCACGGGAGCTGCAATATAAGCGATTCCCGTTTCACCAAACTCAGCAAAACAAAGGGCCTCTAGGGTGGGGGTTTGTAAAGGAGATCGGATTGCTTCCAATTCTACTGCAATGTTGTGGGCCACAGCCACCCCCATGGCCTCCGTCATCTCGCCACTTTTGGGTAAACTGATTGGCACCACAGTCTTCTCCGGTTGTTCCAGGGCCACACTCACACCTAGGGCATAGATCGAGTGGAACTTGGGATGTCGAAATGTCTCGGTAACAGGAATGAATCCTTTTGAGTTGCCCAGTCCAGCCTGTTGACGAACAAAGTCAACTCCTTGGAAAGCCGGTAAGATCATGCTGTATCGCATCGGGAGCTGACGACCATTGGCAAGGGTAACCTGATCAGAGTCAACCTGCTGGATCGCTGCATTATTGATGATCTCAATGCCGCGCCTTTCCATGAGACGAGTGGTCAGCTTTTGGGCATTTTTAACATCACTGATCCCCAAATGACCCACATAGGGCTCCGGCGTTATATAGGTGATTGGCACCTGATCCCGTAATCCTTTGCACCTTAGGATCCACTCAGCCATCAATAGGAACTCATAGGCGGGACCAAAACAGCCTGCCCCTGGGGCCGCACCCACCACCAATGGACCTGGATCCTTGAGAAACTCTTGCCAAGCAGCATGAGCCTGTAGAGCATGATCAGGGGTACAGACGGATTGGCTAAATCCACTGTGAGGACCCAAACCTGGAACTTGAGAAAAATCGAGGCTAGCGCCTGTGGCAATGGCGGCGTAGTCATAATCGATCACCTGTTGATCGGCCATGATGATCTGTTGATGATGAGGATCCAGTTGGACCACTCGCCCCTCGATGAATTGGATCCCTCGTAGTTGAGTTAGGGATCTGAGCTCCAGCTGAATTGAGTCCAGACTGGCCAACCCTAAAGCCACTCGGATCAGGCCAGGGATGAAGGTGAATTGAGGTCGATCTGAGATCAATGTAACGGTGTGTTTCGCAGGCAGGAAATGTCGCAGTTCATAAGCCGTGGGCAACCCCCCTAAACCAGCTCCGATGACAACAACATGGGCCATAATCCTATGCTCCTAAAGTCAGGGATGAGTCAATGATGAGCCAACGTCAATTGATTCCGATCCAAACAGAGATCTGGGATCAGGATCTGGGATCAGGATCTGGGATCAGGATCTGGGATCAGGATCTGGGAGCTGGCTCTTGAGACGGGGCTAAGGGAAGACCAAAAACCCGATCGGTAAACCGCACGAACC
>CAYSEO010000031.1:5761-21452 GCA_964429885.1 uncultured bacterium
TCTTGAGACGGGGCTAAGGGAAGACCAAAAACCCGATCGGTAAACCGCACGAACCAAGCGGCAGATTGCACCTGAATGATGTAGGCCATCGAGATGATCAAAGCGATCTCAGATCCTTTTTCTTGGAACACCATCATGGCTAGAGCCAAAGCAATAGACAGATTTCGCATCACCGTGCCATAGACCAAAGCGATCGCATCCTCCCGTTTGAACAGAGCTCGGCCTACCGCCGTACTCAACATAAAGTTAAAGGAATAGAGGATCAGTAACGGCAGGAAATAGGTCAGAACCTGCAGAGGCTGAGCGAGAATGGTATTGGCTCTCAACGCCATGGCCACGAACACGATCCCGATCACCCCCAATGTTGAGAGGGAGGGAAACTTAAACTTGAGGTTCTGATGGTACTCCTGTTTCCCTAAGGTGATGATCAACAGCTTGCGAGTGAGCCAGCCCAAGATCATGGGTAAGAAGACGATGATCGCGATCTGACGAAAGATCTGTGCTAAAGGGATCTCGATCACAGCTCCCATCAACCATTTAGCATAAAACGGTGTGGCAATGGATCCGAGAATCAACCCCACCACTGTCATCTGGACCGCCGCATTGAGATTGCCTCGCGCAAATCCAGTCCATGAGATCGTCATACCACTGGTGGGCAATAGCGAGGTCAACAATAACCCCAATAGGATCAGAGGCTGATCGGAGTAGAATAGCTTGCCGATGCCGAAGGCAAAGAAGGGGATCACGATGAAATTGATCAGCTGAGCCATCAACTGCACTCGGGTTGAGTCCCGTGATAGCAACCGATTCAACTGTAGATTCACCATCATGGGATACACCATCAGAAACGTGAGGGGAATGATCAAGACCCTCAGAAACCCCGCATCCACCCATGCCCCAAATCCGATCCCAACCACCATGGCGATGGGGATGGACCAGACTAATTTTTGCTTGATCGTTGTCAACAGAGACCACATACATCCTCTTCCAGGGGTTGGCAGCTGGATTCAGTTCATAGATATTCAATGCTGAGGAGCGGGATCTGAAGTTCCTACTAGCCCAGATCTCGACTCGATCCGATCCCAAGTAGGCTGACATCGATACTGTCAAGACCTCCTCTGATCGCTCCTTGACTATTCGTGTTTTGACTATAATCAGCGTATATCACTGTATTCCTGTATGGCAATACAATAAATACCTATTTCCCGCCAAACCCTGAGCGGTCTCTAAGGAGCCTGCCCGATCACCATGATCTCGATCTCGTCCAGCTCTAGAGGTCCCCGTCGCCAGTTACCGGCAGTACCGCCCCAGATCTGGATCACCCTCAAGCCTGCCATCCGCAGCAGTAAGGTCAGCTCGGTGGGGACAAAGCCCCGCTCTCGTAGATAGACAGTCCCGGTTTCCCCCGGATCCCACTCCGAGATCTCCGAAAGGGTGAGGGGATCGAAGCGGCCTTGCTCCACATCGGTTTGACTGTACCTGCGACCTAAGGCAAAACCGTTGAGAACCGTCAACACGCACTGACCACCGGGTTTCAGAGCATGATTGATCCCCTGTAAGATCGCCAACGGCTGCTCCAGAGCATCATCCTGGGTGCCCAACAATCCAAAGGCTCCCTCACAGAGACAGATCACAGCATCAAAGCCTGCTGCCAAGACATGGGAGCTTAACTGCGTCGCATCCCCCTGGATCCAGGTCACCTCTACCCCGGCCTCCGTTGCCACTCTCTGGGCCTCCGCCAACATGCCCGCAGATAGATCCACTCCCGTCACCCGGTACCCCCGGCGGGCCAGCTCGATCCCATGGCGTCCTGTCCCACAGCCCACGTCCAGGATTTGAGATCCGGGTGAGATCTGCAGTTCCTCCAATAAAAAGTCAACTTCAAAGGGAGTATTTTGGGTGAAGACGTTCTCCATGTAGTGGGGAGCATGATCGTCGAAGAACTGCTGCCAGGATCTCGCCATCGTGGATCATCTCCATCACTGCGATCTGGATCATACGATCTTTTAGTAGAAGAAATCCTGCCAACGCACCGACTTGAGTTTGCGCATGTAAAGCCAATCAAACAGATTTTTTAGGAAGGTGGCGATCCAGCCCCGCCAAACAAACCCCCCCTTCTGCATCACCGCCACTCGGTTCCCCACCGTGACGCTGATGAAGACGGAGGACTGTGGTTGAAAGGATCGCAAAGGCTGACCCTGTACCCAACGAGCCAGATTCTCCGCCGCCACCGGACCTGCTCGCACTGCATAGACCCCGATCTTCGGTAAAGGCTGAGGGGGATCCTCCGATGCCGGTCTCAAGAAGGTGGCACAGTCCCCCATGGCCAGGATGTTGTGGGTCCCTTCCACTCGCAAGGTCTGATCCACTCGCAAGGATCCATCCTCCGCTGTCGGCAAACCACACTGACTCAACCAGGCAGGCACCCGTAGCCCCGCAGCCCAAAGGCAGGTGAGACAGGGGATCAGGGTAGGTTCCGTTGCTGAGCCAGATCGAACGCTGACGGAGTCTGGAGCGATGGCGACCACCTCGGCTGGGGTCAGGATCTCGATGCCATTGTTGTGTAACGACTGATTCACCAGTTGGCTAAACCGAGGGGAGACCTCCGTTGCCGGTTGACGACGAGCCACCAAGATCAATCGTGCCTTGGCCAGGGGAATCCCGGTCTCTCGACTCAGTTGCCGACAGAGATCGTAGAGCTCCCCCACCAGCTCCACACCGGAGAACCCTCCTCCAGCAATGATGAAGTTGAGCAAGCCTGGGGTGCGATCTCCCATTTGAGCCTGCCGCCAGCAGCGTTTGACCTGGTCCCGTGCCGCCATCAGGTTCTGCATAGGGCGCACCCGAAAGGCCTGTTCCACCCCCGGCACCTCATGGGTAGCGACCTCTCGGCCCACATTCACCAGCAGCAGATCGTAGCGCAATGTTAGGGATCGACCCTCCCTCTCCACACAAAGGCCGTTTTGTTGGGGCCGGATCCGAGTTACTTTGCCCTGTAAATATTCCGCACCCGTGGCCTGGATGTGCTCCAACAGCGGGATCTTGACCATCTCCTCCGAGAACTGACCGCTCAACAGCCGGGTGGTCATGCCGGAGTTGACGATGTAGGGGTAGGGATTGATGGCGATCACCTTGGCTAACCCTTGGAGTTGCCGTAGGGATTCGATCGCCCCATAGCCACAGCCCGCCAGGATCACAGTAGACCGAGCTGAGATAGGAGTGAGAGTAGAGGTGGAATCAGAGGCAGTGGTCATGGCGAGATTCACTCGATGAAGATCCTCACTCTCAGGAAAGCAAGTTCAGTTGAGCGGATCCTGAGTTAGGAATGAAAGGACGTTGGGTTCAGGTCGTCAAGTTCTCAAGTCTGGCAGTAGTCCTAGGTTACTTTGCTCAGCCGGGTTGAAGATCGCCACATGATCCGAGTAAATGTGATAGGAGAGTTAGATGTGCATGAGTCTCGTCTAGCATTCACTGCACCCAGATCTGCAGATCTAAGCTTCCTGGCTTCGTTTTGGGATCACTTGCTCATTCGTCGTCGAGCTGGGCTTGGGGCTGTTGGATCTGTTCTAGGGACAGGCCGGTGTTTCTGGCGACTACCTGAGGATCAAGACCTTCACGCAGCAAGTTAATTGCGATCCGAGTGGTGGCTTTGATCTTCCCCTCGGTTTCTCCTTTGGCTTCTCCCTCAGCCAACCAACTTTGGACCATGACTGATTCCCTGATGACGTCCTCGGTGGGGTCGAGGATCGTTAGGGGGACAGGGGCACCCAACAGCCAGGTGGCAAAGTCAGCCGGGTAGGTTTCTGCCAGGAACTTACAGGTGTTGTCGTAAGGCATTCGGGATCCTGGTGGCTGCCTCACGGATCTTACCCACAGACCCCACAGACAGACATCATGATCGACACCTCTGGATCCGGACCCTCAGATCAGAGATAATCACAACAATCAGTCCCCTATAAAGATCCCAGCAATGGGCCAGTACGCCTTACGGATCGCCGACATTCCCCTCAGTGAGCGACCGCGAGAGCGGCTGTTGACTCAAGGATCCCGAAGTTTGGCCAATGCGGAGCTACTGGCGATCCTGTTGGGCACCGGGCAGGGGCCTGGCAAGTTGTCGGCGGTGGGACTAGGCCAATTGTTACTGGCAGAACTGGGTCAACATGGTGCCGATCCCTTGAGCATGTTGCGGGAGGTGGGCTCGGCGGAACTGATCCAGGTGGACGGGGTAGGACCCGCCAAGGCAGCTACCATCCTGGCGGCGATCGAGTTGGGCCGCCGTGTCTTTCTAGCTCGCCCTACAGAGCGCACCGTGATCGACTCCCCTGAGACCGCTGCTGCAGTGCTGAGCGGTGAGCTCACCTGGGATCCTCAAGAACATTTCGCGGTGATCCTACTGGACATCAAACACCGCCTCATCGGCCAACAGATCATTACCAAAGGTTTGGCCACCGAGACCCTCTCCCATCCCCGTGAGACCTTCAAAACTGCCATTCGCCAGGGGGCGGCTCGGGTCCTGATCGCCCATAACCATCCCTCTGGTAATCTGGATCCCAGTCCTGAGGATATTCACCTGACCCGTCAACTGCTGCAGGCTGGACAGCTCCTGGAGATCCCCGTGCTTGATCATCTGATCCTGGGGGGCGGCGGGTTCACCAGCCTCCGACAGCGAACCCCGTTATGGGAGGAATATCCCCAAGGAGACTAGGATCAGGAACATAGGCATGGGGTGAGACTAGGATGACAGAGACATCAACCTACCGATTCTTTATCTGTGGATCGGCCCTACGGGGACAGCCCGATCATCACAATCTGCAGTCCGCCCAGTTCATTAAAGAGATCTCCACCCAACCTCTATATCGCTTGCATTCCGTGGAGCAAGGCTGGCATCCCGGCATCTATCCGGTGGCTGAGGGAGGTGTCTCGATCCGAGGTGAGCTCTATGAGTTGACCCAGACACAATATGATCATCTGCTCGCCACAGAGCCCCCCCACATGTATCCCACCCAAGTGCAACTGGAAGGGGAGGAGACGGCCACAGCCATGCTCTATCCCAAGGAATTGATCGATCAATACCAATGGCCCGATATCTCTCATTACGGGGGATGGGCCGCCTATAAAGCAGATCAGGCCCGCTAGGGGTAAGCAGATCGGCAAACTTGGTTTGACATGCAGGAAGGGTCTATATAAACGTTTTTGACGATCCACTTAACCATGTCCGATCTCACCCCAGAGCAGATGGCGATGCAGCAGTCTCAACTGTTGCGGGGGGAGGGTTGGCGCGTGGGTCGGCGACCTCAAGATCCCCCCTACACGGCCTTGGTGGGCTCAGAGACCTGGGCCTTGGAGCTGACGGAGGCGGAATGGCAGGATCTGGGTCGGGGCTTGCAACAGCTACAGGCGGATCTGCAGGCGGCTCAAGCCCATCTGATGGAGGAGGAGTCGATCACTCTGGAGCACCAGACGGAGAGATTGACCTTGATCGCCACAGGTTTTCCCCACCATTACCAGCTTTATTTGCAGCTACATTCAGGTCGGCGAGGGGAAGGACAGTGGCCCGCTGAGGTGATCCCAGAGTTCAAAGCTGCAGTGGAACGATTGATGCCTATGGAAAACTCATCCATCGAGGGAGACGATCGTAGGTCTCTCAGGTCTCTGTTCAAAGCATGAGTTAAGAGCTCCAGACCCAGCCCCCCAGCTGTCGCAATCGATCGCGGTTGCCGTACAGCTTATCCTCTGGGATCCGGCCATAGGTAACGGTGGTATCCGCCAGCTTGTTCACCAACCACTCATGTAACATCTCCCCCGTGAATCGCCAGGCCCAATTGTTTTCGCTGGTGCCAGGATAGTTCATGCGGGAATCCGCCCCCAGACCCATGACATCTTGCAGGGGAATGATCGCCAGATCCGACACCGACATCATGGCGATCCGGATCAGATCCCAATGAATGCCCTCTGGACCCAAGGCCCCCAGATAATGGAGCACAGCCTGCCGCTCCGCCTCAGAGATCTGTTCGTAGTACCAGCCCACCGCCGTGTTGTTGTCGTGGGTGCCCGTGTAGACGACGCAGTTCTGGGTGAAACAGTGGGGCAGATAAGGATTACCAGGTCCCCCCCCAAAGGCAAACAGCAGGATCTTCATGCCCGGTAGGTTGAACTGGTCCCGCAGCTCCAGGACCTCTGGAGTGATATCCCCCAGATCCTCCGCCACCACCGGGATCTCACCCAATTCCTCCTGTAAAATGTTGAAGAAATCAGCCCCGGGTCCCTGCCGCCAGTGGCCATCGATGGCGGTCGGGGACTCACCAGGAACAGCCCAGAAGCTTTCAAACCCCCGAAAATGATCGATCCGGACGCAATCCACCGTCTTGAAGATGGCCTGCATGCGGGAGACCCACCAATCGTAACGGCGCTCTTTGAGGGTCTCCCAGTTGTACAGCGGGTTACCCCAGCGTTGCCCAGTCTCACTGAAGAAATCGGGGGGCACACCGGAGACCAACTGGGGTCGGCCCGTCTCCAGATCCAGATAGAACAGATGGCGATTAGCCCAGACATCAGCGCTATTTTGGGCCACATAGATGGGCTGATCTCCCATGACCGAGATGCCAAACCCGTTGGCATAGGCCTTGAGCGCCTGCCATTGTTTCGCAAAGGCAAACTGCAGGAATTTCCGTTCCGCGATCAGATCGGCATAGTCTTGCTCAGCCTGTCTCAGCGCCTCAGGCTCCCGCCGGGCTAGGGGAGGCTCCCAATCCATCCACTCTCCCCCCTGGTACTCGTCCTTGAGGGTGATAAACAGAGCATAGTCATCCAGCCAATAGCTCTCATCTTCACAGAAGCGGGCGAACTCCGCCTTTTGTTCCTCCGTGGCCCGATCTCGGAAGGTCAGCCAGGCCTGATGCAATAGGGAGAACTTGAATGGGATCACCAGATCGTAGGGCACTCGACCCGCGAAGGAGGCTTGCATGTGGGGCCACTCTGGCAGGGCTGTCCAGCTATCAGGATCTAACCATCCCTCTCGCACCAACAGATCGGGGCTGATCAATAGGGGATTGCCTGCAAAGGCGGAGAAGCACATGTAAGGGGAGTTGCCCCAGCCGGTAGGACCCAAGGGCAGGACCTGCCAAAGCTGTTGGCCACTATCCGCTAGAAAATCGACGAACCGGTAGGCCTCTGGCCCCAGATCCCCAATGCCAAAAGGACCAGGCAATGAGGTTGGGTGCAACAGGATCCCACTCATGCGTCCAAACAACATCAGCATCTCCCTCGCATCAAGCCAAGTTTATCAGGGGTCCGCCCTTCCGTGGGCAATGGTCAGCAGTCCTAGATCACTGGGCTCAGCAGGGTTGACGATCGCCACAAGCTTCGAGTAGGGGGTCACAGATGGACAGGTAAGTAGATCGGCAAAATTGCTTTGACACGCACTATATAGACTGTACAAACGTTTTTGCTGATCTACTTAGGGTGAGTCCGTGGTGTGAGCAAAAGCAAGAGTCCCCTCCTATGGATTCTATGGCATCCTCACCAAGGGCTATGGAACTGGACGTTACTGCATGAGATCCGACTGGGGTGAGCATCCACATTCTGAAGCATAATCCAGATCTCTAGCCCAACTTTTGTAACGCCTCCTGGGCCTGAGTGGCCACCTGCTCTACCGGATCCTGAGTCAACTGCTCCAACCCTGGACGCGCCGCCTCCCCACCGATCTTCTCTAAGGACAAACACACTCGATACCGCAACTGCCAATCCTCATCCGTCAGATAGTTCTGCAACACCTCGATCCCTCGCGCATCCCCCAGATCTCCAATCGCTGCCGCCGCCGCCGTCCGGGTCAGATCACTGCCTTGAGTCAACGCCTCCACCAGGGTGTCAAACGCCTCCACATTGCCCAACTCCCCCAAGGCCGCGATGATGCTGAACTGCACCAGCCACTCGGTTTCCTGCCGGTAGGACTGCAACAGATCTTCCAATACCTGCGGCTGTTTCAGATCCCCCAAGGAGGCCGCCGCCGCCGCCCGCACATCAAACTCCGGATCTTCCTTCAGTAGGCCCCGTAACAAAGCCACCGGCTCACTGGGATCCCCATAGGGCACTGATCCTATTTGGCTGACCGCCGCATACCGCACGCGGGCACTGGAATCACCGCTAGCCTTCTGCAGCACCTGAAAGATCTGCTCAGGGGGCAACGGACGCGCTTGATTAACCGCCCGCAACCGATCCCCCAGATCGGCGGAGTCCAACATCGCCAGCAATTGCTCCAGGGAGGGGTGAGCATCCGCACCAGAGACCATAGGGCACCTGTCCTAAATCAGTATTGCCCCCGAACCACACCCACCCTGAGCTGAGAGGTCGATCAGGAGACAGATCTATTCATGTAGCACAGCCTGAGCACCAATGCTATGATCGTCCAGCAGTTTGTGAAGATCTGTCCCCATGCCGTTACCTCAGGAACAGAAGCAGCAGGTTATCTCAGAGTTTCAGGTGCACGAGACCGACACCGGATCCGCCGATGTCCAGGTGGCCATTCTCACCAATCGGATCGAGCAGTTGACCCAACATCTCAAGCAAAACCCCAAGGATTACAACTCCCGCCGGGGTCTATTCATGATGATCGGTAAGCGCAAGCAGCTGCTTAGCTACATTGCCAAAGGATCCCCTGCCAAGTTCAAGGAACTGACGGATCGGCTGAACATCCGGGTCAAAAAGTAAGCTATGGCCTCCCGAAACACCTCCAAGAACCGCAAGAGAACCAAGAACAAACGATCCTCTGCTCCGAGCAAATCCCCTGCAACTGCAGGTCCTCAGGCCCCCCAGGAGCAAGCTCCGGATCCCCCCGTCGAGGAAACTTCCGCAGGCTCCCGTCCTACCCCTGGTTACATCCCGGAAGCTGTCAGTCAGCGCATGATCCGGCGAGTGGCTCTGTTCTGCGGGATCCCCTCTTTTCTAGGGATGAGTAGCTTTGTGGCCAACTATTTCTTGATCACGGGGGATGTGGTGGATCTACCCCCCTACTTCACCCTGATCGAGACCTTGACCTGCTTTGGTTTGGGCTTTGTGGGCATCAGCTATGGCGTCCTCTCTGCCTCCTGGGAACCCCATCCCGGATCTGCCCTAGGGTGGTCGGAGTTTCGGACCAATTTGGGCACCCTGACCCAGCAGTGGCGGGAGTATGGTGCTCAGAAGCGAAATGCATCCCCAGCCGATCGGGATACAACCGAAACGGATGACTGAATCGATCCGTCAGCAACACAGTCAGGAGGCATTGTCATGATCATCGTTATGCAGAGCGGCGCACCCGCCGAGGAGATCGAGCGGCTCAGCCAGCAATACAAAGCTATGGGGCTCACCCCCGAGCAGATCGTCGGCCAGCATAAGGTGGTGATCGGGTTGGTGGGGGATACCGCCAGTTTGGATGAGTTGGAGCTGCAGGAGCATAGCCCCTTTATTGAGCGGGTGTTGCGGGTCGAGAAGAAGTTTAAGCGAGCCAGTCTGGAGTTTCGCCACGGCGAGCCTACGACAGTGACAGTGGATACCCCCAACGGTCCTGTGCCCTTTGGCCAGCAGCATCCTGTGGTGATCATGGCCGGTCCCTGCTCTGTGGAGAATGAGGAGATGATCGTGGCGACGGCCCAACAGGTGGCCAGCCAGGGGGCCAAGTTTCTCCGGGGGGGTGCCTACAAACCGCGTACCTCCCCCTACGATTTCCAGGGCCATGGGGAGAGTGCTCTGGATCTACTGGCGGCAGCTCGTCAGGCTTCCGGGTTAGGGATCATCACCGAGGTTATGGACACAGCGGATGTGGACAAGATCGCGGCGGTGGCAGACATCCTCCAGATCGGGGCACGCAACATGCAGAATTTTGCCCTGCTCAAGCGTGTGGGAGCACAACCTAAGCCGGTGATGTTGAAGCGGGGTCCAGCGGCCACGATCACGGAATGGTTGATGGCAGCGGAGTACATCTTGGCGGCAGGCAACTCGAACCTATTGCTCTGCGAGCGGGGCATCCGCACCTTCGATCGGGAATACACCCGCAATACTCTGGATCTCTCGGCCATCCCAGTGTTGCGATCCTTGACCCATCTGCCCATCGTGATCGATCCCAGCCATGGCACAGGTAAATCCGCCTGGGTGCCCACCATGAGCAAGGCTGCTCTGGCTGCAGGCACCGATGCCATGTTGATCGAGGTACATCCAGATCCTACCAACGCCCTCTCCGATGGTCCCCAATCATTAACCTTTGGGGCCTTTGAGTCCTTGATGGCGGATCTGCGACATCTGGGTGAGGCTTTGGGACGCTGGCAGAAATCTCCAGTTCTGGCCTAGCTCCAGCTCCATGAGTTCCGCCTACGGCTAGAGGGACCAGATCCCCAAGCCTTCTTGACGAGCCCGATCCTCTAGACCTCGAAAATGGTTCCAGTACTTGATGTTAGGGGTGTAGGGTGCAGGGACGGCACGGGCCAAACCAGCTCGCAATAGCTCCGAGTTCATCTGCTCTCCCTCCAGCCAGATGTAGGCGGAGACCGGGCCTGAGACGAAGTCACTGCGTAAAAAGTCATCCCCTTCCAGCTTGACTGTGCGGTAGAGGATCTTCTCCTGCAACAATTCCACCGCCCGTTGATCGTAGGGTTGTTCCTGATCCGTAGGGGCCTCGATCCCTGCCAGATGGACCAGACAGGGACCCGGAACCCCCTCGATCACTGCCACCACCGTGTTCGCATTGATCACCCGAGCGATCACAGCCGTGGGGTAGCGACCCCAACGTAGGTTGTTGAAATAAAAGCTCGTCTCCGGAACACTACGGGGTTCACCAAAGCCAAAGCTGGTACTTGGCCACAGACCCACTACGGCTCCGATCAGACAGGACGCGATGATAATACGCTTCATTGCAGGATCCCTCTCATCAGCCTGTGATTGTAGCCGCAATCTGCCGGGGTGGGCTGGACTGGGGATCGATCTCCCTTGTCAGATCGGAAGGGATCCAGTGGCGTGACGTTATGCACAAGATCTGCTACAATCCTCAAGCTGACTGGCCTGTGCGAGATCTGTCGAGAGCAATGGGCCAGGGCTCTGACCCCATCATCAGGCTCATCGCGGAGGCTCCACCTTGACCCAGTCCATCGATCTGTCCCCCAATGTCGATACCTTCTTGCAGGAGCTAGCGGCGATCCAACAGATGGGACCGAAGCGGATCGCGATCCTGGGCAGTCGTCATGTCCCCATCGGTCATCAGTACCTGATCGAGACCTTAAGCTATGCTCTGGCCTTAACGGGCAATAAGATCCTTACCTCTGGGGCGACGGGCACAAACCTAGCAGTGGTCAAGGGGGCGATCCGAGCCGATGTCAAGTCGGTGACGGTGATCCTACCTCAGAGTTTGGAGAAACAACCGGCGGAGTCTCGGGCCAGTCTGGAACAGGTGATGCATCTGGTGGAGCGACCTGAGAACGATCAGCTGCCCTTGGCGGAGGCGAGCCAGCGGTGCAATGAGGAGATCATCAGTAAATGTCAGCAGCTGATCTGTTTTGCCTTCCATGATAGCGAGACCTTATTGGGTGCCTGTGAGTATGCTGAGGAACAACACAAGTTGGTGACCCTGTTTTATTTTGATTAGCTCTGATTTAGATTCAGTCTCAGACGATTGGTATTCCCAGCA
The DNA here is from genome assembly GCA_964429885.1 of uncultured bacterium. Lineage (GTDB taxonomy): Bacteria > Cyanobacteriota > Cyanobacteriia > Thermostichales > Thermostichaceae > CAYSEO01. The sequence continues at coordinate 17,412 of CAYSEO010000031.1, forward strand.
GCGATCTAGTGCTCACGGCAAAACTGTCGCACGGCTCGAACTACCATCAGATCCGTTCCTTGTTTGCGCAGCTGTATCCATTCATTCAATTGATCCACCCCGGCCCTAACTGGGATAGGGTGTGGTCACAAACCCGATCTCCAACAGCTGCTGATAGGATCTCTGACCGAGATCTCGAGAGGGTCCTTGGCTGGACAGTACGGTCACCAACTGGGCTATAGCTTCCTCCGGTCGTCCAGCCGCTCGATAGACCAGGGCCAGATCAAAGGCTGTCTCATCCCGCTTCTGGGCTGCCTCACGGGCCAAATTACGCTGTTCCTCCGTGATCCGGTTCTCGATACCGGAGAAGACATTGCCGATCTCCTGGTGAAAGTTGGATCGATCGTTGTAGGCATTAAAAGCCTCTAAGAGCAGACGGGTGGCCTCGTCATAGTTCTGGGCCTGGATGGCGGCCTCAGCCTGGGCGGATAGCTGCTCTCCCCGTTGGAAGCTAAGGGGGTTCTCGGGTTGCTCCAGAGCTCGAAACTGCTGTGGGTTCGGGATCGCCTGTCCCCCCTGTGAAACTGGGGTTTGGGCCTGCACTTGAGGATGATCAGCAGCCACCCCTAGGAGTAAACCGAGGCTCAAGATCACAAACAGCAGGAGCCGAGGGACTTTAGGGGAGCGCAGCCAGTGACGGAGGGGTGGGGGGATCAGAGCCTGCAGTCGAGCAACCATATACGGAATACCTCCTCAATCCAAGGGACAGGGCCAAACCTGATGTTGGTAGACCCAGAACCGATCCAAGACCAGGGCGCAGAGTCATTAGTGAGTTTAACAGCCCTGTGTAGTCTACCACTGCTGATCCACACCTACTCGCCTCAGGTTCTCAGCAGCGGATCTGGGGCCTTGAGCGGGATCTAACGAGATACTCTGAGGGTGGCTCTATTGCCTGGGTATACTCAGGCTCCTCATGATCCCAACAACTCGCATCATTGGACTCACAGGTGGGATCGGCACCGGCAAATCCACTGCAGCTCGGATCTTGATGGAATTGGGGATCCAGGTCATTGATGCGGATCAACTGGCCCGCGAGGCCGTGGCCGAGGGATCGCCCATCTTACAGCGAGTGATCGAACATTTTGGGCCTGAGATCTTGAATGAGGCTGGGGGTTTGGATCGGAGGCGTTTGGGACATCAGGTCTTCTCGGATCCCATAGAGCGCCAGTGGTTAGAGCAACAGATCCATCCCTATGTTCAGGATCAGATGACACAACGGATCCGTCAGATCACCATGGCATCTCCAGGTGAAACGGCGATCTGTGTGATGATCCCCCTCTTATTTGAGGCACAGATGACGGAGCAAGTAACCGAGATCTGGGTGGTCACATGTGCTGAACCGCAACAGATCCAGCGATTACGGCAACGAGATCAGTTAACCGATACTGAGATCAAAGACCGGATCAACAGTCAATGGCCTTTATCAGAAAAGATCCAGCGAGCCGACGTGGTGTTGGATAACTCAGGATCCTTAGAGCAGCTCCGCGAGCAGATCCGACAAGTCTTAAGGCCTGAACAAACCTGCTAGCTCAAGCTCCGCTCACTTGGGTTACACTCCGGTAGATTCCAGCGCCGATCTCATCCTTATCTCTATCTAAGTAGATCGGCAAAATTGCTTTGACACGCACGATATAGACTGTATAAACGTTTTTGCTGATCTACTTATGGCCCGGATCCCCACCTTGACCTTCGATCGTGGCACCTTGATCTTGCATCCTCCTCCCCGAGGTAAGGGCTGGATCGACTATGCCACCTGGGATGATCGGGTGGAACGATTCCGGATCCTGGCCTCCGATTACGCTGCCCTGATCCAGACTCTGACGCGGGAACGGGCTCGGTTTGAGGATCAAGCCAAAGCCTACGCGGATCTGGAGCTGATCCCTCGGGTGGAGATGACCCCTTATGCTCATCAGCAGGAGGCACTACAGGCCTGGCACCAGTCGGATCGGCGTGGGGTGGTGGTGTTACCGACGGCCTCCGGGAAGACCTATTTGGCCCAGCTGGCGATGCAGTCCACCAACTGTGAGTGTTTGGTGGTGGTGCCCACCCTAGATCTGATGCATCAATGGTATGCCCATCTGACAGCAGCCTTTCCCGATGTGGAGGTGGGGTTGTTGGGAGGGGGATCCCGTGATCGCACGCCGCTATTGGTTTCCACCTACGATAGTGCCGCCATTCATGCCGAGACCTTAGGGAATCGCTATGGGTTGGTGATCTTCGATGAGTGTCATCATCTGCCCAGCGACTTCAATCGAGTCATCGCTGAGTATACGATCGCACCCTATCGGCTGGGGCTGACGGCGACCCCGGAGCGGGCTGACGGTCGCCATGGGGATCTTCACACTCTGATCGGGGCTGAGATCTATCGTCGCACTCCAGAACAGCTCTCAGGGATAGCCCTGGCGGATCATCAAGTCGTGCAGATCAAGGTGCATCTCTCGGAGGAGGAACGATCTCGCTATCAGGAACTGATCCGACAACGGGATGCCTTTTTGAGACGATCGAATCTTTCCTTAGCAGGGCTACAAGGATGGCAGCGATTTGTGCAACTGAGTGCTCGATCGGCGGAGGGACGACGGGCCATGTTGGCGCACCACGAGGCTAAAGGGATCGCCCTAGGTACCGAGAGCAAGATCCGAGTCTTGATCGATCTCTTGGCCCAACATTATCCTGAGCGTACCCTGATCTTTACCCATGATAATGCGACTGTCTACCGGATCTCTCAGGAGTTATTGATCCCAGCTATCACCCATCAAACCCCGGTCAAAGAGCGCCATGGTGTCCTGACTCGCTTTAAGGAAGGGGCTTATAAAACTGTTGTAGTGGCTAATGTTCTGGATGAGGGGGTGGATGTCCCTGATGCCAGTATAGCCATCCTATTGGCGGGGACTGGATCAAATCGACAGTTTATTCAACGATTAGGGCGGGTGTTACGACGCGGGCGCTCTGCGGATAAACAAGCGATCCTCTATGAGGTTGTGGCGGCAGACACCGTGGAGGAGCGCACCTCAAAACGTCGTCGGAGTTATGCTCCAGATCCAAACACAGATCCCCAGATCAAGCAGCTGCCCTTACCTTATGCCAAAGCAGCTGAGGCGGGTGCCACCTGGCCGACTAAACAAAATCTAGAGGATCCGTCTACTTCAGGATAAACAAGATCCCGGCCAAGATCGGGCCAGCTTGAATGTATACTATGATAACATCCCCGTCTCAACTGATCGCTAGCCATGCCCTCCTGGCCAAGCGGGTTAAACCCGCCACACCCGGCAGCCTCAGCCTGCTCCAGAAACAGGAGATGTCAGCTAAGCGATTTAAGTGGTTAGGTCGCACACGTCTGATCCAAGGGCTCTCCATTGCCTCGGTCGCCGCCATTATTCTCCTGGTGATCATCCTTGCTGCCAATAACTTTGCCCGTATGGATCTGAGTAACTTTGCTGAGGCTACGACCCTGGTCTTAGTGAGCTACATCGGTGCCTCCTTCCTATTGCTCTATCAGGCCAACGAGAACGCCATCAAAGGGACCTACGATCCCAAATATGGATCCACCTATTTTATTCGAGTTCTGTTGGGGATGATCTCAGGGGTATTGCTGGCGGAGATCCTGCCCTTGGCCAGTAATCAGAACTCTGGGGAACCGGTGAGTGATGTGCCTAAAGTTGTGTTGGCCCTAGTGGGGGGCTTCTCCGTCAACGTGGTCTATCGGATCCTGGTACGGCTCTCGGAGACCGTGGAGTCCCTGTTTCAAGGGGATATGCAGACCCTGATCAGCTCCCAGATCGAGTCCAATCGCTTAGAACAACTGAGCCAGTCCATCGAGATGCGTCAGGGCATTGCCACTCGCTTGACCCGACTGTCCGCACAGGTGAGCGATCAGAAACAAAAGGACGATATCGAGGATCTGATCAACCAGGTTCTTAAGGGAGAACCGATCCCGGTCAAGTCCACCGATAGCTCAACCCATGGCCCCTCATCATCCAGCCAGGGAAGTTGACTCCAGCCACA